>CAYOUR010000040.1:20032-21710 GCA_964407145.1 uncultured Lentisphaeraceae bacterium | reverse complement strand
AAGACGTGGCCTTCAACTTCGACTACCTCCGGCACGCACAAACACTTTGCCTGCTGGACCAGACCGTGTATCACTTCACGGTCCACAACAATTGCGCCAGCCTGACCCTCCGGTACGGGCAAACACCATCACAGCTCTTCGGCTTCCTGTCCATCTTCGACCACATCAGGCGTTTTGGCGAATCACATCAGCTCGACCTCGACCAGGCACTTGGCCAGTACTGCATCACCATGACCATCATCGCCCTGACCCGAATGGGGTGTTCGCTCGACCGACACAATTTCCGGCCCGCATACCGTTATGTCCAAGGACTCCTGCAGCATCCTGACATCCGGGCCTCCCTGCCCAGTTACTCTGCCCCCCCCGGCGGCAGCCGCCTGGCGCCACTCCTGATCGCCGGGAAGATGCCCCTGGCCCTGCTGGGACTGTGTGCTTACAAAGGCATCAAACGCTATGGACGATATGGAGCGAAACGATGATTCAGCCCCCCACCGCCACACCCGCCTCCGCCTTTGACTCCCTGAGCCAGTCCAAGGCGCCGGTGGTCATCTTCGGCGCCGGGGTGGTCGGCGAAGCCGCCTGGCACGCCTGCCAGGAACACGCCATCAAAGTCACAGCCTTCTGCGACAACAACCGCCACCGCGACGGCACGAGCCTGCTCCATACCGAGGTGGTGCACACCTCGCGGCTCAAGGCACGTTTCCCCGAGGCGGTATTCATCATTGCCGTCATCGACATTGAAGACATCGTCCGGCAACTATCGGAACTGGGCTACGCCAGCTGGCTGACCGCCTCCGCCGTCCTCCGGCACTTCCAAGTCCCCCGGCACGTCTTCTCGAAACCCGGCGACTTTGTCCACCACGTCGTGTCCACCTGCATGCTCAGCCATGACCGCTATGCCAACCCGCGGAAAATCTTTTTTCACAGCGTTGACGTGGTCATTACCGAACGATGCTCCCTGCGATGCCGCGACTGTTCAAATCTGATGCAGTATTACCAGCGGCCAGCCCACGCCGACTTCGCGGGAATGAAGCCGTTTCTGGACCATCTCTGCCATGCCGTCGACACTATTGGCGAGGCCAGAGTCATTGGCGGCGAGCCTCTGATGCATCGTCAATGGCATCTGTTCACCGAATATCTCTTGCAACAGCCGACCATTGACAAGGTCGTGATCTACACCAACGGCACCATCATGCCCGCCGCCGGCCTTCTGGAACGTCTGGCCCATCCCAAACTGCTGTTCATCATTACGGACTACGGGCGCCTGTCCACCAAGGTCAACGCCCTGTGTGCGGAACTTGAACAACGCCGTATCCTATACCTGAAGACAGCTGTCGCCGGGTGGACCGACTGTGCCGCGATTCATCGCCATGGCCGGACAGGCCCGGAGAACACCAGCCTTTTCCAAAACTGCTGCGCCAAGAACCTGTTCACCCTGAAGGATTCGCGTTTGTACCGTTGCCCATTTTCGGCCCATGCCCATTCCCTCCAGGCGGTTCCCGACGACTCCGGCGACTATGTCGACCTCGGCTTGGACGCCGGAACCCGCGGCCAGCTGCGCACGGCGCTGCGGCGGTTCATGCATGCGACCCGCACCCAAAGCGCCTGTGACTATTGCAATGGCAGACGACTTGACGATCCTGTCATTCCACCGGCCGTGCAGGCAGACGCCCCCCTG
>CAYOUR010000040.1:14484-20022 GCA_964407145.1 uncultured Lentisphaeraceae bacterium | reverse complement strand
CTGGCCTACGAACGATTGCCCTGACCAATGTAAAGGGCCCGGCGACCCTGGCAGTGAAAACGCTTCCGGCAGAAAACATTTTTCACGTTGGCTGGACTGTCACTCGGCCGGGAGCACGACGTTGCGTTTCCTGGCCCCGCCCCCGTAGGGGCTGCTCGCCATGACGTGTGAAAAGCATCACGGACAATAATACCCGAGACATCGTCGCCCCCCTCCCCCGGAAAGCCTTTAACCAACTGGCGCGGCGCTCCTTCACTCTTACGCACGTGAACCTCTCATTTCCTCGGGACATGCGCATCTTCCGCCGCCGGCAAGCCTTTCGGGATGTCACTGGACACTCCGCCCCCCCCAAAAAAAACACCAGCAGAATCAGAAGAAGCCACAGGACAGGCGGGACGCACGGGACGCACGGCCGGCAGCGCCTGGCCCCGGCCCCAGGCTCGTCCGGCTCCTCTCGCCCCGTGCCCACCGGTTCTCGCCTGACCGGCACTCATGGCGAGACGCGCCGATGATTTCACCGTGTGGTGCTTGCACTTGCCGTTCACGGGGCTATTGTTGATGGCCATAGCCTGCCCCTGGTTTTCTCACTTTCGACCATTGATCATCTGGAGGCCCATCCATGCGCACGGCAGTCATGTGTTTAAGCCTGGCTCTGACCCTGGCGACGACGGCCGCCGACAATCTGATTCAGAACGGCGACTTCCATCACAATGCCGCCGGTGAATTCTTCGAGTGGAACGGCACCGCCGCGGAAGTCACGTTCCTGGCCGGACAGGGCCCGGAGGGTAAAAACGCCCTCAAAGTCGACCTCAGCAGGCTGGTGGTCTTCCGGCAGACGGAAATCAAGCTGATACCCGGGGAAAAATACCGCGTCGGCGCCTGGATCAAAACCAGGCAGTTCAGCGCGGGGCGAAGCGGGATTGTCATCTATGACATCCCCGGCTGGTACAAGGACGCCGGCACCGAACGGCTGCCCGCCGACTGCCCGGAATGGACTCTCTGGCAGGCCGAAGTGACCGCCCCCCAAAGCCAGCAGAGCGGCCTCTATTCGTTCGGCGTCTTCGCCACCTCGGCGACCGGCGAACTCTGGGTCTCCGACTTCTTCCTGATACCGCTCTCGGAGAAGGCCGTGGCCGAATCAAAGCCGGCCCCCGTCCTCCGCAACAACCGGATCATCCCCGTCGCCCCCCTGCTGAACCAGGTCGTCAGCGACGATGCGGCCGAAATCCGCTTTTTCCATTCCACGCCCATTGCGGAAGAGCTGGTCGAGGCCCGGGTGGCCATCACCCCCGCCGCGGAAGGCGGCGCGGCCTTCACCGGCCGCTTCCCCGTCCAGGCAGGCCACATCGCCGTCCGGCCCGGTCGCCTGCCTCTGGGGCAGGCCAGCCTCGCCATTGACGTGGCGCGGCGTGACAACGGCGAAACACTCGCCGCCAACACCTACACCATCACCGTCAACGCACCGCCACCGCCGCCACCGCCGATGCGGCAGCTCAACAACCTGGTCACCGAACTGCTGCAGGCGCCGCTCGCCAATACGACCTATCCGTTCGTCAATCCGCGGGAAGGCTGGATTTACGTCCGCCTGGAACAATCCGAAACGACAGCCCGGGCCACGCTGGCTGGCAGCGAGGAGCCGGTGGTCATCTTCCGCCCCGGCGAGCCCTTTTCCACCATGCGCTACCTGCCCCGGGGCGAGCACCGCCTGACCGTCGCCGGCGCCGGCTCGGGCCGCATCGTCATCCGGGCCGTGCCGCAACTCTTCCTGTATCCCTACTTCGTCGTGCCCGAAACCGACCTGGCGACCTTCCGGTACGACCTGGACTTCTACAGGAAGCACATCTTCCCCAATGTCAACATCATTGACGCCGAAGGCAATCATACCAAGGAGGCCGTGCCCGAACTGACCGCCCGCGGCATCAAATTCATCGGCAGCGGCGGCTTTTCCGCCTCGACCTGGCGCGACGCCGACAAGATGACCGCAAACATCCTTGAGTCATGGTCGGTCAAAACCACGGTCGGCCGCACCCTCGACGAACTGGCGGCCGGCGCGCCGGCGCCCGTGCGCGCGGCCTATGCCCAGGCCATGTGGAACCTCACCGACCTGGACAAGCTGATCTACACCTGGGTCTGCGGCGGACATCTGCGCAGCCCGACCATGCACACCGATGTCTTCGCCGCCGCGGCCAACGTCTCCCAGGGCCGCGGCAAAGTCCTTTATGAAACCTACATCGTCACCAAACCGACCCTGGCCGAAATGGAGGACTACCTCGACGGCTTCCGCGACTATGTCACCGACGGCGCCAGGCTGGTCGATGACCCGGCCGGCAAGATGATGATGATCATGACCGGCCTGATCGCCCATGGCCGCTGGAATGTCTACACCTTCCCCGAGGTCGACATCAAGTATTTCTTCGACCGCTACTTCCACCTGCTCGCCAACGCCCCGGAATTCCAGGGGCTGTTCGGCTTCGGCTGCTACAACATCGCCCATACGGATGAAGAGACCGTCCGCTGGATTACGACCATCATGCGCCATTACGGCATCGAAGGCCGCCGCGATCTGCTTTCCGAGACGTACGGCTTCACCTATCTGCCCGGGCATCTGCAGAACGGCGACTTCCGGGACGGCCTGGACGGCTGGCTGGCCAGCCCCGCGGAGGACGGCGCCATCACCGCGCAAACCCTGCCCGGCTATGGCGGCGACCATCAGCACCGGCGCCGGGACGCACGCGTCAAAAACATCGGCGACACCGTCGCCCTCCTCACCCGCAATGCCCAAAAGCCGAACCGCCTGAGCCAGACCGCGGTCAATCTCACCCCCGGCAAGCTCTACACCCTCAATTTCGCCGTGGCCGACTTGAGCGACATCCGCGAAAAGGCCGCAGAACCTCCGGACATGCTGCTGCGTGCGACAATCACACCAGCCGACATCATTCCGGAAAAATCCTTTGTTCATCACTGGCCGACGGCGAACAAGCCGAAATCCAAAAACGTCGCCATTGATTCGCATCGCATCCTGTTCCGCGCCCTGGCGCCTGAAGTCGCCATCTCCTTCACCGACTGGGAGTCCGAAAAGGCGGCCGGCGCCCCCGCCGGCCAGCAGCTGGCGCTTAACTTCATCAGCCTGAGGCCCTATTTCGAGGAAAAATAAGCCGCCACAGCCACCACCCGCCGATGCTCCTCCCCCATGATGCAAGCGCCGGCCGCCCGCCGCCAGGCAAACCGCCGCGGACGACGTTCCGGGAACGAAAAACCCGAGACCGCGAGATGGCACCCACGGAAGGACGCCTGAAAACGCCTGGCACACTCCTCGGAACCCGGGATGAATCTTCATCCGGAACCACCATGATTTTGCCAGCCGGCGGTTTGACAGGCGGCAAATGACTTTTATCTTATTTACCAGTCCAGTTCCCGTTTTCCCGGTCAGGTTCTTCCTTGGTCCGAATGACTCGCAACGTTCGGGATTGCCTTCTGTCTGATTCCCGATACTCCCAGGCGAGTCTTTTTTTTTCTGCCGCCTCCCGGCAGCCACAGCCAGCACGGAGTTGTTATGGGCGACCTGCGCACCACCATCGGCGAGAAAATGCCTCTTCCCAAACGGGATGCCCGCCGCAAGAAAATCCTCTACTCCCTCCTCACCCTGCTGGTCATCACCGCGATTGTCGCCACCGGCATGGTCATCAAGGTCGACCGCTACACCGTCGCCTCCGGCTACGTCACCACCGAGGACTATGCCGAAGTCAGACCGCCGGTCACCGGCGTCGTCAGCAAAATCCTCGTCACCTCCGGTGCCAAGGTCGAAGCCGGACAGTTGCTCGTGCAGCTGAACTCGGAGGAGGAAGAGGCGTCCCTGGCCGAAGCCAAGGCCCGCTATTCCAAGCTGGAAGTCGAACTGGAACGCCGACAGGCCGAAATGAACATCGACCTGGAACGCCGCCGGGTCGACCTGACCGAACAACAGCGCATGCACCTGGACAACATCGCCATCGCCAAACTCCAGTTACAGAACGCCCAGACCAAACTCAAACTGACCCGGGAGCTGGTTGAAAAAGGCCTCAAGGCGGCCAGCAACCTGGAAGACGACCAGCTCAAGGAACAACTCGCGCAGGTGACACTCAATTCATTGAAGCAGAAGGACTTCCATGTCTACGAGGAGCTGCTCCGCCGGGACCGCGAGAAATACAACAGCGAGCTGGTCGCGATCCGGAACGAAATGAACGCCCTGGCCGACGCGGTGCGCCGGGCCGAAGCCCGCCTCCGCACCCGGCAGGTCCGCGCCCCCATCAGCGGCGTCGTGGTCCGCTATGAATTCGTCATCGGCGAACTCCTGCAGCCGACCACCGTCATCTACGAAATCTTCGGCGGCGACCAGCAGACCCTCAAGCTGCGCATCAACGAACGCTACTCCACCAAGGTCGCCGAAGGCCAACGCTACCGCGCCCGACTGAGCTCCTACCGCGGCATCTCGCGGACCTATTTCCGCGGCAAAATCGAATACCTGCGCAGCGTCATCCAAGCTGACGGGGAAAGCACCTACCGGGTCGCCTACTGCAGCTTCGACTCCGGCGAACGCGTCATCCCGCCCGGAACCACCGCCGAGGCACGCATCTACTACGGCAAATCCTCGCTCTGGTTCTACCTGTTCAACCTCGACTTCGAATAACCCCCCGCCACGGCCCGCGACAGCCCATGCCTCCGCCCAACCAAGACAAGAAGCGCCTGGGGAACATCAGGAAAATCCTGGTGTTCATGCAGCCCTACTCCCTGCAGCTCTACGGGCTTTTCGGGCTGACGGTCCTGCTGTCGGTGCTGGCCATGGCGCCGCCCCTGGTCACCCGCGCCCTGGTCGACCGCGTCTTCACGAACGGGGAAACCAACCTGTACTTCGGGCTGGGCTTCCTCATGGTCGCGCTGCCGATCCTCTCCGCCCTGTTCGGCTACGTGCAGTCGCTCAGCATCGCCTACCTGGGGCAGCGCTTCGTCTTCGACGTCCGCTGCGCCCTCTACCAGCACTTCCTGAAAATGTCGCTGCGGTTCTTCAGCAAGAACAGCGTCGGCAAGCTGGTCTGGCGCCTGATGGGCGACAGCGGCACCGTACAGCAGATGCTGACCGGGCAGAGCATCGGCATCATTTCCGACCTGGTCTGCTCGACCTTCGCCATCGTCGCCACCTTTGCCATCGACTGGCGCCTGTCCATCCTGCTGATCATCATCGTCACCGTCTTTGTCCTCAACTACCGCTTCAACATCCGGCCGATCATCGTGGCCAGCAAGGCCAGCCGCTCCGCCTACGACCGCCTCTCCGGCGGCGTCCAGAACCGCCTGGTCGCCAACATGGCCGTCAAGACCTTCGGCGCCGAATCGCGCGAACACAACGTCTTCGAGGACCAGTCGAGGACGGCACTGGTCCATGACAAGGACCTCGGCATCGCCGGCAACACCTTCTGGATGAACGTCAACCTCATCCAGGGACTGGGACGGTCGCTGATCTACTTCCTGGGCTGCGCCATGATCCTCAAAGGCGACCTGACCTAC
>CAYOUR010000040.1:0-14474 GCA_964407145.1 uncultured Lentisphaeraceae bacterium | reverse complement strand
TTCACCGCCTACGCCATGCAGCTGCTCGGACCGGCCGTGCGCTTCTCCCAGCTGGTCAACCAACTCCAGCAAGTCTCCATCGCCACCGAACGGCTGTTCGAAATCTTCGACGAAAAGCCCGAGGTTGTCAACGACCCGAACCCGATACCCATCCCGCGCATCACCGGCAAGGTCGACTTCAACGACGTGTTCTTCCACTACGAGGAAAGCAACCCCGTGCTCCGCGGCATCTCCATCCACGTCAAGCCGGGCGACACCATCGCCCTGATCGGCCCGACCGGGTGCGGCAAGAGCACCATCCTCAACCTGCTGCTGCGCTTCTATGACATCACCGGCGGCGAGCTGCTCATCGACGGCCACGACATCCGCCGCCTTGACCTGCATCAGTTCCGCCGGCAGTTCGGCATCGTCCTGCAGGAATCGCTGCTGTTCAGCATCAGCATCCGCGACAACATCCGCTACAGCCGCCCCGGGGCGACCAGCCACGAGATCGAGGCCGCCGCCAAGATCGCGGAAATCCATGACTTCATCATGTCGCTGCCGCAGGGCTACGACACCCTGGTCGGCGACTACGGCGTCGAACTGTCCGGCGGCCAGAAGCAGCGCATCAACATCGCCCGCGCCATCTGCGCCGATCCCGCCATCCTGATCATGGACGAGGCGACCAGCTCGCTCGACAGCGACTCCGAACAGGCCATCCAGCGGGCCATGGACAAGGTTCTGGCCGGGCGGACCAGCTTCGTCGTCGCCCACCGCCTCAGCACCATCAAGAACTCCGACCTGATCATCCTGCTGGACAAGGGCGTCATCCAGGAACAGGGTACCCATGCCGAACTGATGGCCATTCCCAACGGCCGTTACCACGAGCTCTACACCAAGCACATGGGCAAAGGCGTGATCGACGAGTAGCGCCATAGCCGATTGACGCCTTTCGCCCCCCAGTCCGACCACCATTGCCCGAACCGCCAAACCACGCCATGGGTTTCTTCGACAAAATCAAAGAGCACAAGCGGGACTATCCGTACCGCCCGGACCGGCCGCCGCCGCCGGAACGCGGCACGGACTGGCCGCTTTATCTGCGCTTCATCCGGGAATACGCCTGGAGCTCGCGCTGGTCGCTGATCGCCTGCATGGTCATGGTCGCGGCCAATTCCAACGCCGTATACCTGATGTCCTTCTACTCCCGGCTGGTCGTCGACAACATCCTGGTCATCCGCAGCGCCGACAATACCCGGGCTGTGACTTCGCGCCGCATCTGGGAGCCCGACCGCAACCGCTTCGGCGGACCGTCACGCCCGACCGTAAGCATGGGCCGGCGCATCGACATGGGCGCCGCCGTCAGCAAAAGACCGCCAGGCGCCGGCCGGCGGCTGCTGTTCATCGCCCTGTTCTACATGGGAACCCAGATCGCCCTCAATTTCCTGGCCAGATATTCCACCCGGCAGCAAATCACCGTCGCCCAGGGCATCACCGGAAAACTGCGCGAGGACATGCATCGCAAGGTGCTGGAACTGTCCATGTCCTACCACCAGTCCATGAGCCCGGGACGGCTGCTGTCACGCATCCTCTCCGATGTCGACGCGGTCAAGGGCGAAATGATGGGACTGTTCATGAGCGCGACCCACTGCTCCTCGATGATCGTGGTCGGGACTTCAGTCCTGCTCTTCGAAGAATGGCGCATGGCCCTGATCGCCATCGCCATCACCCCCATCTACGCCTGGATGTACCGGCGGCAGCGGCCGCGAATCCGCCATCTCAACCAGGAGCTGCGGCACACCAACTCCTGCCTGTACGGACTGGTCTCCCAGAAAATCGACGCGATGAAGGCTATCCAGGCCTATGCCCGCGAAAAAAGCGAAATCCTCAACTTCCACCGGCTCATCGCGACCTTCATCCGCGATGCGCTGGCCAGCCAGAAACTCAACGCCGGCCTGGGCCGCCAGGCCGGCATCCTCACCAGCCTGAGCAGCTGCACCATCTTCCTGTATGGCGGCAAGATGGTCATTGACGGCGACATGACCCTGGGCCGCATGATGTTCCTGCATACAACCACCATGACCCTGTTCCAGCCGGTGCTGGAATTCACCCAGCTGAGCTTCGTGCTGCAGCGCCTGCGCATCGCCCTGCTCCGGGTCGTCGGCGTCCTGGACCGGCCCCTCGAAATCGTCGACGCGCCTGACGCCGTCGACTTTCCCAGCCCGCTCCGCAAGGGCGTCGAAGTCAGCGACGTGTTCTTCACCTATCCGCCGCCGCGCGGCGAACGCGAAGTCGACGAAGAAGGCAACGACGCCCCGGTGACGCCGCCGGAACCGGTGCTCAAAGGCGTCACCTTCACGGTCCCGGCCGGGACCTGGCTGTGCATCATGGGCGCCAGCGGCAGCGGCAAAACAACACTCCTGCACCTGTTGTCACGGCTGTACGAGCCAAACCACGGGGACATCACCATCGATGGCATCCACCTCAAAAACATCAGGACGCTCTCCATGCGCCACCGCATCGGCATCGTGCCCCAGGAAGCGCAGATTTTCAGCGGCTCCATGCGGGACAACATCTGCTACGGCCGACCGAATGCGACCAACGAACAGATCATGAACGCGGCCAAAGCCGCACAGATGCACGACTTCATCCTGGAAATGAAAGTGCAGTACGAAACCCTGATCGGCCAGAAGGGCACCAGCCTCTCCGGCGGCCAACGCCAGCGCCTGTCACTGGCCCGGGCGCTGCTCACCGACCCGGAACTGCTCATCCTCGACGACTGCACCTCGGCCCTGGATGCCAACACCGAACAGAAAATCCAGGAGACGCTGGCCGAAATCCTGATCGGCAAGACCGCCATCATGGTCTCCCAGCGCGTGTCCATGGCCATGCGCTGTCATAAAATCGCCGTGCTCGAAAATGGCGTCATCAGCGAATATGGCTCCCATCAGGAACTGCTGGCCAAAGATGGCTTCTACGCCAAGCTGTTCCACCAGCAGACCGAATAGCCCGGCGCCGCCCGCTCCCAACGACTCGCCCGGGAGGCAATCGCCGAACATCAACGTCAAACCATCATTGTTCCGGGAGGACCTTGACATGACCTCACGACTTCCATCGCTGCTGCTGGTCGCCACCACCGCCATGCTGCTCGTCGGCACACCCCTCCTGGCCCAAAAGGCCAAAGCGTCACGCCGCCACACCAACCTGATCGTCAACAGCGACCTGGAAAAGGGAAACGGCAAGACCCCTGCCGGCTGGAGCGGCATCGATGGCCTGACCGCGACCTGGGCGGAATCAGGCAACCCGGGACGATGCCTGGCCTTCGACACCAGCGTCTTCCAGGAAGACAAAAAGGCCTGGAAGACCGACGAGAAAGCTTTCGCCGGCCGCGGCCGCGGCAAGCGGACCGGGCAGTATGACACCGTCGGCGCCCACGAGGGCGTCTGGGCCTTTGCCGCACCGGTTGACCTCAAACCAGGCGACGTCCATTTCATCATCGGCGCGGATGTCAAAAGCCCGTTCAAGGCCTCCGAACTGTGCTACCCCATGATTCTGATCCGCGGCTTCCAGCGCGTGACCGCCGACCAGGCCGGCCAGGACTCATCCTGGTTCCACACCCACCATCCCGGCGGCCCGGGCTACTCGGAGATGTTCGGCCCCGACGCCCTGCGCCGTGACTCCAGGGAAGGCGACTACCTGATGGTGTACCGCCACACCCTCGCCTGCCGAACCGTCAAGCCCAACGAGTGGCAACGCTTTGAAATGGGCTTCAGCCTGCCCGCCAGCAAGCCGCAATTCTATCCGGAAAGGCTGCTGATCAAACCGTACGCCTTCTGGCCTTCCGGCGTCTACTGCTTTGACAATATCACCCTCCGGCGCGCCACCGCCGAGGAAGTGAAGGAAGTCAACGCCCGGCGCCAGTCCATCAAGGCCATTGAATGACACTCCGGCCCAGCCGCCACGCCTCCCGGCCACCGGAACGACAAGACCTCAGCAGCCGGCGGCAAGGCGCCCGGCGCCACCCCTCTGCCACCCGCCATCTTTCCCCACACCTCACCTGATTTTTCCATAATGACCAACCGTTCTGAATCCATCGGCCGCTTTTGGGTCGGCATCGACCTCGGCACCACCAACTGCTCGGTCTGCTATGCCGACCTGACCGAAGAGACGCCAGTTCTCCGACAACTTCTCATTCCGCAGCTGATCGCCCCGGGCGAAGTGGCCGCCGAACCGCTGCTGCCGTCCTTCTGCTACCTGGCTGGAGAGCACGACCTGCCGGAGCACGCTCTGGACCTGCCCTGGACCAAGGCCAACCGCCATGCCGTCGGCCGCCTTGCCCGCGAACAGGGCTCGGCCGTACCGGAACGGCTGGTCGCCTCCGCCAAGTCCTGGCTTGCCCATGCCGGCGTCGACCGGCAAAAGCCGATTCTGCCCTGGGGCAGTGACCTGGCCCGGCAAAACCTCTCGCCAGTCAGGGCGGCTTTCCTGTATCTCGACCATATCCGGGCTGCCTGGGACCGCCAGTTCGGCCGTCTCAAAGACGAAGACGGCACCCCCTGCAAACTGTCTGAGCAGCCGGTCGTCGTCACCGTCCCGGCCTCGTTTGACGAAGCCGCCCGTAACCTGACCGTGACGGCCGCCCGCCAGGCCGGCTTCAAGCACCTGACCCTGCTGGAAGAGCCCCTGGCCGCCTTCTATGCCTGGATCGCCCATCATGACGAGGCCTGGAAGGACCTCCTCCCGGCCGGCGCCCAAGTCCTGGTCATCGATGTCGGCGGCGGCACCACCGACTTCTCCATCATCCAGGTGGAAGACAACGCCGTGCTGCGCCGAACCGCCGTCGGCGACCACCTGCTCCTGGGCGGCGACAACATGGACATGACCCTGGCCCGCCTGGCCGAAAAAGCCTGGAACACCAAACTGCCCCAACGGCAGTGGAGCCAACTTTGCCAGGAATGCCGTCGCGCCAAGGAGGCCCTGCTCGGACCACAACCCGTCGAATCCTGCACGGTCCAGGTCACCGGCACGGGCAGCTCCCTGCTGGCCGGCCTCCGCACCCATGCCTTCACCCGGCAGGAAGTCCTGGACACCATCATCAGCGGCTTCTTCCCAAACCTGCCCCCGGACGCCCCGGCCCCGGACCGCCGCCGCGGCATCCAGGAAATGGGCCTGCCCTATGCGGCCGACCCGGCCATCACCAAGCACCTGCTCGACTTTCTCCGGCATGCCGGCCCGACTCCACGCCAGGCCGCCGCCCCCACGCATGTGCTGTTCAATGGCGGCGCCATGCTTCCCGAGACCTTCCGCCAAAAGCTCAGAACCCAGCTCGGCGCCTGGCAGCAACGCGACGCCTTGCCGGAACTGCACGCTGCCGACCTCAGCCTGGCCGTGTCAGTCGGCGCCGCCTACTACGGCCTGGCCCGCACCGGCCGCGGCGTCCGGGTCAAGGGCGGCATCGCCCGGGCTTTCTTCCTGAAAGTCGAACAAAACGACCAGCAGTCCCTCGTCTGCGTCATGCCGCGCGACACCGACGAAGGCATGGTCCAGCGCCTGGCGGACAAGTCGTTCCTGCTGCGGGCCAATCAGCCGGTCGCCTTCCCCCTGTCTGCCAGCGCCACCCGGCTCGGCGACCGACTCGGCGATGTCATCCCCACCCAGACCGACGGCATCACCGCCCTGCCGCCCCTGCACACCGTGCTCAAATACGGCCGGAAAACCGATCAGGCCGCCCTCCAGGCCGTCGTCTCCTCCCAACTGAATGAAACCGGCACCTTGGAAATCTGGTGCGAAGTGCCTGCGACCGGCCATCGCTTCCCCCTGACTTTCGACCTGAGGCAGCACCAGCCGGACAGCCCGGAGGCCGCGCCCGGCGCCGCTGCCAGACAGGATTCGATCACCCTTGCCGAAGACCGCATCCGCGATGCGCTCCATGTCCTGACCACCGCCCTGGCCGCACCTGATCAGGCGGCGCTCCCCGGGCTCAACAAGGTACTCGAAGACGCCCTTGACCTGCCCCGCACAAGCTGGAATGCCGCCCTGCTCCGGCGTTTTGCCGACCATTTGCTGCGGAACCACGGCTGGCGGTCGCTGTCGCCCGCCCACGAAGCCCGCTGGCTCAACCTGACCGGCTTCTGCCTGCGCCCTGGATGCGGTTCGCCCGGCGACGAGCTGCGCGTCCGTGAAGCCTGGAAACTGTGGCACGCCGGCCCGCTCGCCGGCAAAAATTCCCAGGTGCAGGCCGAATGGTGGACCTTCTGGCGGCGACTGGCCGCCGGTCTGCGCCCGGGCCAGCAGGACCAGGCCGCGGCCACGGTCGTCCGCGCGGTCCTGACCGCCAGCGGCGCCAACGCCGTCCGCTCCGGCCATCACCCCGGCCTGGAGCAGTGGCGACTGGCCGCCGCCCTGGAAAAAATCCCCCACACCCTGAAACTGCGTTTGCTTACCGGCCTGCTGCGACAGAGCGGCAAGCTGGAAGAGGCCTATTTCTGGGTGATCGCCCGCCTGGCGGCCAGACGACTTTTCCTGGGACCACTTGACGCGGTCCTGCCGGCCGCACAATGGGCGCCCCTGTTCACCGACCTGCTCCGCAAAGCCACCCAGGCCAAAACGCCACGGCTCGCCCTGTTTGCCGTGGCCAACACCGCCCGGCTGACCGGCATCCGCACCATCGATCTGCCGGAAGAAAACCGCGGCGCCGCCAGGGATTTCCTGCAAGAACACCAGGCGCCGGCCGAATGGCTCGACATGGTCACCGCCGTCCAGCATGCTTCGGAGGACTTCCAGGATCAAGTCGCCGGAGACGCCCTGCCCCTGGGACTGGTGCTGCAACCGGAATAAAACACCTTCTCCTGGCAAGGCGATGCCCCCAGGCACCGTGTTCCAGGTGCCTGGCGCCTCGCCAGGCCAGAATCCCTTGTACCTCCGTACCAAACACCGCCTGCCCCAGCCGGCAAAACCGCACGCGCCCAGACTGGCATGGCATGGCATGGCATGGCATGGCATGGCATGCCCGACTGACGCATCCGGCCAACTCCGGCGGCGCCGATGCACCCATCGACGACACGGGCCAACCGTCAAAAAAGAACGCCTGCCCACCGGTTCTTCAATGGCTGAACGACCGTTCGGAAAAAAACAGAAAAGGCGCGATTCATGAAAGTGCTGCATACGTCTGACTGGCACCTGGGACGTTCCCTGCTGGGCAAAAAACGCCATGCGGAACACGAGGCTTTCCTGGAATGGCTTCTGCGCGTGATGGACGAACACCGCGTTGACGCTCTCCTGGTCGCCGGAGATGTCTTTGATACCGGCGCCCCAGGCAACAACACCCAGGAACTCTATTACCGTTTTCTCAGCCGAATCGCCGCCACCTGCTGCCGGCATGCCGTCATCATCGCCGGCAACCACGACTCACCGTCCTTCCTGGATGCCCCCAGGCCACTGCTCCGAGCCCTCCGCGTCCACGTCGTCGGCAGCGCCGCGGAAAACCCGGCCGACGAAGTCGTCGTCCTCCGACGAGACGACAACACCCCGGAAATGATCGTGGCCGCCGTGCCTTATCTCCGCGACCGCGACATCCGCACCGCGGAAGCCGGTGAAACTCCGGATGACAAGGTCCGTAATCTGCTGCGGGGCATTGCCGGTCATTACGACGCGGCTTTGGCCGCCGCGGAACAGGCCCGTTCCAAACACGGCGACGACATCCCCCTGGTGGCCATGGGGCACCTGTTCACCACTGGCGGCAAAACCGTGGACGGCGACGGCGTCCGCGACCTGTATGTCGGCGCCCTGGCCGGCGTTTCCCCGACCCTCTTCCCGCCGACCGCCGACTACGTCGCCCTCGGCCATCTGCACCTGCCACAGCCCGTTGCTCAGGCCAGCCGCATCCGCTACAGCGGCTCGCCCCTGCCCATGGGCTTCAACGAGGCCGGACAACCCAAAAGCGTCTGCCTGGTGGACTTCCGCGGCCGCCAGACCACGGTCGAAGAACTGCCTGTTCCCGTCTTCCAGGCCCTGGAAACCATCCGCGGCGACTGGGACACGATTGCCACACGCATCGCCCTGCTGGCCCAAAACAAAACGTCCGCCTGGCTCGACATCCAATACGACGGCGCCGACCTGATCGCCGACTTGCGTTCGAAGCTCGATGAAGGCGTCGCTGACACCGGCCTCGAAATCCTGCGCGTGAAAAACAACCGCACGGCCGAACGGGTGCTCAAGCAGGACAACCCACAGGAAACCCTGGATGACCTCGAACCCGGCGAGGTCTTCGAACGCTGCCTCGCCCTGCATCAGACGCCCGACGAACAGCGGCCCGGACTGCGCCAGTCCTACCGGGAAGCCCTCGCCGCCATCCATGACCCGGAAAACTCAACGGCCAAGGGAGCACAAGCGTGAAAATCCTCCAGGTGCGTTTTCTGAATTTGAACTCGCTGGTCGGCGAATGGATGGTCGACTTCACCCACCCCGACTACACCAGCAACGGCATCTTCGCCATCACCGGCCCGACCGGCGCCGGCAAAACCACCATCCTGGATGCCATCTGCCTGGCGCTCTTCGGCGAGACGCCGCGACTGGGTTCCATCACCCCGGGCAACAACCACATCATGTCCCGACAAACCGGCGAATGCTTCGCTGAAGTGACCTTCGCCACGGACAAGGGCCAGTTCCGCTGCCAATGGTCGCAGCACCGGGCCCGGAAAAAACCCACTGGCGACCTGCAGCCGCAACGACATGAACTCAGCCATATCAACGGCGACGTCATTGATTCCACGGTCCGGGGCGTGCCCGACCAAGTCGCCGCAGTCACCGGCATGGACTTCAAACGCTTCACCCGCTCCATGCTCCTCGCCCAGGGCGGCTTCGCCGTCTTCCTCCAGGCCAGCGCCAATGAACGCGCGCCGATCCTGGAACAGATCACCGGGACGGAAATCTACAGCGACATCTCCAAACACGTGCATGAACGCACCTCCGAAGAAAACAAACGACTGGCCGCCATGCAGGCGGAAATCAACGGCCTGACCGTCCTCCCCCCGAAGGAACGTCAGCAACTGGCCGAACAACAGGAGCAAAAACAGCACGAGGCCGATGCCCTGTCTGGACAACTCAAGGACGGCCAGAAGGCCCTCGACTGGCTGAACAACGTCACGTCCCTGCAGGAGAAACTGGCCGCCCAGGAGCTGGCCCGAACAACGCTGCTCACGGAAATCGACGCTTTCGGCCCGGACCGCCAGCGCCTGCTCCGGGCCAACCAGGCCCAGGAACTGGCCGGCGACTACGCGGTCCTGGACTCGGCCCGCAGCCAATGCAAGAACGCGGAAGCCGCCCTGGCGCTATGCCAGCAGGACGTGCCAGCTGCGACAGCCGCCCAACAGGCGGCGCAAACCGACCTGAAAGCCGCCCAGGACACCCTGCAAGCCAAAAAAGCGACGCAGCAGTCCACGTTGCCGATCATTCGCAAGGTGCAAGCCCTGGACAACACCATCGCCGGCAAGGACACGGAACTGCAAGCCGATGACGCCACACACCGCAAAAACGAGACGGAATTGGCCCGACAGAAGCAAAAACACCAGTCCGACCAAAAAACCCTGGCGGAACTGGCTCAGCAGCTGAAGGACACCCATGCACGTCTTGAGGCAACAGCCGTCGACGCCAGCCTGATCGGCGAACTTGCCGGCATCAGCAGCCGCATGAAGGCCATTCAGGAACAGGCCCGGAATGCCGCCAACAAACAATCCCAGGCACGCCAGGCGGAAAAACAATGCCAAGCCCTGGCAACGGACCTGGAACAGAAAAACCGCGACTTGGCAGCAGCCAGGGACGCCCGGCAAAAAACCGCGGCTGAACTGACCGCGAAACAGACGGAACACGCCAGCAACCTGGATGGTCGAGATGCCTCGGCCTGGCTTGCCCTCAACACCGAGGCAACGAATGACCGAAACCAGGCCAAAACCGCCCTGGACGCCCTGGCCCAGCGCCAGGCGGCCGAAACCAGCTGCCGGGAACGCCGTCACCAACAGGAACAGCTCAATGCCGAATGCAACCGCCTGCGGGAACAGCAAAGCCGAATCGCCGCGGACATCACCCGGCAGGAAACAGAAATCGACCTGCGGGAAAAGCTCGTTCAGCAGCAGCAAAACATCCTGCGCCTGGAGGACGAACGGCGCCGGCTTCGGGACGGGCGCCCCTGCCCGCTGTGCGGCGCCACCAGCCATCCTTACGCCACCGGCAACATCCCGGTTCAGGATGACGCCCAACAACAACTGCAACAAGCCCGCGAACACCTCAAACGCCTCGCAGCCGACAGCCACGCCCTTGACCTCCGGCTCAGCGACGTCCAAAACAATCTGGCGCGCTTGCAGGCCGAAGAGAAATCTGGCCTGCAAGCCGTGACCGAGGCCACGCGGAAAATCTCCGACTGCTGCGCTCAGCTTGGACTGACCGGGCAGACAACCCGCCCCGCCCAGGAACTGGCTCGGATCCTGCAAAACCTGCAGCAAAGCAAGGACCTGCAACTCCGGGAGGCCGCACGCGTGTTCAGGACTGACGCCCGCCTGAACAGCGAATTGCGGAAACTGCAGGAAGTCCTGGCTCAAGCGCAACAGGCCGTCGCCAGGCACGAACGCGACAGCCAAAACGTCGAAATACGCCTGGAAAACACGCGCGCGGCCCTGGATGCCCTGAAGACGGAAGCCGCGGCCGAGGACGACAGGTGCCGACGGGCCCTGATGCTTCTGCAACAGGACTTGGCCGCCTATGGCGTCACCGGCCTGAACCTGGAAACCCTGGAAGCGACTCGCCAGGAACTCGAGCAGCGCCGGAGACAACGCGAAGAAACCACCAGCCTGAAACGCGAACAGGAAAAACGGCATGATGCCCTGGTCGTGCAAACCAGACTGCAAGCCGAACAGATCGCCAAACAGACTCAGGAACTGCAGGAAAAACGACTTGAACTCGACCGCCGGCAGCAGGAACGCAACGCCCTGGCCACTCAGCGCCAGGAACTGTTCGACGACCGCAACACCGAAGCCGAAGAACAACGCCTGGCCTACGAGGTGGCTTCAGCTGAAAAGGACGAGAAAAACGCCGACAATGCCCTGACAACAGCCCGACTCCACCTGCAGGACCTCACCACCAGAATCAACGAACTGCGGCAGACGAGCGCGACCGGCAGGGACAAAGCGGCCGCCGCCGCGGCCGAATTCACCGCACGACTGGCCGCAGCCGGCTTCGAACAGGAACAGGACTACCTCACGGCACGCCTCCCGGAGACCGAACGCCGGCAGCTGGCCAACCGGGCCGGCGAACTGAACGACCGAAAAACCATCCTGGAAAACCAAACCCGCGACCTGAAACGGCAACTGGCCGAAGAACAAGCCAAAAACATCACCGCCGAAACACCCGAAAACCTCCAGAAGCTCATCAACGACAAACAGGCCGCCTGCCAGAGTATCCAACAGGACATCGGCGCCATCCGACAAAAACTGCAGGAAAATGACGAACGCCAACGCCGGCTGCAGGAAAAACTGCAGGCCGTCGCCAAACAAAAATCCGAATATGAACGATGGGGACAGCTCGACGGGCTGATCGGCTCGGCCGACGGCAAGAAATACCGCAACTTCGCCCAAGGACTGACGTTCGACATCATGATCCGGCACGCCAATGTCCAACTGCAGAAACTGACCGACCGCTACCTGCTGCTCCGCAATGAAACCAATCCCCTCGAACTGGATGTGGTCGACAACTACCAGGCCGGGGAAGTGCGCTCCACCAAGAACCTCTCCGGCGGCGAGAGCTTCATTGTCAGCCTCGCCTTGGCCCTGGGCCTGGCTCACATGGCCAGCAGGAACATCCGGGTCGACTCGCTCTTCCTGGACGAAGGCTTCGGCACCCTGGACGACGACGCTCTGGACACCGCCCTGGAAGCCCTGTCAAGCCTGCAGCATGATGGCAAGCTGATCGGCATCATCTCCCATGTCGCCGCCATCAAAGACCGCATCGGCGCCCAAATCCTGGTCACGCCAACCACCGGCGGCAAAAGCCGCATCACCGGCCCGGGCTGCCAAAAAACGGCGCCGGCCAGATAAAACCAAGTTTTGTCATAAACTGGCAAAATAAATCCCCTCGGTGTTCATCGGTGTTCATCGGTGTTCATCGGTGGTTCAATCCGGTCAGTTCTGCTGCCACCGATGGAAGGTCAGGACACAGTCTTCCAGGCAGAATATCCAATAGCCGACATTCGGCTTGATGGTCGTGTCGGCCACGCCCTGGGCATTGACCGGCGGCACAAACAGCCCGTCCCAACGCCAGATGGCGCGGATGTCATGACCCTTGGAATCCACCGTGCCGACCGGATTAGCCGTTTCAAACGGCACGGCGATGCAGTTCCAGCCGGCCTTGAGCGTCAACTCGACCGTGTCGCTGTCATACGTGCCAAAGACCGCCACCACGGCTGTGTGGGCGGCCGGCATGCTCAACGTCGTCTCCGGCGCCGAAGCGTCCTGCAGGCACTGGACATGGCCGACCCAGGCGGCAAAACCGAGGCTGCCGGCCGGCGCCGCCCCGGCCTTGACCGACACGACGTCGCCATAGTAGTACGTCCCGCTGCCGGCGCCATTGACAACCAGCAGGGTATACGGAATTTTCACGTAGACCGCCGTCAGGGTCACGTGAGCGGCCGGCATGGTCACCGTCGCGGCGGCGGCCTGGGGATTGTCAAGGCAGCCGACATCGCCGCTCCAATGCGAGAAAGCCTGCCCTGTCGACGGCGGGTCGGCGGCGATGGCGATGACATCCTGGTAGTTGGCGACGGCCGTTCCCGAACCGTTGACGACGGTCAGCTGATAGTCGATGGCACTGTAGGACGCGGTCAGGTGGACGTCGCGGTCCGGCTGCGTCAGCACGGTCGTCGAAGCATAGCGTGACGCCAGGCAGTCGAGGTCCTCCTCGCTGCCGCCCCACCCGCCAAACACGTATCCCGTCGGCGCCGGGTCGGCGGCAATCGTCAGTTTCTGGCCGTAAACGGCCGTTTCAGTATCGCCGGTGCCGCTGACGACCTCGACGCGATACAGCAGGTTCCGGTAGGTCGCGGTCACGGCGATGTTCGCCGTCGCCACGGTCACGGTCGTCGTCGCCGCATTCGGGTCATCGAGAACCTGCACATCGCCAGTCCAGCGGTCGAAAACCTTGCCGATGGCCGGCGGCTCGGCGACGATTTCAAGCTGATCGCCGATATGGACCGGCGCGGCGGAGCCGCTGCCGCCGGTGACGGTCAAAGTGTAGTCGATCATGCGATAGACGGCATTCAGGCTCACGGCGGTTCCGGGGACCGTCAGGGTCGTCGCCGCCTGGGTCGGACTGGCCAGGGCGCCAAGACTGGCCTCGTCACCCTCCCACTGACTGAAGGCCCACCCCGGCGCCGGCGTGTCGGCCTGCAGACTGATGACTTGTCCCGCGTAGCAATTCGTGCTGGCGGCACTGCCGCCGGTGATGGTCACGGCGAAATTCGGCCGGATGTCGACGGCGAAGGGCAGTCCGTAGTCGATGCGTTCGAAAGGCAGCTGTCCGACCGGCGACGTCAGGGTCAACCCGCTGGCGCCGGCGCTGGCCGCAAAGACGGCCTCGCCCAGGGCATCAGCCTGGAAAGAGACCATGGCATAGACCACCTTGGAGCCGTTGCCATAGCCGGTCTTGACCGTGGCCCCGCCGAGTTCGTCAATCCTGTTCTCCTGCAATGTGCCGCTGACCAGGCCGATGTCGGTGTATGGCGGCTGGATGGCCGCCGCCGCCGAAAATCCCGGAGCCGAAACACGCGCCAGGTCGAAATACAAGTCAAACGGCCCGCCCAGGAAGCCCCGGGCCTCAGCCGACATTTCCTCGGCCAGGACCTGGATGGTGAAGGTGTTGCCCAGGGCCACCGGCGCGGTCGGGCCCTGCAGAGTCAGCCTGGCCAGCGGCTCCAGGGCGTCGGCGGCAATGTCCACCTCCAGCACGGCGCCGGCGACCCGCCATGGCCCCACCTGTCCGAAGGGGCTGGGCAAGGCGAACGCCGCCGCCGGAGTGCATTCGAAACGGGCGATGCCGGCCGCCACAGCCTTCATCGGCACCCGCGCCAGAAGCACCGGCGCGCCATCACCGTGGCCGGAAACCTGGGTCAGGCCGGACAGCTCGGTCAGGACATTGCCGGAGCGCACGCCCCGCCGCAGCAGGTTCCAAGGCGGGTTGACGACGCAGTTGGCGACCGTGCTGGAACCCTGGTACGAGGACAAACCCTGGGTGAAGTCCAGCCGGACCGACGCTCCGAGCAGCCCCGCGGCTTCCGGGTGGTCTTCCTGGACGTAGATTTCCAGATTGTACACATCACCGACTTCAAGGGCCTGCTTGTTCACCTGCAGGATGATTTGCGCCAGCCTGGCGGCCGCCGGTCCCAGCTGCACATCGTCAACATTCCAGCCGCAGAACGGATACGAGGCCACCATCGGCCCCATCCGGAATTGGAGGAA
>CAYOUR010000039.1:8100-22098 GCA_964407145.1 uncultured Lentisphaeraceae bacterium | reverse complement strand
ATTGCAGCCGCAAAAAGTTCAACCGAGCCCTACGCTTAAGAGCATGGGTCTCATGGGATGGCGATGATTCCGGTGCACGTTGTAGAATCTGGCTTTCCATCACAACATGTTGCACATTAACAACAAATAAGGTTCGACTGAAAAAGTCCGCGTAACTCTGCGCGGTCCGCGGATGACTGTTCCGCGGATGAATCGCAAGGCAGAGGTTTTCCGGAAGTTTTGTGGACAGTGTGAGCATCAGCAGGAAGGAACCAGCCATGGGCAGCAAGTCATTCATGGAAACAGCACGGCAGGGGCATGTGTATCGGCCGGTGCCAGAGCGTCTGCGTGACTTTGACGAGGTGGAGGCGCCCCTGTCGGTGACGGAACTGCGTCGGCAGGCGGACCGCTGCCAGAATTGCGGCCTGCCGTTTTGCCATGGCCGTGGTTGTCCCCTGGGCAATGAGATTCCCGATTTCAACGCCGCGGTCAGCCAGGGCGACTGGCGCCTCGCCTGGGATTTGCTGGCGCAGACGAGTCCTTTCCCGGAATTCACCAGCCGCGTCTGTCCGGCCTTGTGCGAGGGCAGTTGCACGGCCGGAATCCACTTCGGGCCGGTCATGGTTCGGCAGATTGAAAAGGCGATTGTTGACATGGCCTTTGCCCAGGGTTGGGTGACTGAACCGGCGCCGGAGCGTCGTTGTCGTCAGCGTGTGGCCGTGGTCGGCGCCGGTCCGGCCGGCCTGGCCGTCGCCCGTGACCTGAATCGCCGCGGTTTCCACGTGACCGTCTATGACCGCAACGCGTCGCCTGGCGGGCTGTTGCGCTATGGCATTCCTGATTTCAAGCTGGCCAAAAAGCTGGTTGACCGGCGCTGTTCGATGCTGGCCCGGGCCGGCGTTGAATTTGTGCCCGGCACGCACGTCGGGACCGATGTCTCGGGGGCGTATCTGGCGCGAAGTCATGACGCCGTCGTTCTGGCCACCGGCACGCCGCTGCCGCGCGACTTGGACCTGCCTGGCCGGGGGCTGCCCGGCGTCCATCTGGCGCTCGAACTCCTTGCCGGCCGCAACCGCGCCAACGCCGGCGAACTGCCGGCGCCGCCGGTCAGCGCCCGGGGTAAAAACGTGCTCGTCATCGGTGGCGGCGATACCGGCAGCGACTGTGTCGGCACCTGCCGCCGTGACGGCGCCGCCAGCGTCACCCAGATTGAAATCATGCCGATGCCGCCGGCCGTGCGGTCGGCCTCGACCCCCTGGCCGGATTGGCCGTACCAGATGCGCACGTCGTCGAGTCACGAGGAGGGCTGCGAGCGCCGCTGGGGTCTCAGCAGCGTGCGCTTCCTGGAGCGTGAAGGACGCCTGGCCGGCGTCGAGGTCACCCCGGTTGAGTGGGAGATGTCAGCCGCTGGCCGGCCCCTGCGGTTTGCGCCCGCTGGGCCGACCGAAGTCATCGCCTGCGATCTGGCTTTTTTGGCCCTTGGTTTTCTTCCGCAGACTCGCACTCAGCTTCTTTCGCATTACGGTATAAGGGATACCGAATCCGTGTTTTTGGCTGGTGACGCGGCGCAGGGCCCATCGCTGGTCGTCCGCGCCCTGGCGGCCGGCCGGGCCGTTGCCGATCGGGTCGCGGCCTGGCTGGGATGACAGGGGGCCCGGAACAAGGAGAAGAACGATGCGAATCGAAGGTCTGTACCGGCTGGTGTCAGCCGTTCCGCCGATGCGGGTGGGAAACCCGTCGTACAATGTCGACCGGATGGTGGAAGTCTACGATGCCGCGGCCAAGCGCGGCGCGGCGGTCGTCCTGTTTCCCGAACTGGCGGTGACCGGCTATACGTGCGGCGACCTGTTCGAGCAGGAGACCTTGTTGGCCGCCGCCCTGGCCGGCCTGGAACGCCTGCGGGCGGCGACGGCCGGCCGACCGGCCGTGCTGATCGCGGGGCTGCCGCTCCTGCAGGGCACGCGCCTGTTCAATGTCGCGGCCGTCCTCCAGGACGGCCGCCTTCTCGCCTTCGTCGGCAAGACCTATCTGCCTAACTATCGCGAATTCTATGAAAAACGGCAGTTCCGTTCGATTCGCGAGCATGATGGCTCGCCGGTGGAAATCAACGGTGAGACGGTGCCGCTGGGCAATGACCTCCTCCTGGAGGCCGGCGGCGTCAAGCTCGGCATCGAACTCTGCGAAGACCTGTGGGTGGTCACGCCGCCCTCCAACAACCTGGCCCTGCAGGGCGCCCAGGTCATCTGCAACCTCTCGGCCGGACCGGAACTGGTGGCCAAGGCCGAATACCGGCGCGGTCTCGTGGCCGGCCAGAGCGGACGGCTTTCCGCCGTCTACATGCTCGCCGGCGCCGGCGTCCATGAATCCACCAGCGACCTGGTCTTCAGCGGCCATGCCATGATCGCCGCCAACGGTCGCCTGCTCGCCGAAAACCAGCGCTTCGAACGCGCGGGCGCCACCGTGACCGCCGATGTCAAGGTCGCCTGGCTGGAGCATCAGCGCCGCGCCTGGACCAGCCACAACGACGTGCCGGCCACACCTGTCCGCAAGGTCGAATTGGCGCCTTTGCCGGAAGCGCCGGACGGCGAGTTCTTCTCGCTGGCCAAGCATCCGTTCGTGCCCCAGGACGCCGCCGCCAGAGCCGCCCGCTGCCAGGAAATCTTCACCCTGCAGGCGACCGGCCTGGCCAAGCGCCTGGAGCACAGCCGCGCCAAACGTCTGGTCATCGGCTTGTCCGGCGGACTGGACTCCACCCTGGCTCTGCTGGTGGCGGCCTGGTGCTGCGACATGCTCAACCTGCCGCGGACCACGATTCTCGGCGTGACCATGCCCGGCATGGGCACCACCAGCCGGACCAGGAACAACGCCGTCGCCGTCGCCGGCGAACTGGGAACCGAATTGCGCGTCATTGACATCAAGGAGGCCGTCATCCGGCATTTCCAGGACATCGGCCACGACCCGGACAAGCTGGATGTGGTCTACGAAAACACCCAGGCCCGGGAACGGACGCAGATTCTCATGAACCTGGCCAACGCCACCGGCGGGCTGGTCGTCGGCACCGGGGACCTGTCGGAAATCGCCCTGGGATGGAGCACCTTCAACGGCGACCACATGTCCATGTACTGCGTCAACTGCGGCGTGCCCAAGACCCTGGTGCGTTACCTGGTTGAATACTATGCCTCGATCACCCCGTCGCCGGAACTGGCACGCTTATTGCTGGATATTCATGCGACGCCGGTTTCCCCGGAGCTTCTGCCCGGTCCGCAGCACACCGAGGCGCTGCTGGGCTGTTATGAGCTGCATGACTTCTTCCTGTACTACTTCCTCAAGTACGGTGAAAGTCCGCGGGGGCTGCTGGCGTTGGCGCTGCAGGCGTTCCAGGGCGAACGCGAGGAAGCGGAGGTCCGGCGGGTGTTGGACATTTTTGTAAAACGGTTTTTCATGCAGCAGTTCAAGCGCAACGTCATGCCGGATGGTCCGAAGGTCGGGACGATTGCCCTGTCGCCCCGGGGCGACTGGCGCATGCCGGCAGATGGTGACGCGACGGTGTGGATGTCGCAGTAGTCCGGAAACAGGCCCGGCGGCGCCGGGCCGATCACCTGGCAGCAGGTGACCAGCAAGATCATGGGAGGACCGATGTGCGGATTTGTAGGCGTGTTTGAAGTAGGTGCGGACCAGCAGGCATTGTTGCGCAAGCAGGTTCTGCAGATGTCGAAGAAAGTCCGTCATCGCGGTCCTGACTGGTCCGGGATTTTCAGCTGCGAGCGCGCGGTCATTGCGCACGAGCGTCTGGCGATCGTCGACCCGCTGTCCGGCAAGCAGCCGCTGTTCAGCAAGGACGGCAAGCTGGTTCTGGCCGTCAACGGTGAAATCTACAACCACCAGGACATCCGCCGGGAACTGGCCGGACAGTATGAATTTCTGACCCAGTCGGACTGCGAGGTGATTCTGGCCCTGTACCGGCTCTACGGCCCCGGCTGCCTGGAGAAGCTGAACGGCATCTTCGCGTTTGCGCTGTATGACCAGGACCAGGACGCCTATTTCATCGGCCGCGACCACATCGGGGTGATTCCGCTGTATCAGGGCTGGGATTCGGAAGGGCAGTACTACGTGGCCTCCGAGCTCAAGGCCCTCGAAGGCGTCTGTTGCACGATTGAGGAATTCCAGCCCGGGCAGTACTTCTACAGCCCTGACGCCCGGCCGACGGCCTGGTACACGCGGGACTGGATGAGCTACGGCGCGGTGGAGAAGAACGCGTCGAGCATCGACGCGGTGCGCGCGGGTCTCGAGGCGGCGGTCAAGCGCCAGCTGATGAGCGACGTGCCTTATGGCGTGCTGCTGTCCGGGGGGCTGGATTCATCGGTCATCGCGGCGGTGACCAAGAGGTTCGCGCCGCACCGGGTCGAGAGCGGCGACGCCAAGCTGGAGGCCTGGTGGCCGCGCCTGCACAGCTTCGCGGTCGGCCTGGAAGGCGCCCCTGACCTGCTGGCGGCGCGCAAGGCCGCCGAGCATATCGGCACCGTGCATCACGAGGTCCATTTCACCATCCAGGAAGCCTTGGACGTGCTGCCCGACGTGGTCTATCACCTGGAGACGTACGACATCACCACCATCCGGGCCTCGACCCCGATGTTCCTGCTGGCCCGCGCCATCAAGGCCATGGGCATCAAGATGGTCCTGTCCGGCGAGGGGTCGGACGAGCTTTTCGGCGGCTACCTTTATTTCCACAAGGCGCCGAACGCGCGGGAGTTTCATGAGGAGACGGTGCGCAAGCTGGGCAAGCTGCACCTGTATGACTGCCTGCGGGCCAACAAGGCCCTGGCCGCCTGGGGTGTCGAGGGCCGCGTGCCGTTCCTGGACAAGGAGTTCATGGATGTCGCCATGCGCCTCAACCCGGCTGACAAGATGTCGCAGGGGCGGATTCTGCCGCCGACCGCCGGGCCGCACGGCGCCGACCGCATCGAGAAGTGGATTCTGCGCGAGGCGTTCAAGGATTATCTGCCGGAGGAGATTGTCTGGCGCCAGAAGGAGCAGTTTTCGGACGGTGTCGGCTACAGCTGGATTGACACGTTGAAGGCGATGACTGCGGCCCAGGTCACGGACCAGCAGTTTGCGGCGGCGGCGCGGCGGTTTCCGGTCAACACGCCCTTGAACAAGGAGGAGTACTATTATCGCAGCCTGTTTGCGGAGTGGTTCCCCTCCGAGTCGGCGGCGGCCTGCGTGCCGCACGAGGCCTCGGTCGCCTGTTCGACCGCCATTGCCCTGGAGTGGGACGCGGCCTTCAAGAAGATGAACGACCCCTCCGGCCGCGCCGTCCGTGGCGTCCACGCCAACGCCAACGTCTGATGCCGGCAAAGAGGCTTGGCCGTCATGCTGTCGGTCGCCGGCCGCGACCAAAACGTTTTTCCTCCGGCCGGGCCGTGTGTCGACGACGAAAACGAATGCCTGGCGAGACGCCGGCGGTCCCAGGCCGGCGGCGTGGCGGAGCTTCTTCGGCTGCTACCCCGACGGGATGTCTTTTCTCCTCGGGGAAAAACCCCATCTCACAGCAGAGGCGTCATGTACAATGGCAGGAAGGTGATGCCATCTTTCTGTGCATAGTCAGCCATATGCAGAATGTATGGCGTATGCAGCTGGGGAGCATATTTGGCGCGGAACTTGTTCAGCGAACTGAGGGTGTAGTAGGCGCCGGACTTGACTTCAATCGGCGAGATGTTATGACGGCTGGTGGCCTTGCCTTTGGCGATCAGGAAGTCGATTTCCATGCGTGAACTGGCATCTTGCCTTGAAGAGTTGGAATAGAAGTACAGGCTGTGTCCGGCGGCCGTCAGCATTTGGG
Source organism: uncultured Lentisphaeraceae bacterium (assembly GCA_964407145.1). Lineage (GTDB taxonomy): Bacteria > Verrucomicrobiota > Lentisphaeria > Oligosphaerales > Oligosphaeraceae > JAAZKI01. Next base: position 16,280 of record CAYOUR010000039.1, on the reverse strand, counting down.
CCACGATGTTCTCCATCACCATCCCCTCGTTGACCTCCAGTTTGCCGAACAGGAGTTTCTTGTAGATTTCCTCGCTGACCAGGCTGTTTTCGTCGAAGGCGTGGCTGATGAGGAGTCCCGTGTCAGCCATATAGCATTTTAGCGTGGTGCGGTCCATATTCATCTTCAGGCCGATGCTGGGTTCAGTGGAATTGAAGCAGGGATTGACCATCATCGCGTCGGTCAGCCAGAACAAGGCGTCCTCAAAGTCGCGAAAGCGGGCTGTCGTGCTCAACGATGCCAGGTTAAAGCGCTTTTCGTGCTTTTGCAGCTGCGCGGGGATTTCATCGAAGACGGCGGTGACTTTGCGTTCGTAGCCTCGGGCGTGTTTGACGATGTCGTTGCGGTACAGTTGGAGAATGTCTCGTTTGACGGCATCCACCATATTGAAATTGTGTTGCCGGGCATATTCGGCTACGGCCTGCGGCATTCCACCGACCACGAGATATTGACGGAAAGCGTCCATTGTCTTCCGGTGCATGGCTTGTCCCAATTCACGCCCATGGGCAAAACACTGCTTCACCAAAGGCATCAGCGTCTCGTTGCCCAGGGCCCACAGGAACTCCTCGAAATCCATGGGCTGCATTTTGAGATGACGTTCCTCCGAGGGGATCAGGATGTCGCCAAGGTTCGACTTCAAGGTCACCAGCGAACCGGTTTCAAGATAATGGTACCTGCCGTCCTCGACCAGGTATTTGACGGCCGAACGGGCGCGCGGGAAGAGCTGGACTTCATCAAAGATGATCAGTGTTTCGCCAATGTATAAGGGAACGTTGTAGTAGGCGGATAGATACGCGAAGAAGACGTCCAGATGGTCAAGATGGCGATCGAACAGCTCCCGCACTTCCGCGCCGGCGCGGTTGAAGTCGACGAGCACGTGCGATTTGTATTCGTTGCGGCCAAACTCTTCCGCGACGTAGCTTTTGCCGACGCGTCGAGCACCGTCAATCAGCAGGGCCGTGCGGCTGGCGTCATTGGCCTTCCAGGCGAGCAAATGGTCGTAGATTTTTCGCTTCATGGTTCCTCCCCCGGCCGGTGGAAATCGTGTTCGAAAAAGATAGGCTATCACGTTTTTGCGATTTTTCAAGAAGCAGTAAATCACGTTTTCATGATTTTAGTGAAATAAATTTTACACGTTTTCGCGATTTTTACGATTTTCAGCCATGTTATGGTGGCGTTTTGAGCAGTTCACCGTTGGTGTTTCGCGTTGTCGTCGACCGATTTTGCCCGAAAATCCGCCTTGGCGCAGCGGTGTTTTTCCTGCACGGCGTTCCATTGGGCTGCGGTTGCTTCGCCGTTGCTGTCGCGTATAAGGTCACTTCAGGCGCATCAGGGCCCGGATATCGTCGGAGCGTCGTTCGGCGTCAGGTTCGAGCGGGTTGATATTGTCGTCATCGACCAAGTCAGGTCCGACGCTCCAGGCCTGCAAGCCCGGGCCGGTCCTGGCCTGTCTGACCACTCGCCATTGCCGTGATGTTTCATTCCATTCGGCGATCGTGACGGTGAAGTGACAAACCCCATGGCGGTAGCGCAGCGGCTCTCCGTTGAAAGGGTCTGCCGGCAGATTTTCCAGCCGCTCCGGATATGTTCCATGGGCGCGCCGGTGCAGCTCTGCCTTAATCAGGGCCTGCATGGCCAGCAGGTTGGCGGCCACGGCGTGGAACCGTTCTCCAGCCTGTCGCAATGCCGGCAGCATCAGGCTGCTGAGCAGGAGAGGTGGGTTGTCGGCGGGATTTGGTGGTGCAATTTCCGTCAGGTGGTCCACCAGGAACGCCCGTGCCAAGTAAGCCTTGTCCTTGGCGGCGTACCACCACAGCAGGGGGGAAAAGAACCGCAGTTTGCGCATCGGGACGGATTCGAAGGGCACTTCCGGGAATGCGACGAAGGCACGCCCTTCGCCGAGCATCTCGAAGTTATCCAGGAGGTGCACGGCTTCGCTGTAAAGGGAACGCTTCTGCATGAGCGGCACTTGGGTGGCTACGGCCTTCAGTTGGCTGGTTAAGGCCAGCAGCTGTTCGTCGGCCAAGGCTTGCGCCTCCAGCATCTGCTCGACCGATTTCAGCCAAAGGTTCACGCAGGCGATCCAGACCATGCCGCCAACCAGATTGGTTTCACGCAAGAGCACGTCGTTGATGTCGGCCTGGCGTTTTGCGGCTGCCAAAGCGGCCGTGGCATCGCCGTCGTCCAGAGCCAGGCGCACGCGCCATAGCGCCACGCGATTCAACTCGCGGATATGGCTGAAATGCGGCAGCAGCATTGCCGACAGTTCGCCGCGACAGTAGCGCCGGGGCCAGGGCGGCACGTTGTCCGAAAAAAGATTCTCCCAGCGCGAAAGGCCGTCGTCAATACTCCGGACGTGCTCGCGCCACTGGAGCATGGCCGTTGCCGGAAGCTCCTCGGGGAAACGGTCGAATTCGGAAAATTCTCCGGCAAACAGCTTGTTGTTCAAGAAGAGTTCCGTTTCCAGTTTCCAGAATTCATCGTCTGGCTGTTCTCCCTGGTAGTACATTTCTCCCAGCGCCAGGGCGGTGATGGGCCGGTTGAACCGCTGTTCCAGGGCGTCGACTTTTCGTTTTGCCGCCTGGCTGGCGTTGATGGCGAGGATGATTTGCAGCAGGTAGGCGGTTGCGCCGAGTAGCCAGAGTGACGTCACGCCTCGTCCGCGGAGGCGGCGGCATGGCAGGTCAGCTGCCCTTGCCCAGAGCAAGGCCGTCAGCAGGTAGCCGAGCAACAGGAAGAGCACCCCTGCCGCAGCCAGCCAGACCCAGTCCGAGCCGCTGAGGTGCAGCTGTATTGGGATGGTTCTATAGGCCGGCTGGATGAAGAAGAATCCCTCGCCCAAGTGATAGCTGCACAGGGGTATGGCCAGATAGCGCAGCAAAACACCACTGAGCAGGATGCCCAGGCTCCAGCATCCTGCCTGGGCCAGCCAGAGCCAGCAGCTGGTTTTGGGCAGCAGCAGCAAAGGAAAGACGCCGGCGAAGAAAACGATGCTGACGCCGATGCCTCCCCGCACGCCACTGGCGACCGAAGCGGTCGTCAGGGAAATGGCCAGCAAGACCAGCGCCAGCCACATTCCCGGCGGGCTGTAGTGCTGGCGGCAGAACGAACCATAAAACCGGAACACGAGAAAAATGGCGTAGGAAAGCAGCAGTCCCGTCGCAACCTCGAATCCTATCAGGCCAGGCGGCAGGGCACCATCCCAAAACGGCGGCCATAACCCGCCCCAAGAGCCGTTCGCCCATAAGAAGAAAAAAAACGACGGCAGCAGCCAAACGGTGATGCCGACCAAGGTGAGGCCGAAAAATGCCCCCGCGGCTGGAGCATCCCAGAAAAGGACGCGCTGCAACAGTTTTTTCATGATGCTGTATTATTCGAGTCTGTCCGAAAAGCCTCTGTCGAAAGATTGATCATCCAAAGATGTCACAGGTGACACAGATTTTCCCGGTGCGTATTCAAGGCACGCTGGAAAAATCGGCGCCCATCGGCGTCATCAGCGGATAAGGCAACGCGAAAAGATTGGCCGGCGTGTTCAGGCCGGGACTTTGGTGCGGGCGACGATGTCGCCTACGATGGTCTTCTTGTCGAGGCCGGTGTAGGCGGCCTTCGGGTCGAGGGCGAGGCGGTGGGCGATGACCGGCACGGCCAGGGCCTTGACGTCGTCGGGCAGGACATAGTCGCGTCGGTTGAGGAAGGCGCGGGCCTGGGCGGCGCGGAAGAGGTCGAGGCTGGCCCGCGGGCTGGCGCCCAGAGCGACCTTCGGGTCGGCGCGGGTGGCGCGAACGATGTCGGTCAGGTAGCGCAGCACGGTCGGTTCCATGGCGATGTCGCGGACCTGCTGTTGCGCGGCCGTGATGTCCGTCAGGGTCGCGACCGTCTGCAGGTCATGGAGCGGGTGGCGTTTTTTCTGTTCCAGGATGATGCGGCATTCGCTGTCGGCGTCGGGGTAGCCGATGGCGAGGCGCATGGCGAAGCGGTCGAGCTGGGCTTCGGGCAGGGGGTAGGTGCCGTGGAATTCGATCGGGTTCTGGGTGGCGATGACGAGGAAGAGCGCCGGCAGGGGCCGGGCGTCGCCTTCGATGGTCACCTGGCGTTCGCTCATCGCCTCGAGCAGGGCGGACTGGGTGCGGGGCGAGGCCCGGTTGATTTCGTCGCCTAGCAGGATGTTGCAGAAGACCGGCCCGGGGCGGAAGGTGAAGTCGCCGTTTTTGGGGGAATAGATCATGCCGCCGGTGATGTCGGCGGGGAGCATGTCCGGGGTGAACTGGATGCGGTGATAGGCGCCCTGGATGGAGGTGGCCAGGGCTTTGGCCAGGGTGGTTTTGCCGACTCCGGGCACGTCTTCGAGCAGGACGTGGCCATTGGCCAGGAGGGCGGTCAGGAGCAGGTCGACGATGTCGTCCTTGCCCTGCATGACGCTGGTGAGGTTGGCGCGCAGGGAGGCGCAGAGTGCTGTTGTCATGAAGAAGTCGCCGCGTGAGGTGGGTTAGAGCTGGAGGAGGCGCTTCGCGTTGTCGGCGAAGATGGCCTGGCGTTCGGCGGGGGCGAGGTCTTCGGAGAGGACGCCGCCGACCTGCATGCCGACGCTGCAGACTGGGAAGTCGGTGCCGAACAGGAAACGCCCGGCGCCGACTTGGTCGACGCCGTATTTGAGCATGCCGTAGCGGAACAGGCCGGTGCCGCAGATGTCGAGGTAGGCATTCGGGTGGCGGCGGAGCAGGTCGAGTTTGGCCATGTAGGCGTCGTATTCGCCGGGATGGGCGATGATGACGGTCAGGCGCGGGAAGTCGGTGAGCAGCGTGTCCATGTCCTCGAGAGTGCTCGGGTGGATGCTGACGACGTAGCCGAGTTCGGTGGCCAAGTCCCAGACCGGCTGCATGGCCGGGCCGGCATAGGCGTCGTAGCCCATGAAATAGGGGACCAGCTCGCCGATCAGGTTGATGCCCTCGCGGTGGCAGCGCTCCAACTCGCGGCAGGATTCATCGGGGAACCGGCCATGGACGTGAATGCCGGGGATGTAGAAGCCGGGGTAGCGGCGCCGGAATTCGAGCGCGTCGTCATTGAGGGTGCGGACCGGCCCGAAGTCGTCTCCGGAGACGGCGCGGACGACGGAGCCGCAGCATTGGGTAATGCCGTTCTGGCGCAGGTGGGCGACGAAGTCGTCCGGGGTCTTCACCGCCTGGTATTTGTTGATGCGGCAGTCGGCTGTCAGAAAAGGGTGCAGATGCGCGTCGATGATGGTGTCGTTCATGGTGGTTGTGGACAGTGGTAGACAATGGACAACGGGCAGTGGACGGCAGGGGGCGTTTTGAGGGGAACGACCTTGATTGCATAAACGTAATGGCCGTTTGGCGCAAGTCAACTCAGAACGGGTTGATCTCCTGGACGACGGGCTGGACCATGATTTCCGGGAAGACGAGATGGTCGTGGAATTCGCACAGCTGGACGATCAGGTCGCCCATCTGGTCCGGGCTCATCATCTGGGCGGCCAGGTCGGTGGCCGGCGGCGGCAGGCCCGCGGCGGCGCCGAAGTTGGTGTCGCCCCAGGACGGGGTGACGACGGTGACACGGACGTGGTGCGGCCGCAGCTCCGTGTAAAGGGCGCGGCTCATCTTGTCGAGGCCGGCCTTGGCGGCGGTGTAGACGGCGAAGCCGGGCCAGCCATAGTGGGCGCAGACGCTGGAGATGTTGATGATCAGGCCGGATTTCCGCGGAATCATGACGGCGGCGGCGCGGCGGCAGCCGAGCAGGGCACCGGTGAGGTTGACGGCGATCGACTGGACGATTTCCTCGTCGCTGCAGTCGGTCAGCGGGGCGATTTTGACGCCGGCGCCGGCATTGTTGATGAGGATGTCGACGCGGTTGCCGGCGGCGGCGAAGACGCGGTCCCAGTCGGCGCCGGAGGTGACGTCGGCCGGGACGGCCTCGACGCCGAGTTCGGCGGCGGTCTGGCGGAGTTTCTGTTCATGGCGGCCGGTGATCAGGACGCGGGCGCCGCGGGCGTGGAGTTTTTTGGCCATGCCATAGCCATAGCCGCTGGAGCCGCCGGTGATGATGATGGTTTTGCCGGTGCAGTTCATGACTGGTTCTCCTGGTTGACGAGGCATTGCAGGCGCCTGACGGAAATGTCGGCGGGGAGGGCGTGGGTATGACAGGCGATGGCGGCGGCGAAGCCGGCGGCCTGGCCGAGTTGCATGATGGTGCGGGCCAGGCGGCAACTGGACGCCGCCAGGCTGGAGAAGCCGGCGATGCGGCCGGCCAGGATGAGGTTGTCGATGCCGACGGGCAGCAGACAGCGGTAGGGGATGCCGTAGGGGCCGGTGACCTGGCGCGCGGCCCGGCCGGCGCCGTGGCGGTCCATCGGGTGATCAGCCGTGGCAATCAGGTCGTCGTGCGTTTGCCCGGCCAGGCCGGTGGTGAGGTCGTTTTCGGTCAGCATATACCGGCAGACGACCCGGAAGCTTTCGCGGACGCCGAGCTTCGGGAAGAGCATGTTGATGGCATAATGCCGGAATTCCGGCCAGGCCGTCTGCAGGTGATGCCAGAAGGCCAGGACGCGTCGCTCCGTTTCGGCCAGGGCCGCCGGCATGGTCATGCCGGCGAGGTCCTGGCCGGTGATGGTGGGGAGCATGTTGCAGTTGAAGTCGCCATTCGGGTACTGGGTGGCGACCATTTTGGGGAAGGACGGGCTCCACCAGCAGTCGGCCGGGATGTCCTTGGGCAGCGGTTGCACGGCCGGTTCGCGGGTCGGGCTGATGCGGAAGATGCGGGTGGCGCCGTTGACTTGTTTGGAAGGCGCGATTGGGGCGTCGGGTTCGTGGAAGCGGTCGTAGGGGTCCTGGCCGGTGAGAGTCTGGCACCCGGCGTCGCGGGCCAGGGCGCCGGCGTTGTCGATCCAGATTTTCGCGGTGATTCTGTCGCCGTTGGCCAGGGTGACGGCGCCGAGAGAGCGGGTGTTGGCGCGTTCGGTGGTGACGGCCGCCTGGCCGGTGATGACGTGGCAGCAGCCGGTTTCGGCCAGCAGGGCGGTGGCGGCGTGATGCCAGGCGAGCGGCTCGAAGACGACGCCGTTCCAGCGGCCGGGCGACCAGGGGAGGTGGTAGTCCCAACCGGTTTTCAGGGTGTCCTGGTAGCGCAGGAAGGGCACGATGCGTTGTTCACCGCCCGGATATTCGGCCAGGGCGTCGCGCATGAAGAAGCAGTGGCGCGCGATCGTGTAGATGCCGCAGGCGCCGGGCAGGTGAGTGAGGCGGTCGAACAGGCGGCGTGGCATGCCGGTGGCGCCGCAGACAGGCTCCCAGCAGGTGACGCCGGCGGATGTCGAGGTGCCGCCGAGAAGCGCGTCCTGTTCGATCAGTACCGTCTTGACCCGGCAGCGAGCCGCCGCCAGGGCGGCGGCGACGCCGCCTGAACCGCCGCCGATGACCGCCACGTCGGCATGGAAAGGTGGATGTGACATGAGCAAATGCCGGTCAGAGGTTGCGCAAAAAGCAAGGCTGAGTCTTGGCGAGGTGGAGGGAAGGCGCCTTGCTTCTTCTCTTCACCTATAACTTTTCGGTCGAATGGCTGGCGTTGCCGCTATTCTGGCTTCCGTCAGTCGTTCGACGTATCCACGGATGATTCCTTTGGGGAAAAAAATGGGTTCAGTCGCCGGGCCGGCCGGCCTTGGCGAGCAGTTGCCGGAGGTCATGGTGCTGGCGCCAGGCCATCGGCGGTGGCGCCGTGAAGGTCATGGCCGGGCCGGCGGGGCGGGGGAGGGTGGTTTTCCAGGCGTGCAAGGCTTGGGACGGCAGGCGCAGACGCGTTATGTCGTCAGAAGTGAGCTCTCCGGCGATGAAGCGCAGGTAGATGGTTTCGTCGCAGCCATAGATTTTGTCGCCGACGACGGGGAAGCCGCCGGCGGCGAGGGTGGCGCGGATCTGGTGGGTGCGGCCGGTGTGGAGGGTGGCGGCCAGCAGGGCCAGGTCGCCGTGGACGGCCAGGCGGCGGAAGTCCGTGCCCGCCGATTCGGCGGCGCGGCCGAGGGGCTTGTCCCGGTAGAAGCCGCGTTTTTTGCGGACCGCGGACCGCGCCAGCGCCGGAACTACGGCGCGCCCTGGGGGCACGTGGCCGTCGTGGTCATGATTGGCGTCGGACTGGTC
>CAYOUR010000039.1:0-8090 GCA_964407145.1 uncultured Lentisphaeraceae bacterium | reverse complement strand
GCATCCGGGAAATGGTTCTGGTTTTCGACGACGACGAGGTATTGTTTGGCGGCGGCGGGCGTTTGCAGCAACCGGGCCGTGCGCTGGGCGGCGGCGGGATGGCGGGCGATGACGACGATGCCGGAGGTCTCGCGGTCGAGTCGGGTGACGAAGTGGGGCGTGGGCAGGGCGGGGAGCGCGTTGAAGGGCGGCGGCAGATTCTGGCGGTCCGGACAGGCGAGCATGGCCCAGAGGGTATGATTGAAGAAGCACCCGGCCGGGTGGCAGGGCAGATTGGCGGATTTTGCCAGCACCAGCAGATCATTGTCCTGATACAGGAGTTCGGCGGTGAAGTCGACGGGCGGTTCCGGCCGCGGTTCCGGCTGGTAGGCGATGGTGTCGCCGCCGGCGAGCGCCTGCCTCGGCGTTGCCGGCCGATTGTTGCACAGCACCTTTCCGGCAGCGACCAGCCGGCGCCAGGCGTCGCGGTCATGATAGGGAAAGCGGCCGGCCAGGTAGTCAAGCAGAGCCGTGCCGGCGGCGTCGGCCGGGACGCGGAGCGAGGCCTGGCGGATGAACGGCTGAAACGTCATGGTTCGGACGATGCTTGGTGCGGTGCGGTGCGGAAGGCGGCCAGGAATTCCTGGTTGCCTTTCGGGCCGGTGATGGGTGAGGGAATGACGCCGAGGCAAGACCAGCCCAGTTCGTCGGCGGCGAAGGCGAGGATTTTGTCGACGCAGGCCTGGCGGACCGCCGGGTCCCGGACGACGCCCTGCTTGCCGATGTGCTGCCGGTCGGCTTCAAACTGTGGTTTGATCAGCACGATGGCCCAGGCATGGCCGGCCAGCAGAGGCCGGGTGGCAGGGAGGACCTTGGTCAGCGAGATGAACGACAGGTCGGCGACCAGGAGGTCGATGGGGACGGGAATCATGGCCGTGGTCAGTTCGCGCGCATTGGTCTGTTCCAGGGAGACGACGCGCGGGTCGGCCCGCAGCCGGGTGTGAAGCTGGCCAGTGCCGACATCGACCGCGAAGACCCTGGCAGCGCCATGGGCCAGCAGCACATCGGTGAAGCCGCCGGTGGAGGCGCCGAGGTCAAGGGCGGTGCGGTCGGCGATCATGGGCTCGAACGCCGCCATCGCCGCCAGCAGTTTTTCGGCGCCGCGGCTGACGAACTGAGGCGGTTCGAGCAGCGTCAAATCCGTGTCGTCCGGGACCAAATGCCCCGGCTTGGACAGCGTTGTGCCATCCGGCGCCAGGACTTTTCCGGCCAGGATGAGCTGACGCCCGAGGCTCCGGGACGCGCAGAGGCCGCGGTCGACGAGAAGTTGGTCCGCGCGGATTTTCGGCATTGGTTTGGGACGGAGGGGACGGACGGGACGGCGGAGGGGACGAATAAGGCGGCGGCGGGGGCTTCCGGCCAGGTCAGGCGTTTTCGGGATAAGGAGTGTGATCTGGCTGGAAGCCGGTGCCGCGTTTGATGGTCAGGCCAGCTGGTCGTAGGTCGTCAGGGGGCGATACCAGATGTTGCGGAAGCGGACGGGGTTGCTGTGGTCCTGGAGTTCCAGGGCGCCGATGGTGTTCTGGGGCTTGTATTCGGCCAGGATGCGATGCTGGGTCGGCCCCTGCAGAGCGCGCATGTGGTGCAGGAGGACGCCGTTCAGGAACACGGTGATGTAGGCCGGGGAAACGAGGGTGGTGCCGGCGAAGCGGGGCGCGATCCAGACAAAGTCGTACATGTTCCACTGGCCGGGTTTGCGGCAGGCGTTTGCCAGCGGCGGGTACTGGCCATAGATGCCGCCGGTGGTGCCATCCGGATAGGTCGGGTTTTCAAAGCAGTCAAGGACCTGGATTTCATATTTGCGCATGAAGAAGACGCCGCTGTTGCCGCGGCCTTGGCCGTCGCCGACGACGGTTTCCGGGGCGGCGAATTCCAGGTGCAGCTGGCAGTCGCCGAATTCGGTCTTGGTGTGGATGTTGCCGGTTTTGGGCACGACCTCCATGTAGCCGTTCTCGACTTTCCATTTGGCTTCCTGGTTGGCCTTGTCGACCCAGTTGCACAGGCAGGTGCCGTCGAACAGGATGATGGCATCGGAGGGCGGCGTGCCGGGGGTTTCCTGGGTGCTGAACGAGCCGGGGGTGACGACACGGGGCTGGGGGCGGTCGCCGTCATGGACGCGCCAGCAGGTGCCGGGGATGATCGGGGTGTCGGTGTAGCCGATGGTTTTCTTGACGTCGTCTGCCATGATGATGTCCTTGGTTGCTGGGGAGAAGGCTGGATGGAAAAAGGGTCGGGTCGGAATGTCGAGGTCAGTTGCCGTAGAGCGACAGTGGCCGGCACCAGATGTTGCGGAAGCGGACCGGGTCGCCGTGATCCTGCAGTTCGATGGTGCCGTAGGAGGACTGGGGGGTGTACTGCGCCAGGGCGCGGAACCGGGTGGGGCCCTGCAGGGGCTGCATGTGGTGCAGCAGCACGCCATTGAGGAAGACGGTGATGTAGGCCGGAGCCATGAGTTGTTCGCCGGCGAAACGCGGGGCGATCCAGATGATGTCGAACGCGCTCCAGTCCTGGCGCGGGCGGCAGGCGTTGACCAACGGCGGGCACTGGCCGTAGAGACCGCCCTCGACGCCGTCGGCGTAGGTCACGTGGTCGTAGCAGTTCAGGATTTGGATTTCGTATTTGCGCATCATGAACACGCCGCTGTTGCCGTCGCCGGGGGCGTCCGGCTTGGCGAATTCCAGGTGCAGCTGGCAGTCGCCGAATTCTGTCCTGGTGTGGATGTTGCCGGTACGGGGGACGCTTTCGAAGTAGCCGTCTTCGACTTTCCAGGGGGCGTCCTGGCCATTTTTGTCCACCCATTGTGACAGGCAGTGGCCGTCGAAGAGGATGACGGCGTCGGAAGGGGGCGTGCCGGCTTTTTCCTGGGTGGGGAAGTCGGCCGGGGCCACGACCGGCGGCTGCGGGCGGTTGCCGTCATGGACATGCCATTGGCTGCCCGGGATGATGGGGGTGTCGCTGTAACCGAGGCTCTTTTTTGCTTCTTCAGCCATGCCAAGCTCCAAGTGATGTCGGTCTCTGAAGTCGGAATCCGGGACGGGCGCCGGGTCGGTTGTCGACCGCGCCGGAACGGGGGAACCCATGTAAAAATACTATATTCATTGTCCCGGGAAAGGCAAGCTGGCGCCGGCTTGCCGGGAGTCCGCGCCGCCACCGTGGGCGGGCGGCGGTTGCCGGCGGGGCAAGGCTGCTGCGGAGGGGCTTTCCCGGTGCCGCCGGCCATCACCTGATACGTTGTGTGGCGAAGCGTTAGAAAATGATGAAATAAAAGATGCCATAGTTGAAAATACCGTGCAACACAATTATTATATAGCGAGTCTACAGAGAATGTCGAGTTGAAACTTTTTAGTTGTTTCTGGGTGATTGTTCGGTTTTATCCCGCGGCGTGGCCCAAGGTTGTGGGCAGCGTTTTACGGGTTGTTGGTGGAAGGAGGCGTCAGATCATGAAAAGAACAATAAGGTACGGCATCGTGTTGCTGATGGTGCTGGTGGCTGGTCGTGTTTCGGCTGTCTACCAGTATGATTCCACCGGTTCGGGGGCGATTGTCGCCAATGCCGGCGGCTGGTTTGACATCATGCAGGATTCGACGATGACGGTGACCTACTATTCGCCGGCTTCGAAATACGGCCAGAATGTGACTTTCGGCTATTTCACTTTTGACGACAGTGGCGTGCTGAGCCAGGGCCAGGTGGAAGTCAAGCCGAATGCCACGGTGGCGCTTGGCGACCTGGTCGCCGGCACTCAGATCGGCTTCTGGCTTTCTTCGGCGAAGACGCCGGACCAGATCCTGTACAGCGTGAATGACATGAACGTCAATGGTGTCGATTATTTCTTTTCCGCCTTGACGAACAAGGGGGAGACGTACTGGACGTTCGGCGACAGCAAGTGGGGCGAGGGCGCGGTCATCGCCTTCATCACGGGCGGCCAGCCGGTGGTGGGGCAGCCATTGCCCGGAACGCTGGCGAGCCTGCTGCTGGGCGGCGGGGCCCTTTGCGGCCTGCGCCGGAAGAAAAGAACCACCGATGAACACCGGGGCTGATCCTGTTTTGAACCACTGATGAACACAGACAAACACGGATTTTGTTTGTGGAGCCAATTGATCTTGACGTATCACGGGCGGCTGCCATGGAGCATGGCAGCCGCCCGTGATGTCTGGTAGAGGCCTGACCTGCCGATGGTTCCGCTTTTCAGGTGTCTGGTGTTCAGAGCCTGACGATTTCGAAATCGTCAAACCAGACGCAGCTGCCTTCCTTTTGGCTTTTGCCGTTCAGCATGATGACGACTTTGCCGCAATTTTCCGGGGCTTTGACATAGAGTGCGACCGGCTGCCAGTTTGGGGCGTGGCTGGAGGACAGGTCGACGCTCCCCTCCAAGTCCCGGCGCTGATGCCATTTGCCGTTTTTCTCCTGGAACCTGAAGCCGACGGTGATGGTTCCGGCGCCCTGTCCTTTGACCCAGCCCGTGCAGAGGAGCGTGTCACCGGGGTTGACGTTGACGGTCTGCAGGATGACGCCATTGCCGCGGGAGTTGGTGATGGCGACGGCGGCGGAGTTGTTGCGGCCCTGGCCTGGTCTCACCTCGACGACCATGCCCGGGGTGTTGGTCCAGGTGTTCCAGCCCCTGGGGGCGCCGCTGCTTTCCCAGTCATGCGCGGCCGGGGCCTGGTTGTCGCCCTGCTGCTCGAAGTCGCCATTGACCATGAGGTTGGTCGGTTTCGGGTCCATGGCGGAGACTTTCAGGTAGGCGGAGATCAGGTTGTTGTCAAGATGGCGGTTGCCGCCCAGCTTGGCGATTTGGGCCGGGAGGTCTTGCGGGGCGGTTTCGCGGTACCAGGCCAAGGCCCGGAACAGGGCGGAGACCACGCCGAATTCGAGGTTGTTGAAATTGCCGACCGGCATGTAGGCCATGGTTTTGGTCAGGCCGACATAGTTGAGCCCCAGCAGGTCGTGGCGCTTTTCCAGGGTGGCCAGGAACGTTTCGCGTTCGGAGGCCATTCTGGCCACTTCCGCGGCGGCGGCGAAGGCCTGGTCGGCCTGTTCCCGGCTGGCGATGTTCAGGTTTTGCATGTCGAGGGACAGGTAATGGGGCCGGATGACGTGTTCGGCGAGCTGCATGGCGCCGCGGTGGATGTCGATGCGGGCCTTGATTTTCGGGTCATTGGCGGCGGCGGCAGTGGCCTGGTCCAGGAGGGCGAGGGCCTGGGCGAGGTCCGGCGGGTCCATGGCGAAGGCCATGTTGGTGATGTTGCGGTGTTCCCATTTGCCGCGGCCGGGGCGGGGCTTGCGGTAGGAGTTTTCCAGGTGTGCCCAGAATGCCGTCATGGCCGGTTCGGCCGGGCCGTAGAGGCGTCGGCGGAGGTCTGCCAGGATGGCGCTGCTGTCGAGGGTGTGGTCCCACTGCAGCTTGGCCGTCTGCCAGATCATGGGCAGGGTCAGCGGCAGGAAGGTGTAGACTTCGATGTACATGCCTTCCAGGCCGAGCTGTTTGTCGAACTTCATCTGCTGGTCGACGAAGGTCGGGTAGTATCTCGGGGTCATGGAGGCGAAGCCGTAGTAGTCGTAGCGGGACAGGTGCTGGCAGCGCCGGCGCCATTCCCGGGTGAGGTTGTGGTCGTATTCCTGCTGGCCTTCGTTCCACCAGTAGGCGCTGGTTTCGGTGATGAAGCCGAAGACATTCGGTTCCAGGGCGGGGACGGTCTCGGGCAGCTCGAGGGCGATGTTGTAGATCAGGGTGCCGATGTAGCGGCCGGGGTGCGTCTCGGCGATGGCCTTGGCAATGAGGTTGACGAATTTGTAGTGCCGGTCCGAGAACTGGCGTTTTTCATAGGAGTCGGGGTGGGCGTCCATGGCGCGGCAGTGTTCGCAGCCGCACAGGTGGGAGGTGTCGTCCATGCCCAGCGAGAAGCTGTCGGCCTGGGGGTTCTTGTCAAAGTGGTTGCGGATATGTTCGATGACCAGTCGCTGGACTTCCGGGTTGCTTTCGCAGGGCCGCCAGTAGATGTTGCCTTGGGGCGGGATGTACCTTTTGCCGTTGCAGAGCGGGTAGTACTCCGGATGGGTTTCGCCGTATTTTTCCACGGGGAAGATCGTGTGCAGGCGATTCTGGAACTGGCGGCGCGGGATGACTTCGCCGGGGGCGGTCTTGTTGCGCAGCTGCCATTCGTTCCAGAGGGGCGTCCAGCTGTGGCCGGACCAGATGCGCGGCGACGTGCCGGGGGACACGACGCGGTCGGTGACCGCGGCCGTCAGGGCGCCGGGCGCCGAGGCCGGGACGTCCTCCCACAGGTCGCCGGGCGCGAACCAGCGCACGCCGAGTTCGTCTTCCAGGAACGTATAGACGGCGAAGGCGGTCGGGGTGGGATGGTTGGCATTGAAGAGGACATTGCCGTCTCGGACCCGGATGGCGAACGACTCCGGGTTGAGGTCTGCGGCCGGCTTGTCGGCCGGGACGGCCGGGCCGCAGTCGCCGAGATAGAGTCCGGCGCCCGGGACCGCGGCGCCGCCTTCCTGCAGGGGCAGTTCGACGCCGCAGATCAGGCGGACATATTTCTGCAGGTCCTGGGCCGCGGTTTTCAGGCGCGGGTGCGGTTTTTCGGGGAGGACGATGGTTGCGCGTGGCTGGCCGTCCTCCGCCAACGTGACGGTGGTGGCGGTCTGGGCGCCGAGCCGGGTCAGGCTGGCCGCGGTCAGGGCGAGGGCGAGGCAGTGTTTCAGCATGAGGTTGATTTCTCCGATGGGGGGCTGTGGTTTGGCTGATTTACTTGCCGTTGAGAATGGCGAAGGACAATGGCCCGGGCTGCATGGCGTGCAGTTTTTCCGAGATGACTTTGACCATGGCCTCCTGGGTGATGAGGTATTTCTGCCAGAAGCGGTCCCTGCCCAGGGGCATTTTTTTCTTGACGGTGTTGACGCTGATTTCGATTTTCGACTTGAACAGCTGTGCGGCAATGCCCGTGCCTGCTGCGCGCATGATCCGTTCGGCCTCGCGGCTGATGGTGGTGATGGCGATGTTTTCCAGGCCGCGGATGGCATTTTCGATGTTTTCGAGCATGGCGAACGAGTCGGTCGTGACCACGACCTTCATGTGGAATTTACGGGGCATGAACCGTTCCGCCCATTTGATGGCGACGACCAGGCCATCGGTGCCGATGGCGGCCAGGATGGCGAGCGGGATTTGTCCGATGGCGCAGGCGACGCCGATGGCGGCGACCAGCCAGAGGTAGGCGGCCGTGGTCAGGCCGCGGACGGTGAAGCCGGATTTGAGGATGGTGCCGGCGCCGAGGAAGCCGATGCCGGTGACGATTTGGGCGGCGATGCGGGCTGGGTCGCCGACATGCTGGCCGTTTTGCACCGAGTAGCCGATCAGCACGGAGACCATGGTGAACAGGGCGGCGCCGACGCATACGAGCAGGTGCGTCCTGATGCCGGCGGCGCGGCCCTGCAGGTCGCGTTCGACGCCGACCAGCATGCCCAGGGCGGCGGCGATGCCAAGGCGCAACAGGCAGGTCGTCAGGTTCATGGCGATACTCCTCGGCGGCGGTGAGGTGATGAGTGGCTGGCGTCAGGGTGGCGACCGGCTTTCAGGCCGATGACCGGACATGGCCCTGGCAGGCAAGGCTTGCCGTGCGTGTTTTGGCCGATGGCGTCTGCCGGCAAGCCGTCCTTCGTGCGTGTGGGACGCGTCATCATCCGCTTAATATAGCGCCGCGGGGGGCCAGGGCAAAGTTTCTGTGGCGTGAACCTGAAATGACGGGCAACCGGTCACTGATTGATAACAGGGCTGTTGGAATTGGAAACGGTCAAGGCATCAGCCAACAAAACCCCAAGCCCTACCCACGTGCGCGCGACAAATAGGCGCAAAACACCAACGCCACGCCACGCCACGCCCCAAGCCCTACCCACGTGCGCGCGACAAATAGGCGCGAGGCCTCCATTGGCGCTGCAGGCGTCTATGCGCGAGGCCGCCATTGGCGCTGCCGGCGTCGCCGCCGAGCCCCTACCCACGCGCGCGCGACAAATATGGATGGTGGCCCCCTCTTGGGTGGGTGGGCTTG
>CAYOUR010000038.1:8544-22289 GCA_964407145.1 uncultured Lentisphaeraceae bacterium | reverse complement strand
TTGTGCTTTGGCGGGAATTCAGACGCCGGCAGGCCATCGGCTTTCCCTGACATTCACCTCACCAGCGGGGAAAGCATAACGCCTTTTCTCAATGGGTGACCGGTGACGCAATGCATGGACACAACAATCGTTTTTCGACAGAGAGCCAGTTAAATTGGAGATGATCATGTTGGCAGCTGTGTTGTCCGATCCGGAAGCCATTGTCCGGGAAATCCTGCGGCAGTCCCCGGAGGCGTCGGCGTTGTCAAGCCCAGGCACGCCGGATTATCTGGCGCCGGCCGAGCGGATCGTCCGCGCCGCGCTCGCCTGGCAGGCGGCAGATGGCCGAATCATCGATCCGGCCGAGCATCGTGAAGTCAATACCGGCACGGCGCGCTTTGTCGGGGCGCTCGGGTTGTTGATGCAGGGCGGCCGCTGTCTGGACCTGGTCGACCAGTGTGCGGCGGCGCTGACACCGGCGCTGGAAGACCTGGCCGGGCAACGCACGACCTGGGGTGAATTCATCGGCAAGGAGGCGTTGATGGCCCTGGTGGCCCTGCAGCCGCATGTCCCGTCGGAGCAGACCGGCCGCTGGATGGAGCTGCTGGCCGGCATTGACCCGGAACGCTGCTATTTCAGCTGCCGGCCGGAAAATGGCGGCGGCGCCGGCCATAATTTTGTCACCTTCGCGATTGCCGCCGAAGCCGGCCGGCAGATGCTCGGGCTGGCGCCGCGGTCAGATTTCCTTGACCGCATGGTTGGGCTGCAGCTGCGGCATCTGGACAACCATGGCATGTATCGCGACCCCAAATGCCCCATGACGTATGATGCCGTGGCCAGGATGAATCTGGCTCTGGCCCGGTCGTTCGGCTATGACGGCGCCTGGGCCGGGCAGCTTGATGCCGGGCTGACGCGCGGCGCCATGGCCCAGCTGCTGTACCAGTCGCCGACCGGGGTCATGCCCTTCGGCGGCCGCAGCAACCAGCAGAACTTCAACGAGGTGACTTTCGCCGTGCTCTGCGAATACGAGGCGGCCCGCTGCGCCGCGGCGGCGCCGGTTCTGGCCGGCGCCTTCCGCCGCGCGGCGGCGCTGGCCTTCGCCGCCATCCAGCCTTATCTGGCGGATAAGACCGTGTTTTTCACCAAGAACTTCTTTCCGCCGGACGCCGAAGTGATTCACGGGCGCGAGAAAGGCTATGGCTGGTACAGCCCATACTGCCTGTTGATTGCCAGCCAACTCGGTTTCGCCGCCCGTCTGGCCGGCGATGCTGTCCCGACCGCCGCCGCCGCGCCTGCGGAATACGGGACGTACTTCTGGCCGACAACCGAGGCGTTTCATAAAATCTTCGCGGGCTGCCACGGCCTGCAGGTGGAAATCGAGCGCCATGCCGATCCTGACTATGACGCCACCGGGCTGGGGCGCATCCAACGGCGGAACTGTCCGGTGCTGCTTGGACTGTCCGCCCCGGCGCCGGCGGCGCCGCGGTTCTTCACCTGCGTGCCGCCTGGGCTGGACACGGCCATCGGCCCGGAGGTCGACGGCGTGACCTTGGCCGCGCAGCACGGCCCGCGGCTCACCAGCCGGATCAGGGATGCTGCCGTCAGCCGCGACCAAGTCGCCTTCAGCATTGACTATGCCGCCGAAGGCCTGGCCGTGACCGAACACTACCGGCTGACGGCTGAGGGGCTGGACCTGGTGGTTGAAGCCGGCGGCGCCGGAGCGTTTGTTTTCCGGGTGCCGGTCCTCGAAACCGATGGCCGCCAGCAGGGAAGACTCGCCTTGACGATGTCCGGCTTTGACTTTCAGTTTCTGGGCGGCGTGTACCAGGTCCGGGAAGTGTCCGGGCAGGCGTCGGTGCAGCTGGAAGACGCTCCGGCCGTGAACCGCAACGGCATTTACCGGGTGGTCCGGTTTGAACTGCCATCGCGCCGCGCCGCGTTTCGTCTGCTCATGAAACCGGCGGTGACCGGTTAAGGCTGGTCTGGCGTGTCAGTCGTCCCAGATGGTCCATTCGCGCAGGACCGTCCCGGTTTCCTTGCGGTTTTCGACATGGCCGTCGACGAAGCTGAAGTTGGCGCTGCGGGCATGGGGGAACGGCACCGTCACACCCGCATAGGTGTTGGAGGCGATGCGGGTGTGCGAGGCGGGGATGGTGCTGCCGCCGGTGAACGAAAAGGTGTTGGTGCCGGAATACATGCCGATCCAGCAGTCGCCGGTCGGATACGCGTCCCCAGCCGCATTCGTGGGGACATTGCAGGCGAAGCCGATGGTGCCGGCCGGGTTCTTGATGTGCCCCAGCGGTGTCTGCGCCTTGTCAAAGCGCGACCTGTCGTCCGGCACCGTCTTGTCCTGCGTCTGGTTGATGCCGTATCCGACCTGCCAGGCAATGGCGTCCGAGCCGTTGGGCACGGACTGGCCGCCGTTGCCCCTGATGACGGGGGTGTAC
Source organism: uncultured Lentisphaeraceae bacterium (assembly GCA_964407145.1). GTDB lineage: Bacteria > Verrucomicrobiota > Lentisphaeria > Oligosphaerales > Oligosphaeraceae > JAAZKI01. Next base: position 19,863 of record CAYOUR010000038.1, on the reverse strand, counting down.
TGCCGGGCGCTGTCAATGCCAGGGTCAAACCAGGTCTTGGCATCGCCGACATAGCCGTGCAGGATGCCCGGGAAATACGCGTAGTTGGTCCCGTCCGAATAGTCTTTGTTGTGGCCGAGGGTGCCGAGGTCGTCGTAGTCGTCGGCATACATGCGGTTGGCCAGGCCGACCTGCTTCAGGTTGCTGACGCAGCTGATGGACCGCGCCTTGTCCCGGGCCTTGCTCAGGGCCGGCAGCAGCATCGCCGCCAAAATCGCGATGATGGCAATGACGACCAGGAGCTCAATCAGGGTGAATAATCGTGTCTTCGACATGGCTGTCATTCCTTTTCCTGGGGGTGGGAGGGCAAAACGACATCACAAATCCACTTCCCGTGGCCGCGTCAATATCGGCAGAAAATGATATTCACCAACTGAAACATCAATATAATAACATACTTTATAGAAAAAATCAAGGGGAAAACCGCGCTTTCCCAGAAAAAAGGACATTTTTAATGCATGTCTCTCGTGGCCGGGGAGGCCGCGGCGCCGGCCAGCGGCGGCGGAAGCCGCGCGGCGGCGCCAGTCACAGGCAGAAAAACGAATTTTGTTGATGCGCCCTGATGTAAAAACAGCGACATGGCAATATAGTATATATTCTTTTTTTGCAGGCGTCCGGCCGGTGACAGGAGCAGTCTGACCGTGGCGGCCGTCGCGGCAAAGTGCCCAGGAACCATCCCATTGGCTAACGTTTTAAGGAGTTACAGTGGAAATCACAACCCCACTTCTGAATGTCACCCGCACGGACACTGAGCCATGCTGCTTCAGCCTGCAGGTCGAAGTGCCGGCTGCCCAGGTGAAGAAGGCCTATGGTCAGGCTCTGGTCAAGGTCGGCGCCAAGGTGCGCCTGCCTGGATTCCGGCCTGGCAAAGTCCCGACCGCCCGGCTGATCAAGCATTTTGCCAAGGACATCGAATCCGAGGCGCGGGATGAGCTGATCAATGAGACGTTCAAGCAGGCCATCGGCGAACAGAAGGTCAAGCTGGCCCTGAACCCGAAGCTGGACGAGAAAAACCTCCCGGCCGTCAACCCGGAAGAGCCGTTCATCTACAAGGTTGACTGCGAATTCGAGCCTGAGTTCACCCTGCCGGAGTACAAGGGCGTCAAGCTGACCAGGAAGGCCGTCACGGTCAGCGACGAGGAAGTCGAGGAATACCTGGACAACATGCTCGAGTCCAGGGCCAAGCTGCAGCAGGTCGAACGGCCGGCCGAACTGGGCGATTTTCTGAAGGTGAGCTACACGGCCGCCCTGCCCGAGGGATTTGAAGTCCCCGAAAACTGCGGCTATCTGGTCAAGGCCGAAAACGGCTGGATGGGCCTGCGCGACCCCGAACTGCTGCCCGGAACCAAGGACAAGATGCTCGGCGCCGCCGTCGGCGCCGAAGTCAACCTCGAAGTCGCCTTCCCCGAAGATTTCCGGGAAGGCGCCTTCGCCGGGAAAACCCTGGCCTACACCATCAAGGTCCTGGAAATCCAGGCCGCCGTGAAGCCGGAACTCAACGACGAATTCGCCCAGACCTGCCAAGCCGACAATGTCGAGGAACTGAAAAACCGCACCCGCGAAATGCTTCGCGTCCAGAAGACGCGTCAACGCGACGATGAACTGCGCAACACACTGCTGGAATCGCTCATGGCCCAGCTGGACTTCCCCCTGCCGCCGACCATCGTGAAGTATAACCAGGAAAGCGTGCTCCGCGACATCGTTCGCAACCAGCAGCGCAACGGCGTCAGCGAGGAGAAAATCCGCGCGGACATCCAGGAGCACATGGGGCAGGCCGAGGAGGTCGCCCGCCGGCAGACCAGGTTCCAGTATGTGATCACGGCGATCGCCGAGGCCGAGGACATCAAGGTGGAGAATGAGGAAATGGGCCAGGAGATCAACTACATGGCGCAGATGAACCGCAGCTCCGTCAAGAAGACGGTCCGCGACCTGAGGGATAACGGCCAGCTGGAGCAAATGTTTCAGTCAATCCGTGTGTCCAAGACGATTGACCGGCTCATCGAGCTGGCGGACATCACCGAGGAGTGACCCCGGTTCCGGCTCGCGTCCGTCGCCTGTCGCCGAACGCCCCGGCCCCGGCGGCCTGGCGCCGAGTTCAACCACCATTCATGGGAAGAGCACATGGAGACCAAGAACAACATCTACATGCCGTTTGTCCTGGAGCAGACCGGGCATGGCGAACGCCAATATGACATTTATTCGCGTCTGCTCAAGGACCGGATCATCATGCTGGGGACGCCGGTCGACGACACGGTCGCCAATCTGATTGTCGCTCAGCTGCTGTTTCTGCAGAGCGAGGATCCGAAAAAGGACATCGACCTGTACATCAACAGCCCCGGCGGCAGCGTGACGGCCGGGCTGGCCATTTACGACACCATGCAGATGTTGTCCTGCGACGTCCGCACCTACTGCGTCGGCCAGGCGGCCAGCATGGGCGCCGTCCTCCTGGCGGCCGGTGCGCCCGGCAAACGCTTTGTGCTGCCGCATGCCAGCATCATGGTGCACCAGCCTTCCGGAGGCTATGAAGGGACGGCCGCGGACATCGACATCCACGCCCAGCATATCCTCCATATCCGTAACGTCCTCTACAACATCCTGTCCCGTCATATCGGCAAGCCGGCCGAGCAGATCAGGCAGGACAGCGAACGCGATTTCTTCCTGACGGCCGAGGCCGCCCAGAAATACGGCATCGTTGATGAGATTCTCCTTCCCAAGGGCAAGCCGGCCCGGGAAACCACCGGAAAATAAGAATCGCTGCGGCCGCCCGCCGGCAGAACCATAAGGCCTTTTCATGGGAAGAAAACGAACCACTGAAATTTACCCCGAATGCTCCTTCTGCGGCCGCGAAATCCGCAACGAGAACCAGGGCGTCCAGTCGCCCCTGGGGGACGCCTGCATCTGCGCCGCCTGTGCGGAAATCACCAACGAACTGCTGAACCCGCTCAAGAACGGCAGCAAGGCGGCCACCCGCAGCCGGGCGGGGGCGGCCGAATTCGTCCCGAAGGTGCTGAAGCCCAGTGAATTGAAAAGCCATTTGGACGATTATGTCGTGGGCCAGGAACAGGTCAAGCGGGTCCTGGCCGTCGCCGTCCACAATCACTACAAGCGTCTGAAGTACCTGGCCGAGGGCGGCGCCGTCGCCAACGGCGTCGAACTGGAAAAAAGCAATGTCCTGCTCATCGGCCCGACCGGCTCCGGCAAGACCCTGATGGCCAGGACCCTGGCCAAGAAGCTGGAAGTGCCCTTCGCCATCGGTGACGCGACCACGCTGACCGAAGCCGGCTACGTCGGCGAGGACGTGGAGAATATCCTGCTGCACCTGATTCAGGCCGCCGACTACAATATCGCCAAGGCGCAGGTCGGCATCATCTACATTGATGAGATCGACAAGATCGCCAAGCGTTCGGAAAATGTGTCCATCACCCGTGACGTCTCCGGCGAGGGCGTGCAGCAGGCCCTGCTGAAAATCCTCGAGGGGACGGTCGCCAACGTGCCGCCCAAGGGCGGCCGCAAGCATCCGCAGGAGGAATATCTGCAGCTCGATACCAGCAACATCCTGTTCATCTGCGCCGGGGCCTTTGTCGGCCTCGAGCAGATGATCAAGCGCCGTCTGGGCAGCCGCGTGCTGGGCTTTCATCGGGAAAAGGCCGTTGGCTCTTTGGACCTGGCCGAGAAGAACCCCGCCATCCTTGAATACGCCGAGCCGGAGGACCTGCTGAAGTTCGGCATGATTCCCGAATTCGTCGGCCGGTTGCCGGTGGTGGCGGCACTGCGTGAATTGAGCAGCGACGACTTGATTACCATCCTGACGGCGCCGAAAAACGCCCTGGTCAAGCAGTATCAGGCGCTGTTCGAGATGGAAGGCGTCAAGCTGGACTTCGCGCCCGAGGCGCTGCGGGCCTTGGCCGACCTGGCCGTGGTCAAGGGCACCGGGGCCCGCGGCCTGCGCGCCATCCTGGAACGGCTGATGCTCGACATCATGTTCATCCTGCCGGAAAAACGCTCGCGGGACAGCATCCTCGTCACTCCCGAGATGGTTAAGGACATTCCGTAAGAACCGGGGGGCCAAGCAGGGCCGCGGCCGGGCCATTCACCCACAACCATCCCGCTTCGGAGGGGCGCCAGATGACTTTGGGGAGGTTTTTCATCATCACGATCTTGACCGTCCTGGCCGGGCTGGCTTTCCCGGTCTCGACGGCGTCCGGGGCCACGGCCCGGCCCACCATCCGGTTTGTGCAGCAGGGCAAGGTGAAGTACCTCTACCTGCGCGATGTGGCGGCCTATTATGGGATGCGCTACGCCGTCAGCGGCAAGACCGTGACGTTCAGCTCCGTCTACTCCCGCATTATTTTCACCCTGGACAGCCGCAGTATCACCCTCAACGGCGTCCGCGTCCACCTGGGCTTCGCGGTGTCCCGTCACAGCCAGGAGTTCCTCCTCAGCTTCAATGATTTCCAGCTGCTGCTCGACCCGATACTGCGGCCGGCCTCCCTGCCGCGGCGGACCGTCCGCAAGGTCGTCATCGACCCGGGGCACGGCGGCAAGGACGTCGGCGCCGTGGCTGAGGGGACGTACGAAAAAACGATCAACCTGCAGGTGGCGAACCGCCTCGCCGCCAAATTGCGCGAGAAGGGCTTCACCGTCGCCATGACCAGGAGGTCTGACACCGCGGTCAGCCTCCCGCAACGCGTGGCCATCACCAACAAATGGGGCGCCGACCTGTTCATCAGCCTGCACTGCAACGCCGCCGCCGCCGCCAGTGTCTCGGGCCTGGAAATCTTTTCCGCCACCAGTCATGGCACCCCGCCGACCGGGGACAAGGTCCTGGCCAAGGAGGCCTGCCCGGCCAATGCCTTTGACCGGGAAAATGCGTATTTGACCTTTTATACCCAGAAGACCCTGCTGGACAGCATCTCGGCCAGCGACCGCGGCGTCAAGCGGCGGCGGTTCTATGTGATTCGCGACATCACCTGCCCGGGCATGCTCATCGAGATGGGATTCCTCAGCAACCGGACGGAACGGCAGCTGCTCAAACAGGCCAACCGGCAGGACGCCATCGCCCAGGCCATCACCGATGCCGCCGTGCTCTTCCGCACGGCTTTGGCGCCCCCCCCGCCGAAACGCTGAGGACGGATTGCAGCACACCCTCACCGGCAAACCCGCCGCCGGCGGGCCATGGGGAAATCACGGGGCCGGCCGTTTGGAAACCACCAGCACAGGAGACCGCCATGCCATACGTCGACGATTGTGTTTTCTGCAAGATTTTGCAGGGGGAAATCCCTTCGGCGCGCGTTTACGAGGATGACCTGGTCTTTGCCTTTCTGGACATTGCGCCCTTCAATTTCGGGCATGTGATTCTGGTGCCGAAGGACCACCATCACAGCTGCACCACCCTGGGCGCCGAGTATCTGGCCCGGATGATGCAGGTGGCGCCGCGGCTCGCCGCCGCAATCATGCGCGCCACCGAGGCCGAGGGCTTCAATCTGCTGCTCAACAACGGCAGCGTCGCCGGCCAGGTGGTCCCCCATGCCCACCTGCATATCCTGCCGCGCCTGGCCAGCGACGGCGTCCTGATGTCCGCCTCCACCAGGAAGTACCCCACTGCCCAGGCCATGAACGACCTGGCGGAAAAGATCAGCCAGCGGGTCAGCCATGCATGAACTCAATCAGGAATTCGTGGAGAAGATCGCGGCCCTGTGCCGACGCAAGCGGCGCTACCGGATGGGCGCCTATGCCTTCATGCAGGATGCCGTCCTCTTCACCATCGATCTGAACACCCGGGAGAAAGGCCCCGACCAGGGCCGGCGTCATATCAGCGGCCAGGAGCTGCTTGACAAAATCCGCCAGCTGCTGCTGCTGAAGTACGGGCCGATGGCGCGGCAGGTCCTGGACTACTGGGGGGTGGCCAAAACCGAGGACTTCGGCGAAATCGTGTTTGACATGGTTGCCCTCGAACTCCTTTCGGTCAACCCGGAAGACAACATCGACGATTTTGCCCATGGATACGACTTCGAGGACGCTTTTGTCAAGCCGTTTCAGGTCAGCGGCCGTGTTCCCGAACTACCCAAACTGGATTGAGCCGCCGCCGCGTGGCACCGCCAGTCAAGGCCGCCCCGGCGCCACGACCGGCCCGCAACGCGGCCAGACCTGGCCGGAAAACCGGCAACCCGACAGGAAGAGTAATGGAAAAAAACACCTTGATGACCATATCACTGCCCGGAGGCTGGACTCTGCAGCACGACCCGAAGGCGTGCGGCGGACCGACCGGACTGGCCTGGAACGGCGCCATTGTCCTGAGCGATTTCCACTGCCGTTTCGATGACCTCACCGATGCCGGTTTCGCCGCGTCAGCGGTGCGTTTTTTCCGCAAGGGCGGCCAGGGCGTGGCCAGCAGCGAAGGCTCCACCAGGCCCCTCGCCGGCAACAGTCTGCGCCAGATCACCCGCTACGGCGCCAACACCGCCCGCGTGACCTGGGATTTGGCCTGGCGCAAGGACACACCCGCCAAGACCGGCGTGGAAATCGGCTCGGCGAACCTGGCCGGCGCCTGGCGCCGCGCACTGGTGCTCCCCGATTATGCCGCCTGCCAGGGCGGTTCAACCGCAGCCTGGCAGGACCTGGCCCCGGGCCAAAGCCTGGTCTTCAGCCCGATACCCATGGCGGTGGTGCTGGAACGCGCTGACGGGGTGCAGGTCGAATTCTCCATGGGCTTCGATGTCTGGCGCTGGCAGCACGGCCTGGGCGACTTCGGCCCGGACGGCGCACGGGTGGTCCTGACGGTTAATGCCGAACACATGACGTTTCAGCGGCAGCTGCTCCATTGCCGTGAAGAAGTCATCCCCGAAGCCAGGGAATACCGCTTCTGCTCGCAGATTGCCTGGCGGGCGCCGGCCGCGGCCGCGGCCGCGCCGCCGGCCTTCCCGCCGCCGGTCGGCCTGACTTTCCAGGCGGACGGCAATGGCCTGTGCGCCCTGCCCCCGGCCGGTCCAGACGGCGTCCTGTCCTATGCCCTTGACCTGTCCGCGATGCCGGTTCCGGCGGCCGCCCGCCGCGACGACGGCTCCGGCCTGCCCTGCTGGGAAAGCAATGTCACGCAGCGGGCGGCCCGTCGTGCCATCCGTCAGCTCGCCGGCAGCGGCGCGGCCGGGTTTCTGCGCCTGGACGGCCTGACTCCAGGCCTTTGCGGCGACGGCTCGCATTGCGACCGGCGGCGCGGCGCGGCGCACTGGGACTTGCAGGGCATTCTTACTTTCGCCGCCTGGGCGCGCCAATGCCTGGGTGACGCCTGGACCCTTGCGGCGCCCCAATTGCAGGAACCCTGGCTGCATCTCCCGTCACTGGCCGATCCTCTGGCCGTGACCGGCTTCCGAACCTCGACAGATGATGAATAACATTCCTGCCACCAGCGATCCTTTTGCCGGCCTGGCCCTGACCGGCTGGTACCCCGGCCACATGCTGAAGGCGACCCGCCAGATGCAGCAGGCCGTCAGCCTCGTCGACCTGGTCGTGGAACTGGCCGACGCCAGGGCGCCGGCCGCGTCGCGAAATCCGGAAATCCGCGGTTTGTTTGCCAACAAGCCTTTTCTGCTGGTCGCCAACAAGGCCGACCTGGCCGCGCCAGACGCCTGCCGCCTGTGGGCAAAATGGTTCGCCGGCCAGGGCGAAAGAGCCTTTTTTTTGGATTCGCGCCGCATTGCCAATGTCCGCAGCCTGACTGAACTGTGGCGCCGCGTCGTGCATGAGACCAGGGCGGCGCGCGGGGCGACCAGGCCGCTCAACCGGCCGGCTCGAATCATGATCGTCGGCGCGCCCAATGTCGGCAAGTCGACGCTGGTCAATCACCTGCGTCAGCGCAACCAGGCCAAGGTCGGCCCGAAGCCGGGCGTGACCCGTCAGCATCAGTGGATCGCCCTGGACCATGATATCGACCTGCTGGATACCCCCGGCATTCTCTGGCCGCGGGTCCGGGACAAGAAGCACGAACTGCTTCTGGCCCTGCTCGGCATCATGAAGGATGACCTGATCATGCCGACGCTGATAGCGGAGTACTTCTGCTGGGAAGTGCTGCGGCCCGACCGCCGCATCGCCGTGACATGGGCCGCCCTGGGGCTGGAGGCACCGCCCCGGGACGGCCATGACCTGCTGCACGCCCTGGCCCGCCGGCGCGGTCTGCTCCTGCCCGGCGGACTGCCGGACCTCGACCGCGCCGCCATCGCCGTCATCAAGGACTTCCGTAATGCCCGGCTTGGCCGCATGACCTTCGAACTGCCGCCCGCAAGCGGCTCCCGGCACGAACCGAACCCCGAAAACATGAATCCCGCGAAGGGCGGCGCCGCATCCGGCGCCGCGTCGGATGCACCACCATGCTGAAACCACGCCGTCATGACCTGGCGGCGCCGTCCGTCCGGCTTGACCGCCGGCAAAGATACTTGACCAGGAGGATGTCATGGAGGCTCTGGAGAATCTGCTTGAACGCTTTCCTGTTCTCGGCCCCTGCCGTGCCGCCATTGCCGCGGCCGCCACGGCCATGGTCGCCTGTCTTGAGGCTGATGGTGCCGTCTTCACCTGCGGCAATGGCGGCAGCGCCGCCGACGCCGAGCATATCGTCGGCGAACTGCTGAAGGGCTTCATCCATCCGCGGCCCCTGCCGGAAGGCGACCGGCAGCGCCTGCGGGAGCTCGACCCGGCCGACGGCGCCCTGCTGGCTGAACGTTTGCAATGCGGCTTCCGGGCGTTCTGTCTGATGAGCCAGACCGCCATCGCCACCGCGGTCGGCAACGACCTGGGCGAGGCGCTGGCGCCGGCGCAGCAGCTGTATGGCCTGGGCCGCCCCGGCGATGTGCTCATCGCCCTGTCGACCTCCGGCAATGCGCGCAATGCCGTCCTGGCCACCCAGGTCGCCCGGCTGCGGGGCATGACAACCATCGCCCTGACCGGCGCCGGCGGCGGCCGTCTGGCCACCCTGGCCGAGGTGGCCATCCGGGTGCCGGCCGAACAGACCTACCAGGTTCAGGAACTGCACCTGCCGGTGTATCATGCCCTCTGCATCGCCGTCGAAAACCATTTCTTCCCGCCCCGCGCCTGAACCGCTGTTCCGGTCTCGGCCGGTCCGGCCGGGACACCGGCGGCAGGGGTCACGCAATCGGCCTGTTCGAGGTGAATCATCATGTCATCATCGGAAACAACACGGCAACTGGCGGAGCGCCTGCAGGGCCTGGAAGACTTGAATCCAGACCTGACTACGGCGGCACTGCGGCAGCTCTACGACTTGGCGGAAACAGTCGGCGCCGACTTCTTTCCGGCCGCTGCCGCCCAGGCGGAGCGGCTGATCACCCTGTACTGCCAAAGTCCGGTAAAACGCCTGGGCGCTGAAATCCTGGAAGAATATTTCCAACAGCTTGACGTCTGCGCGAGGCAGCTGTGCGAAGCGGGTGAAATCAGCCCGGCGGTGCCGGCGGCGCGCCGCAGTTTCTCCACGGCTCTGGTGCCGGTCGCGGAACGCCCTGCCCTGGACTTGTGCAAAATCCTCAACCGGGCGGCCGTGCCCAAACCGCTGACCAAGGCGGCCGATGCCTTCCGCCGACGCAATGAAGTCGTCGCCGGCGTCGTGGAAATCGCCTTCCGGGTCATGTGGCGGATTGACCGCACCCAGGCGGCCGCCTGGCTGATTGACTACTTCGACCGGCAGGACGGCAACCATGACCCCGATGTCATCCGAGATGCCCTGACCGTGGCGTTGGACGACGAGGCCCTGCCCCCGGCCTTCCTGGGCTGGGCCGAGACCTGGGCCCTGGACGCCAATCTGCTGGAATACTGGCCGACCGTCACCCGCCTGGCCGACCGGCTGATCTGCCGCTATGGCCTGCAGGCCTGGAACCGCCAGGCCGCCAGCCCGCGCCTGACCGCGCTGGCGCATCTGCGTCTGCTGCTGACCAGAAAGGACGAGCATGACAACCGACTGCGGCATTGGCTGCGCAACACCATGGACGAACTCGGCCACTGCGTGCTGCGGTTCCTGTCCCTGGACGCCGCGCTTGACGACGACCAGCAGCGCTGGCGGCACGCGACCCTCCTGGGCGAGCTGCGGCGCCTGGCCGCTTTCTACGCGCCGATCATGCTGGCCGCCAGCTGCATTCTCGACCAGCCCGACGGCGCCGAACAGCTCGCCATGGCCTTCATGGGACTCTATGGCAGGAGCCGGCAGCAGTGGGACGACGCCATGATCGCCCTCGCCACCAAGATCATCCGCCGGACTTTCCTGTACGACTTGAAGAAGGGCCGCCCGCCGGTGGAGACCATCCGCGCCATGACGTTTGGCGACCCGGCCGCCTTCAATTTCGCCTGCGCCGAACTTGACCTGGCCAGCGAACAGTTCGACTCCATCGCCCAGCGTGAAAAGGTGACCGCGTACCTGTCCACCTTCTATGCCAGCTATCGCCAGACCCAGCTGATCGGCGCCGAAATCGCCAAGCGATACCGCCGCCTGATGCGAATCCTGCATGACGACTTCCTCCAGCAGATTCTCACCCCGGAACAACTCCAGGAACTGCGCGCTGACGGCACCATCGAACAGCTGGCCAACATGGCCGCCCAGGCCCGCAAATTCCTCGGCCGGCGACGCGACATCGAAAACTCGCTCGAGGAAATGGTCGCCGCCAAGATCGACTTCGAACGCTTTGTCCGCCAGGAGCGAATCCAGGTGTTCCGGCGCCTGGTTGGCGCCACCGGGCGGGCCTGATTCCCGGCCGCCCCGGCGCCACTGGAAAAATCCCCCCCCGGCGCCAATTCCGCGGGCGTCTGGAGCGTCTTTCTGTCAGCGCTGTCTGACGATCATGTATGCAACACGTTTTGGATATGCCATGAGTGACATCACCATTGTCGAACTGCCGAAGTTGTACGAGAACATGGACGAGGCGACGGTTGGCCCCTGGCTGGTGACGGAAGGAACGGCCGTTAAGGAGGGCGACCAGCTGGTCGAATTGATTACGGACAAGACCGTCATCGACTTCGAATCGCCGGCGTCAGGTGTCCTGCTCGCCATCTATGCGGCGGAGAAAAGCACCGTCCCGCTGGGCTACGCGCTGTGCGCCATCGGCCCGGCCGGCGCCCAGGCGCCTGATTTGGCCGACAGCAATGCCGCCATGCTCAAGGCGCACCTTGAGCAGAACGTCCTGGGCGGCGACCTCAGCGCCCTGGTCGCGCCACCGGCGCCCGAGCCGGTGCCCGAGCCGGCGCCTGAACCGCCGAAACCGACCTACCGCGCCGCCCCGGCCGCCAAGG
>CAYOUR010000038.1:0-8444 GCA_964407145.1 uncultured Lentisphaeraceae bacterium | reverse complement strand
GAGCCGGCGCCTGAACCGCCGAAACCGACCTACCGCGCCGCCCCGGCCGCCAAGGCCCTGGCCCGGCAGCATCAGCTCGATCTCGCCCAGGTGGCCGCATTCTGCGGACGCGACATGGTTCACCGTCAGGACGTCGAGAACTTCCTGGCGGCCCAGCAGCCGGCGCCAGCGCCGGCCGCCCCCACGCCAGGGGTCGCTTCCGGCGCGGCCGCGGCGGCCGCGGCGCCAGCTGGCGGCCGGGTCGCCCTGGTGACCGGCGCCAGCGGCGGCCTGGGCGCCGCGATTGCCCGCCGCCTGGCCAGGGACGGTGTCACCGTGGCGCTGCACTGCCATACCGGCCGGCCGGCCGCGGAAAAACTGGCCGCCGACCTGCGGGCGCAAGGCGCCGCCTGCGAAGTCTTTGCCGCCGACCTGGCCGTTCCGGCCGCCGTCCAGGGTCTGGCTGACGACGTGATGGCCCGGTTCGGCCGCCTTGACATCCTGGTCAACAATGCCGGCTTCCTGGCCGATGCGACGGTGTCCTTCATGTCCGACCAGCAATGGGAGCAGAGCCTGGCCGTCAACCTGAGCGCGCCTTTCCGGCTGATTCGGGCCGTGGCCATGGCGATGGCCCGGCAACGCTGGGGCCGGATTGTCAACATCTCCTCCGATGCCGCCCTGATGGGGTCGGCCAACCGCTCCAATTACGCCGCGGCCAAGGCCGGATTGCTCGGCCTGACCCGGTCGGCCGCCCGGGAAATGGCCGGCCTGGGCGTGCGCGTCAATGCCGTCAGCCCCGGCTTTGTGGACACGGCCATGACCGCCGCCATCTCGGACAAGAAGCGCCAGGACCTCCTGCGCGAAATCCCCGTCCGCCGTTTTGGCCGGCCGGACGAGGTGGCCGCCCTGGTGGCGTTCCTCTGCTCGCCGGAGGCCGATTACATTACCGGTCAGGTCTTCGCCATTGACGGCGGCCTGTTCATGGGTTGAGACGCCGGCGACGGCCGGAAGCGCGCGACGACCTGCGCCCTTCCGGCTGCCGTCCCGCGCCTGCATGTTGTTGCAAGGGGAAAACCATGCGGACTTACATCACCGGAATGGGCCTGGTTTGCGGCCTGGGAAAATCTGTTACCGACGTCTTTCACCGTCTCTGCGCCGGCGAGCACGTGTTTCGTGCAATCGACCGTTTCCCCACCGAGCCCTATGCACAGAGCCGCGGCGGTGAACTGCCGCCCGGTCTGGAGGACGAATTGCGGGCGTCCTTCCCTGACGACGACCTGGCCCTGGCCATGATCGTCAAAGCCGGTCGCGAGGCCCTGGAGCAGGCCGGGGAAGAGGATGCGCCCGCGCCCGCCGCCGCTCGCCGCCGGGCGCACCGCGGACTGGTGCTGGCGACGAACTTCGGCGCCATGGAAGCCCTGGAATGGGCCTGGCGGGAACGCCAGGACACCGGCCGTCTGGACGAGGCGTCATTCCAGCTGTTTGACGGCCTGGCCGCGGTCGCGGCCAGCACGCTTGGCTGCGACGGGCCAGTCGCGCAGGTCTCCATGTCCTGCGCCTCCGGCGCCGCGGCCGTGGCGGCGGCCCGCGACATGCTGGCGGCCGGTCAGGCTGACCAGGTCCTGGTGGTGGCTTATGACGACTTGAGCGAGTTCTGCTGGTGCGGCCTGAGCAACCTTCGCACGATCACGACCGACATCATGCGTCCGTTCGATGTCAAGCGCTCCGGCACGATTTTCAGCGAAGGGGCGGCGGCGGTGCTGCTGGAGTCCAGTCCCGCCGACACCGGCCGCGTGTTGGCGACGGTGGCCGGCGCGGCCACCGGCAACAACGCCTTCCATCTCACGGCGCCGCCCCAGGATGCCGACGGATCGCGGCAGGTGATGGCCGCGGCTCTGGCCCAGGCCGGCCTGGAGCCATCGGCCGTCGAGCATGTCTGCGCGCATGCCACCAGCACCAGCGCCAATGACTCGACCGAGGCCGCCGCCTTGCGCAATCTGTTGGGCGGACATCTGGCCGGCACGTCAGTCGCCGCCCACAAGTCCCAGCTTGGCCACCTCATGGGCGCCGCCGGCCTGGCCGAAGCCGTCGTGACGGTCATGGCGATGCGCACCAGCGTCATTCCGCCCACGATCAACCTGCTTGAGCAGGATCCCAAATGCCAGCCGCTGGACTGCGTGCGCGGCGTAGCCCGCGCCCGGCAGGTCGCGACCGCCGTCACCAACTCCGCCGGTATCGGTGGCAACAACGCGGCCTTGGCCCTGCTGGCCGGACATCAGCCCGGGACGGCATCACCGGCCAGGCCGGCTCCGAGCCCGCACCCGGCCCGCCGCGTGCTGGTCTTCCAGGCCGGCTGGGTGCTGCCCGCCAACATCGGTTCGGGCGACGAGCTGTTCCGGCATCCGGAATGGCTTGAGGCCGGCCCGGACGCCAATGCCCGTCTGGCGGACTTCAGCCCCAAGCCGTACCTGCAATCCGTCAAGGGCTACCTTGATCCTGGCGGCGCCATGCTTTTGGCCGCGGCTCGCCTGGCGATTTCCACCGAGGTGGGCGCCGCCATCGACGGCGCCCGCAACCAGCGTCACGGCATCAGCACGGTTACGCGTTTCGGTTCCATGGGCTCCGGGTACGCCTTCTTCACTCAGATGGCCAGCAAAGGCCCCCGTGCGGCCAGCCCGATGATCTTCCCGCATGGCTATGCCAATACGCCCGGCAACCTGGCCGCCATTGAATTCGGCTGCGCCGGGCCGCACATGGTGTTCTACGGCCCCCAGGATGCCCGCGCCGCCCTCGACTTCGCCGTGGCCAGGCTGCTGGATGGCTCGGCTGATGACATGCTGGTCGGATTCTATGAATCGGCGCCCGCCCCGGCGCTTCCGGATGGCTGGGCCGTGCTGCATGGCGCCGTGGTGCTGCGGCTTGGCGTCCTGTCCGAATCGGAACCGGCCTGCGGCTGGGAATTGCCCCTGCCCGAATTGGCCGCGCGGCCGGCGACCGCCATGCCCGCCGCCGGCGCGGTGGCTGCCTTGAAGGACCTTCTCGCCGTCATCCGCCCGCAAGTCTGAGGCCTCACAGCGCCCAAGGCGAGGCGCCGGGCCGCCGGGCTGCCGGGCTGCCATATGTCGTTCAGCCTTCAGGCTGCCGTATGTCGTTCAGCCTCATTTGCCGGGCATCCTGCCAGGACGACAGAACCGCGTCATGGCTCAATGATCAATGGGTGACCGGTTGCCCGCGTCGTCCCGAATGCCGTTTCGCCGGTTTGCATTGTGCCCTGGCAGGGGGTATGTTAATCCCACCTGAAGAACCAGAGGCTTATCCACTTGTGTTTGCAGCCCGGAACGGCGTTTTTCCGGCAGAAAGGCGCGCCATGAACCACGGCTCTGCTCAGCTTTTCAACGGGTCTGCCCGAGTGCCCCTGGACGGCCCCTGGACACTGCGCCATTTTCTGGAGGGGACTCTTTCGATCACCAAGCCGGACGACTTGGTTGCCGCCGACCTCCGGGCCATTCCGGCCACCGTCCCCGGCAATGTGGAACTGGACCTCATGGCCGCCGGCGAGCTCGAAGACCCGTTCTACGCCGACAATTGCCTGAAGCTGCGCCCGTATGAGTTTCACCAATGGTGGTACGAACACCATTTCCCGTCACCGTCCTTCAAGAATCCGGAACTTGTCTTCGAGGGCCTGGACTGCTTCGCCGAGGTCTGGGTGAACGGCAAAAAGGTGGCGTCGACCAGCAATGCCCTGATTCCGCATCGCCTGCCCCTGCGGGGGCTTCTGCGCCATCCCGGCGAGGACAACGTCCTGTTCGTCTGCCTGAAGTCACCGCTGAACGCGGTGCGCGAGGCGCCCCTGGAGCCATGGATGAGCGCCCATGCCTTTGGCATTGAAATGCTGCGCATCCGCAAGCCGGCCCATTGCTTCGGCTGGGACATCATGCCCCGGATCGTCTCGGCCGGCATCTGGCGACCCGTCGCCATCGAAAACCGGCCGGAGGTGGAGATCGACGATGTGTACATCACCACCCGGTCGTGTTCGGAGGAACGCGCCCGGCTGCAGGCCTGGGTCCATTTCCGAACCGCCGAGCCCGTGCTCCAGGACTTCCAGATCCGGCTGCGCGGCCGCTGCGGCGAGTCGTCGTTCTCGGTTGAACGCCTCATGCCCTTTGTCTGGAACCAGTTCCAGTTTGACGTCTCCCGGCCGCGCCTCTGGTGGCCGCGCGGCTATGGCGAACCCGACCTGTATGATGTCACGGTTGAAATCCTGCATCGCGGACAGGTCGTCGCGGCTCGCGGCGTCAAACTGGGCATCCGCACCATTGAGCTGGACCGCACAGACCTGAATACGCCCGAGAATCCCGGCCGTTTCCGTTTCCTGGTCAATGGCACGCCAGTTTTCGTCAAGGGCTCGAACTGGGTCCCGGCCGACGCCCTGCACAGCCGCGACGCCGAACGCATTCCACGCATGCTGGAATTGTTCTCCGACATGGGCTGCAACATGCTGCGCTGCTGGGGCGGCAATGTCTATGAGCCGAAAGTGTTCTATGACATCTGCGACCGCGAGGGCATCATGGTCTGGCAGGATTTCGCCATGGCCTGCGGCGCCTACCCGCAGGACGAGGATTTCCTCGCCCAGTTGCGCCAGGAAGCCGAATGCGTGGTCCGTGAACGGCGCCAGCACGCCTGCCTCGCGCTCTGGGCCGGCGACAACGAGTGCGACTCGGGCTATGTCGGCTGGCTCGGCAACTACCGCGACCCCGGCCGAAACCGCATCACCCGCGAAGTCCTGCCGCAGGTGCTTGACCGCCTTGACCCGACGCGGCCCTACCTGCCCAGCTCGCCGTACATCAGCCCGCCGATTGTCGCCCTCAAGGGCAATGACCGCCTCGGGCCGGAACAGCACCTGTGGGGGGCGCGCGACTACTGCAAAAGCCCGTTCTATGCCAACAACACCGCCTGCTTCGCGTCGGAAATCGGCTACCATGGCTGCCCGGCGGTCTCCTCCGTCAAGAAGTTCATCAGCCCGGCCCGTCTTTGGCCTTGGCTGGACAATCCGGAGTGGGGCGTCCATGCCACCGACCCGGTGCCGGGCGTCTCGCATCTCAACACCCGCATTGACCTGATGGCCCGGCAGATCACCGAAGTCTTCAGCGACCCGCCGGGAAGCCTCCGGGATTTCGCCCTGGCCTCGCAGATCGTCCAAGCCGAGGCGATGAAGTATTTTGTCGAACGGTTCCGCACCCGGAAATGGCGCACCAGCGGCATCCTGTGGTGGAACATGATTGACGGCTGGCCGCAATTCTCCGATGCGGTGGTCGACTACTATTTCACCAGGAAGCTGGCCTATTTCTACTTGCAGCGGGTCCATCAGGAGCTTTGCGTCATCATGTCGGACCCGGAATCGTGGAATTGCCCGATCACCGCCTGCAACGATTCCCGGCGCGAGCGCCGCGGCCATTGCCGGGTCATGCGCGATGAAACGCGCACCATGGTCCTCGACCTGGACTTCACGGTTCCGGCCAACAGCAATGCCGTCATCGGCCAGATTCCGGCGGCCCGGGGCGCCCGGCAGCTTTATCTGCTGGAATGGGAGTCGGACGGGATCCGCGGCGTGAATCATTATATTTTCGGCACGCCGCCGCTGGACTTGAACCTTTACCGGCGGTGGTTGTCTCATATCCAAGGCATTGACCCGTTTGAGTGGAGCAGCAATTGACCCGGGGCTGCCGGCGGCGTCCCGCCCGCAGCCCCCTTGCCAGAATGTGCCATGACTGACGCATCCTCACATGACAGCAGCCAGGAGCCTTTTCTCCATCCGGGAGACATGGTGGAGAAGTACCGCATTGAGAGCCTGATCGGCTACGGCGGCATGGGTGAAGTCTACCTGGCGACGCATGTGCTGCTGAACCGGCAGTGCGCCCTGAAAATCCTGCCGCCGGAAATCGCCAGACGCAATCCCAACCATGGCAAGCGGTTCCTGCGCGAGGCCAAGCTGGCGACCCGTTTCAAGCATCCCAACATCATTGAGGTCTGGGATGTCGGCCAGGACCCTGCGACCGGGGTGAACTACATCGCCATGGAGTACGTCCGCGGCCAGACCATCGCCGAATGGCTGGTGGGCGGCCCGCTTGACGAAAAGAACGTCCTGATCATTGCAACCAGGGTGGCCGAAGTGCTGGAAGTCGCACAGAGGCTGAACATCGTCCACCGGGACATCAAGCCGTCGAACATCATGATTACCGAGGAAGGCGACGTCAAGGTGGCGGACCTGGGCATTGCCAAGAGCGAACCGGACAGCGCGGCCGGGGAGTCGTCCGTGACCCTGCTGGACACGGTCCTGGGGACGCCGTTCTACGCATCCCCGGAGCAATGCCGCGCCGCTCACCAGGTGACCATCCAGTCCGACATCTACAGCCTGGGCGCGACCATGTATCATATGCTGACCGGCGTGAAGCCGTACGTCGGCGAAAACTCCTTTGAAGTCATGGCCAAGGTTCTGGAGCAAGACCCGGCGCCGGTCCAGAAAGTCAACCCGAAAGTGTCTCCAGGCACAAGCCGGCTGGTGGCCCGGATGATGGCGAAGCAGCCGGAAAACCGGCCGGCCAATCCGTCTGAACTGCTCAAGCAGCTTGACGCCTTGCGCAACTCGTTCTGGGCCCGGCATCCTCTCTCCGGCCAGGTCATCGTGGGCTGCCGGCGTCTGGCCGGCGCTTCTTGGCTGGCTTGTTGGCGGCACCGGCGCAGGATTGCGCTTGCTGTCCTGCTGCTGGTGGTGCTGGCGGGTCTGGGATATGGGGGGGTGGCCCTGTTCCGGTTTGGCCGCCAGCTTTGGGGCAGCCGGGCCGGCGACCTTCCGGTCGTGGCGGACACCGCCGGGGGGATGGAGCCTGAAACCGCGGCGTCCAGCGAGCCGGAGCCGGCGCCGGAGCCGGAAGTCTATCTCCTGCCGGAGGCCGGGCGGCCGTTGCACCGGCGCCTGGGCGCGGCCCGTCAGCGGCTGGCCGGGCTGGAAGCCGAACTGGCCAATGCCGGCTTGCTGCCGTCGTCGCGGATTTTGCTGCGCCGGCAGGCGCTTTTCCGCAAAATGCAGATCATGCGGCTGGAGGAACAGGCCGTGCGGCGGGAAGTGACGCTGGCGGCCGGCGATGGACATGACACCGCCGCAACCGCCGCCCTGGGACGCGCCGTCGAGGTGATTCTGGCTGACCCTGGTTGGAACGATGCCGCGGCCTGGCCTGGCCTGAGCGGCAAACTGCTGGCTGCCTTGCAGGAGCATGGCGGCAATCCCAATGCCGTCCTGGCCAGGCTGGCTCAAATGGATCCCGGCGCCGAACAGACCATTCTGCTGGCGGCGCTGTATCCGGAGGGACTTGCGGCCGCTGAAACCAGCGGACTCCTGGAAGAGCTGATCAGGCGCTGCGTCGATGTCAACCTGATTCCCGCCGGTGTCATTGCCAGTTCTCTGGCGCACGGCGTCCAGCTGCCGGCCAAGATCATCGGCCACGGCCTTGAGGAGGTCGACGGCCCGGCCCCCGGCCAGTACCTGCTGGCCGCCATGCAGCTGCCGGGGCCGGCGGCGGATGCCCTGTGCCGGGAACTGCTCCTGCTCAACTGCAGCGTCAACACCGTTGACCGCAGGACTGGCCAGACGCCGTTGCATCTGGCCGTTGCGCAAAGTCGTCTGGAACTGGCCGCCATGCTGGTCTACGCCGATGCCGCGGTCAATGCCCGCAACCGGGACGGCCTCACGCCGCTGCAGCTCGCCCAGGCTACCGGCAATGTCGCCTTGCAGACGTTGCTTCGCTCGGCCGGGGGACAGTGAGGCGGCCCTCGGCCAGCCACTCCCCGGCCAGGCCACGAACCGTACCGGAATGAAACGATTTTCCCAGCCCGCGTTTTCCCACCCATAGTCAATCCGACTGGAGAGAAGCATCATGAATGTGCGCAAGTGGGCGTCTGCCCTGACCGTGTCCGGTATTATCGTCTTCGCGGCCGCTCTGACGGCCCAGGAGCCGGTCAACCTGGTTCGCAATCCCGGTTTTGAGGAGACCGACGCCGATGGCCGGGCCGTCGGCTGGGGCGGCAAGGCGCCTTATTACACGGTCAGCGCCGAGACGGCGCGAAACGGCCAGAACAGCCTCCATTTTTCGCATCAGGAGGAGAAGCCCTACGTGCTCTGCTCCCAGCGCATCCAGCTTGACCGGAAAAAATACTACCATTTCGGCGTCTGGGTCAAGTCCTCCGGCATGAAGGGCAACGGCCCGACCGTCTGCGTGCAGTGGAACAGCGGCGACAAATTCCTGGGCGGTTCCTATCCCAGCGGAGCCAAGGACACCAATGGCGAATGGCTGCTGGTGGAAGGCTACGTGCGCAACATCCCGGCCGAAGCGACCAGCTTCGACATCACCTGCTATTGCCGCCAGGGCAGCACGGGAAAGGCCTGGTTTGACGACGTGTTCCTGTATGAG
>CAYOUR010000037.1:0-22338 GCA_964407145.1 uncultured Lentisphaeraceae bacterium | reverse complement strand
CACCCATTGAGAATTGCGGTCAACGTGCGAACTGTGGTGACAGGCGCTTGATTTCTGGCTGCCGTAGGGTGTCCCGCCCTCCGGGCGGCCAAAGCAGAGGTGTCTCTTCCCCCGGGTTTCCTCGCCCTTCGGGCTTCGGTCACCCGGGGTTATGTTTGTCCCGCCCTTCGGGCGGTCATAGGCAGTCCAGCCTTCCGGCTGCCGCAGGTCGTCCAGCCTCATTTGCCGGGCATCGTGCCAGGACGACGACACCATACCATGGCGCAATTCTCAATCGGTGACCGGTTACGGTCCACTGCCCATAATCTGCTCTTGCTGCTGGACATTTCCGCTTCAACGTATACATTTTCCACCTGACGCCCCCCCCTCCTTGAGGGAGCATGACAGGACAGTTGACGCCCGGCCCGCCTGGCCGGCGCCGCAGCAAATGGGACAAAAAGCATGGCAACGTCGAAAGATCGACAGGGCGTCCTCGGCACGATGCGGCGCCTGTCCTTGGGCCTGGGACTGATTGCAGCGGCAGCGGCAGTACTGCTGCTCTCCGACCTCCGGCAACGGAAAAATGCCTCCTCTTCCAGCGACAATTTCGCCGTCGCCATTTTCCAGCATGCAAGTCGGCCGATTCTGGACGACGCCGTGCGCGGCACCATTGACGGCCTGACCGAAACCGGCTTCCAGGAAGGCCGCAAAGTCACCTATACACGCTTCAACGCCGAGGGCGACCTGGTGACGGCCAACGCCATTGCCCAGGCCATCCTGCAAGGCGGCTTCGACCTGGTGGTGACGGTCAGCACGCCGTCGTTGCAGACCATGGCCAATGCCAACCGCTCCGGCAAACTGCGTCATGTCTTCTCCGTCGTCACCGACCCGTTCAACGCCGGCGTCGGCATCAGCGGCGACGGCCCCGGCCAACATCCCGACCACCTGATCGGCGTCGGGACCTTCCAGCCAGTCCGCCAAACCGTCCAACTGGCCAAACAGCTGTATCCGGCTCTGAAAACCTTGGGAACCGTAGTCAATCCGGGCGAAGCCTGCTCGCTGGCCTGCCTGGACATGGCCCGCGACGAATGCCGGAAACTCGGCCTTGAGCTGCTCGTCGCCCAAGTGGAGAACACGGCCGGGGTGCATGAGGCCTCGGCTTCCCTGGCAGCCAGGGGCATCGAGGCCTTTCTGATCGGCGGTGACAACTCGGTCGAGGCGGCCATCGAATCCGTGTTGCGCGCCGCCACCGCCGCCCGCATCCCCATCCTGGGCTATGCCCCCGACCATGCCGACGCCGGAGCCCTGGTCGGCCTTGGCGCCAATTATTACGACGTCGGCAAAACCGGCGGTCGCCTCGCCGGCGAACTGCTCATCGGCAGCATTGACCCGCGGCAATTCGCTGTCCACGACGTGATGCCGCGCAAACTGGCCGTGAACCAGCAGACCCTGGCCAAGCTGCGCGACCCCTGGCGCCTGCCCGACGACATTCTGGCCAACGCCGACATCGTCATCGACGCCCAGGGCCAGAAGCACCAGCGCGACGCCGGGCCGCCACCGCCACCGCCGCTGCCAACCGGCAAAACCTGGCAAGTCCACCTGGTCAGCTACTCGCAGTCACTCATGGTCGAACAATGGATGCGCGGATTCCAGGACGCCTGCGGCCAGCTCGGCCTGCAGACCGGGCGCGACCTCGTCCTGACCTACCGCAACGCCCAGGGCGACATGCAGACCGCCAACATGATGATCGACGCCGCCGTCGACAGCCGAGCCGACCTGCTCCTGACCATCACCACCCCGACCCTCGAGGCCGCCGTCCATAAAAAGCCCCCCATGCCGGTCATCTTCGGACTGACTGCCAACCCGCTGCTCGCCGGCGCCGGTGAGAGCTTCACCAAGCACCTGCCCGGATTCACCGGCATCTGCACCATGAGCGATTACAGCGGCATGGCGGCGGTCATTCAGGAATGCCTGCCCAACGCCAAACGCGTCGGCACTCTCTTCAATCCCAGCGAGGACAACTCCGTCTTCAACCAGGAGCAGATGGCCGAAGCCCTGCGGAAAATCGGCATCACCCTGGTGACCCGTTCCACGACGGAGAGTTCGGAAGTGCCCGCGGCGGCCCTGGCCCTGGCCAACGACGGCATCGACGCCATCTGCCAAGTCGCCGGCAACCTGCACGACGCCGGCTTCCCCGCCATCGCCCACGCCGCCACGCAAGCGCGCAAGCCGCTGTTCTCGTTTGTCAGCGGCCAGGCCGTCTCCGGCGGCGCCACCGTCGCCGTCGCCCGCGACTATGAACAGGGCGGCCGCGACCATGCCGCCCTCATGCTGCGGGTCATGCGCGGCGAAAACCCGGCCGGCATCCCCTTCGCCGCCATCAGCCGAACCATCGTCGTGGCCAACCTCGACAATGCCGCACGCATCGGCTTCAAACTGCCGGATTCGCTGCAACAGCGCGCCGATCAGGTGGTCGGGCAAAATCAACCAAGGAAATAACCCCATGGAGATGACGACGACACACGAAGGCGACCGCACCACCGTCCGCCTCCAGGGCCGGCTTGACGCCCGAAACGCTGACGCCCTCGGCCTGGAGCTGGACGAATGCGTCCGCAACGGCAGCCATGCCGTGCGACTCAACCTGCACGAGGTGACCTACATCAGCTCGGCCGGAATCCGGATCCTCATCAAATATGGCCGCATGCTCCGTGAACAGAAGGGCCGGCTGGAAGTCTGGGAACCGTCCGAAGCCGTGGTCACCATCCTGGAAATGACCGGCACCCTCGACCTCTTCACCCCAGAAACGCCAGCCGACAAGGCCGCGGCTCCCGCCCGCGAAGACGCCAGACGACAGTTCGGCAACCTGACCTGCCAGATCGTCGACGAAAACCCGGCGGCCAGCATGAACGCCGCACTGCTCGGCAACCCGGAACAGGTCGCCGGAGACAGCCCCGGAAGGCCAGGGCTGAGCACCCCCCTGAAGCTCGGCCCCCGGGACGTCGCCATCGGCATCGGCGCCTTTGGCCACCAAGGCGATGACGCGGCCCGCCACGCCGGTGAATTCCTGGCTGCCGGCGGCGTCGCCCTGGCGCTGCCGCCGGACAGCGGCGGACAGCCGGATTTCATGGTGAGCGAACAGCGCCTGACGCCGGAACTGATGGTCGCCCACGCCCTGCATCTCACCGGCGACTTCGCCGTTCAGGCCCGTTTTGCCGGCAGCGGCATCAGCAGTGAAGCCATCTCCCTGCGCGAACTGGCCACTGCCGCCCTGGAACTGGCCGATGCGCCGCAGGCCGTCCTGGTCATGCTCGCGGATACGGCCGGCCTGGTCGGAGCGTCGCTGCTGCGTTCACCCATCGCGGAATCGCCCGATGGCTGCTTCGACTTTCCGGCGGCGCGGCGCTGGTTCAACCTGACGCCGGAACGCGTGCACGCGCGCCACCTGGCCCTGGCCGTCGGCGTCGTTGCCCGACGGCCCTCAGCCGCCCTGGCGCCCTATGTGCGGCCGCTGTCGGCCTCCGACGCCAGCCTGCATAGTCACATCCACGCCGCCGCGCTGACGTATCGCACCTTGCCGGCCGGCCAGCTTGACCTGGACGCGGTGCTGCATGAGCTGTTGCAGACCCAGTCCCCGGTGGACCTGCTGCATCTGGTCAACGACGACCGCGCCATCAGCGGCGCCGGCGACAGCCTGTTCCAACGCGGGGCACTCTGGGTGGCCCCGCTGGCGGAAATCACGAACAACGGAGGCGCCCGATGATGCTCCTGATCGGTTCCCTGACGATCGGCCTGATCCTGTCCCTGCTTGCCCTGGGCATCTACATATCGTTCAAGGTGTTCGGCTTCGCCGACATCACCGCCGACGGCTCCCTCACCCTGGGCGCGGCCGTGGCCGCGGTGCTCATTCTGCGCGGCGCCAGCCCACTCGCCGCAGCCGCGGCCGGAGGAGCGGCCGGCATGGTCGCCGGCATGATCACCGGCATCCTGCATACCCGCTTCAACATCCACGCCCTGCTGTCCGGAATCCTGGTCATGACGGCGCTGTATTCGGTCAACCTGCGCATCATGGGTCGCAGCAACATCCCGCTCATGCATTCCCCCACTCTGGCCCAGCAGGCCGGCGATCTCGGCCGGCGCCTGGCGGGCGGGCGGGAGAGCATCCTGCTCGGCGGCTGGGAAGTCGACATCGGCGCGCTGGCCGCCCTGGCCGGCGCCGCCGTGATTGTCGCCGCCATCGGCCTGCTGCTCTTTCTCTTTTTCCATACCAGCCTGGGAACCGCCATGCGCGCCACCGGTGACAACGCCCAGATGATGCGCGCCCAGGGCGTCCACACCGGCAACATGCTCGTCCTGGGCTTGGCCGTCGCCAACGGCCTGATCGCCCTGGCCGGCGCCCTGCTGGCGCAATTCCAGGGCTTTGCCGACGTGCAGATGGGCATCGGCATGGTCGTCCTGGGGCTGGCCAGCGTCATCATCGGCCAGGCCCTGGTCGGCAACAGCCGTTTCGGCCTGGCCATTGTCGGCGCCGTCATGGGCGCCGTGCTCTTCCGCCTGCTGATCGCCATCGCCCTGCGTTGGGGACTCAACCCGAATGACCTGAAACTGATGACCGCCGTGTTTGTCTTTGCCGCGCTCGTCCTCCCCAACCTGATCCGCAACCTGCAGCACCGACAGGTGGTACGCCATGCTTGACATGCAAAACATCAGCAAGACCTTCAATCCGGGCACGCCGGATGAAGTCCAGGCTGTCCGACACGTGTCCCTGACCGTCGAAGACGGCTCCTTTGTCATCGTCATCGGCACCAATGGCTCGGGAAAATCCACGCTGCAGCAACTGATCGCCGGCGCGTTTCCGCCTGACACCGGCACCATCACCCTCGCCGGAAGCGACATCACCCGCTGGGGTGAACACCGTCGCGCCCGGCTGATTGGCCGCGTCTTCCAAAACCCGTTCAGCGGCACCGCCCCGAACCTGAGCATCGTCGAGAACCTGGCCCTGGCCGCCGGGCGCGGTCAGACACGGGCTCTGGGATGGCTCCTGTCATCCCGCCGCCGGCGCCTTCTCCAGGACCGGGTCGCGGAATTGGGCATGGGCCTGGAGGACCGCCTCGACAACGCCATCGGCAGCCTCTCAGGCGGCCAGCGCCAGGCCCTGACCCTGCTGATGGCCGTGCTGCAGCGACCCAGCCTGCTTTTGCTTGACGAGCACACCGCCGCCCTGGATCCGAAGGCCTCCGACCAAGTCATCCGCCTGACCCGCGACATCGTGGCCCGCGAACGCCTGACCACGGTCATGGTGACGCATTCCATGCATCAGGCCGCTCATCTCGGCGACCGCCTCGTCATGATGGTCAACGGCGCCATCCTGCACGACCTGCAGGGTGAACAGAAGCGCCGCCTGCACGTGGAGGACCTGCTCGCCCTGTTCGAGCAGGTCCGCCGCGCCGACCGCCTTGACGCGTCGGCCGCCGAACTGCTCCGCGAACGCTACATCTGAATCGGCCGGAATCGGCGGGCCGCCGCGGCCGGCCGCGGTTCCTCCGTGACAAGCGGGTATCTGTCGGCGGGAAAAAGAACAGCGCCCGCCGCCATCCGGATGCATGGCGGCGGGCGCTGTTGTCAAAGGCCAAGCCGGGCCAGGCGTCTTCGCACTGCCCCGAACAGGTGGAAAGCTCAGGACTTGTTCTGTGTCTTGCTGTCTTCGACGATGCCGCGCATGATGGTTCCGAAACCATGGCCTTGGCGCATCTCTTTTTCGACCTTCTGGGTTATCAGGGTGGTCTCACCAGGACGGCGGACGCGGAAGGTCAGGAACGTCTTGCCCAGGCGGATTTCATCGGCGTCCTTCAGGGGGATGGCGGACCCGCCGACCAGCTGATCGTTGAGGAAGGTGCCGTTGGTGGCGCCCTTGTCCTGCAGCATATATTCCGGATCACGATACATGATCAGACAATGCTTGCGGCTCATCTCCGGGTCTTCGTTGAACTGCAGGTCAGCCTCGGCGCCCCGACCGATGATGACATCCCCTGTCCCCAAGGTATACTCCTTGTGCTCGCCGTCGATTTCATACTCGAGATAAGCCATTGTCCGCACCTCTGCTATCAAGAATTGCACTGTTAATCTGTTCTACGCCACACCGTCTTGACCGGCGCGTCCACCCTCTGCAAAGACCTGTCTTACTAGTTTATTCCATTTGCACTGTTTTTCAAGCCGAAGACAACAAGATTTCCCGCCTCTGGGCGGAAAGGCCGGCACTGCGTCCACTTTCCATGGCGGCCAATGAGATGAATACGTCGCCAGGGACGACGCCAGGCGATGGTGGCCTCTGCGGCCTGAATCCCGCGGCGCCGGCGCCGGCGCGTTTCAGCGTTGGTCACCTCTGGAATGCGAGCCCAGCTGGCGGCGCCGCGTCCCTGCCAGGCGTTGCCTGGCGCCTGGCCGCCCCCCGCCCAACCGCCGCTGCTGACGGCGCGCCTCCGCCGCAAAGACCTCCTCC
Organism: uncultured Lentisphaeraceae bacterium; assembly: GCA_964407145.1. Taxonomy (GTDB): domain Bacteria; phylum Verrucomicrobiota; class Lentisphaeria; order Oligosphaerales; family Oligosphaeraceae; genus JAAZKI01. The sequence goes on along the minus strand of CAYOUR010000037.1, from coordinate 15,863 downwards.
AGCACCTGCCGGCTGCGGTCTTCCTCACTCAACTGCACCGGGCCATCGACGTGAAGAAAACGCGCCAGCCACCGCCCGAACCAGCCGCGCTGCGCCAGCAGCTTCGCGTACCGACTCCGAATGCGGCGCAGACGCTGCGGCGGCGTCCGCCCCAGGCCGATCTGCAGGCAAATCCGGTAATGACGACTCGCCCGCCAGGACTTCCCCAGCCGCGAAGCCGAATCGGCCAGATAAAAATGATACAGGATATTGTGCGGACTGGCCTTGACCAGCCGGTCACACAGCCGCAGGCTCGCACGGTAATACCCCTGCTGAAACAACGTCCTGGCTTCACGGAACATGATGAAGCGCTCCGTGCCGGCCAGATCAAGCATCAGGTTCTGCAGAGTCGCGTGCGCTGGCAAGTCATTGCCGACGACCAGCTCCTCCAAGATATCGTCCGCAAGCGTGTCCATAACCGGCCCATTCCCGCCGGACCACGACCGCGACGCCTCCGCCGACGCCCCCCTTGGCGCCAGTCCACCGGCCTGCAGCTCCAGACGCGCGTCATATTCCTGGCGACGAGACGGATCGGAAAGCACATCAAACGCGCTGACCAGCCGCTGAAAGGCGACCGTCTTTTCCAGGGCGCCGCCAAACAGGTCCGGATGGCACTGCTTTGCCTGACGGAGGTATGCTTTCTTCAGTTCATTGAAGCCGCAATCCGCCGCCACCCCAAGAATGTCATACAGGTTCTCCATCGCGCCGTCAGCCCTTCCGGACGATGCCAAAACGGGCCAAGGCAGCGCGTGGCCGCCCGGCCCGTTTTGGTCAACGTTCAGACACTACTGCAGTTCCGCCAACACCTGCAGGATTTCGACCCGGACCTGGTCCATCAGGCTGCGATCCTTGGGTTTCTTCCATTCCAGGCTGCCGGGAATGACACTGGCCAGGGCGCGCCCGGGAGCTTCGGCCAGCAGCCGCACGGCCTTGGACAGGGCCGCGCCCCCCTTGCCGCCCTGCTGCAACTGGGCGATCCGGTCCTGCAGCATGACCAGGTATTCGTAATCCTGCACGCCTTCACGAATCGCCTCACTGTGCTTGCCGTCCATCACCGACGTCTGCGACACGAAATACGGCGAGTATTCCGTGCCGGGCTGGGAATAGGCGTTCCAGGAGTCTCCCTGGCCGCCACCGCAGCCCAGAGCCCAGTAGAACGACCCCTTGGCGCCGACCTCGAAGGCGCGCCATTTCTGGGCCCGGTGATAGGCAATGGGGTCGAGCTGTTTGGCCGGGCCGCTGCAGGAATACAGCCACAGCTCGCGGCCGGCTTCGCGCTGCTTCACATAGAACTGCTTGAACGAATCACCCTGGGCGAGCATCATCGGCGTGTTCGGGCACAGGACATCGCTGAGTTCGTACATTTCCGGCAGGCCTTCTTCCGGCTTGCGGTAGGTCGGGTCTTCGAAGATCACCACGCCGGGATTGGCGGCGCGGATGGCCTTGGCCCAGGCGATGATGACGCGGTCCTGCTCGTTGCGGTGCGGTTCGTCCAACAGCAGCACCACCAGCTGGTTCGGCTGCAGGCCCGTGCGCTGCAAATAACGGGCCCAGGCCGTCATATAGTCGCCGACCATCCGGTTGAAACGGTCCGTGCCCATCGCCTCGCCCTGGAATTTGTCCTTGACCGACATGAACACGCAGTACTTGCGGGCGCCGCTCCAGCGTTCCACCCACTCGTCCCAGCCGGTGTAGTCCAACTGGTCGGCATTGGTCAACCGGCCTTCGGGGTCAAAGGCCGCGCCCTTCGGCATCACCGCATTCGTCGCCCACGGGCTGTCGACATACAAGTCACGCATCATCGCCAGGTTGTCCTCCAGGTTGCCTGGGGCCTTGTAGTAGCCGCCAGTGCCGTTGACGTAATCCCAGCCGCCGACATGCAAGGTCGCCGTCGCCGGAAACTGCCCGGCCAGGCGCAGACTCACACCGACCGCCAGCTCCGGCTGGCCGGCGGCCTTGGCGGTCAGGCGGCCCTGGTAAACGCCATCGGCCAGACTCGGCCGCCGGAAGGACAGCCACACCTGCCGCGTGCAACCGGCCGGCACCCGCAGTTTCAGGCTGCCATCGGCCTGTTCGGTCGGCTTCAGGGCCGCGGCGATCGGCTCGCCCTGCTTGGTGTCGGTCGGCACCACTTCGCAAAGACGCAAGGCCGCACCGGCCGGAAGACCGGCAACCGCGACGGTGAAGTCCAGGGCACCCGGCGTCGGATTGCAGAGGTTCACGGTTTCGCCGCGAACTTCACCGCGCATCATCTCCACTGCCAGGGGCGCCACCGCCCCGGCAGCCCCGGCCGGGGGAACCGCCGTCAGGGACAGATTATCCCAACGATTGTTACGCCACAAAAACGGCCGCGTGAAACCAGCCGCCTGCAAGCAGGGGACATTCAAACCGTAGATCGCCTCATGCGTCGCATTCAAGGGCAGAACCGCCACAAAACTGGCACGATCAACTGCCGGCAAGGTGTCCAGACTGGCCTTCAGGGCCGGGATCTTGGCCATCGCCGCGGCCAGGCCCGAGGTGCCTTTCGGCAGGCCGGACAGGTTGTCCTCGGCCGCGGCCAAATCCGTCTGCAGGCGCATTCTGATGCTGCTGAGCAGATGCTGTCCCCAGAAGTATTCCACCGGCGACGGCAAAGGCTCTTCGCCGGCGGCCCGGGCCAGCCAGGCATCCTGGCCGCGATAGACTTCGACTTCATCGCAGAAGGCATACGGGCTCTGGCTGGCGAGAATCTGCACCCAGCGCCCCTTGGTCTGCAAAGCGCCGGTCGCATAGCGGAAGACACCGTATTTGCCGATCGGCGGCACGCGCTCCCGGGTGCCCAGCACCGTCAGGTCGCCCTGGTAGAACCAGGTCTTCCGGTCGCTGGAGACATACACCTGCAATCCGGTCGGCCAAGTCACACCGGCCGTGCCGGCCGCGGTATTCCAGGACACGCCGCTGATCGGCTCTTCGCGGCCCAGATCGATGGTGACGACCAGCGGCATGCCTTTGCGCCAGCCGACCGTGCTCTTCTGCACCCAGAAATAGCCCTCGCTGTAGACGCCGTCAGTCAGCTGCTTCTTGTCATCCGGATCGGTGCAATAAGCGTAGGACGGGGCCGGCGACATGGTGTAACGCTTGTTCAAGGCGAGATTCTCGCCAGGCGCCACAAACGGCTTGCCGGCTGCCGTCCCGGCCGGCGTCAGGGCTGCCTGCGCCGCCGCCGGCAACACGCTGACCCGGTCGATGCCGGACTTCCCGGCCGCGGCCGTGATGCAGCCCGTCAGGCGCACTGTCAGCTCCTGGTTCTTGCCGCTGTTGAACTTGCGGTCGAAATGCTTCCAGACGCCATGGCGGTCACCATCGCCGCTGAGACTGGACAGGATTTTGCCGTCCGCGCCGATGACTTCCACCATGGGCACGCAGCCATTCGCCTTCAGCGCCGCTCCGAGCACATACTCGGTATCAGCCTGACACGCGATCTTCTGGACGAGCCGGCCGGCGCCATCGCCGGCGGCAAAAACGGCCGCGTCGGCCATGGGGTCGACGCCGAGGACGCCGTCGTCATTGACGTAAGTCCAGCCGCCGCTGCCGGCTGGCTCAGCCGACCACTCCGGCGGCGCTTCACCGTACTTGGACCGGGCGTCGTTGAAACCGCCATTCCGCACCAGCTCCTGCGCCCCCACCAGGACCGTCAGGCCAAACACCGCCATCAAAATCAACTGTCGCATCGTTTTCTCCTAAGTTTCGTACAACTGGCAAAAATATACAGGAAAACAGGTATACTATCCTCACAAAAGCCATTTTTGCAACCGTGGTCGCCGGCAATGCCGGCGTTTTTGCGAGGTATTGCGGGCCGTCACCGGCCATTACCCCGGCTTGCGGTTCGCCTAACGCAGCATTTTGAATGAGTCCGACGACATGTCCTTGCCGACGTTGCCGCCGTTCCAGGGCAAATGGCCGAGCCAGTGCTGATGCCAGAGCGGAGGATACGGCCGCATGACTTGGTCAAGGTCGGCGCGGTGTTCGTCAAAAAACGAGACATACGCCGGCCGGAGCCGTTCCCAGGCCGGGAAGTCGTTCTGCTGATAGGCCAGGAACATCTTCTTGAGCAGCAGGCAGAACTCCTGATGCAGCTTCAGGACTTTCATCCGGAAGGCTGGCCGGTCGTCCGAAAACAGCGAAACCGACGGCAGCCGTTCGAGCGCCGCGATGTTCTCCGGCGACGCCGGGGCGTACATGCATGCCTCCAACTCCTCCATCGATTGCCTGGCCAGGGCTCCGAAGCGTCCAAAGTACTTCGGATAAAAATCGTCCTTCAACCGGTCAATCTCCTCGTCGGAATGGCTCCAGAGTCGCAGCCAGGCCCACAAGTTGAAGGGCGATGGCCAGCCCAGCCGGTCAAAGCCCGTAAAGGCGCCCAGGCCGGACAGCCCCTCGTCCCGGTAAAAACGGATGTCGTCGCGGATGACGGCCAGCGGCCACAGCAGCCCCCGGCCAGCCGGACCGGAATTGGGCTGTTCGCAGAGATTGTAGTATTCCATCAGCAGGATGCGGCCACGGTAACCGATTCCCGACAAATACTGCCGCCACCGGCGGTACGTGTCCATGACGCCGGCGCTGCCATACGTCCGCTCCGCCAGAGGATGAAAAAGATCCCGGGACTGCCCGAGGCAGATGTTGACCAGCATGTTCTCACCGTCCCGATGCAGGTTTTTCATCTGCGTGGGCGGAACGGCCGTCCCCTGGTAGACGATCAACTCGAAAAGGGCCTGCGGATGTTCCTGTTCGAGAATTTCAGCGGCTTCGTTGACCAGGTGAATGTACCAGTCGGTCACCGAGCGCTGGCGGCATTGCTCGCAATCGCAGAAGCTGCCGAGCTGCCCGTCCTCGGCCCAGAAGGCGAAAATGTCCCAGTATGGGTGTCGCCGCAGGTATTGCCGCAGATTATCCAGGAAGATCCGTCGCGCCTCCGGATTGGAGAAACAGGCGGTGCGGTGGTTGACGATCCGCCGCCCGTCACGCATCGGAAAATACTCCGGGTGCGCCGGGAACAACGACGCCTCCGGCACAAAGTGCTTCCAACTGTGCCCCGGGCCGCGCACCTTCAGCCCAAACGCATGAATCATCGCCGCGTTCTCGACGCTGCACTGATCCGAGCCGTTCACCCATGGCCCGCATCCCAAAATGGAATTGATCCGGTTCTTGACGGCAAAGGAAAACACCTCCGGATCATTGGTCCGGTTGACAAAATCCCGGATCTCAAAGTCCGAACCATGGTAAAACGTGTTCGGCGCCATGATCTCCACGCCCGACAGCGCCGGAATGTATTCATGACAAGCGCCTGGAGCATAAAAACGAATGCCCAGATAAAGCTGCAGAAAATCGTAGACGGCATACAGCGCCGACAGGCGGTTCTCGCCAATCAAACACACCCGGCCATCGCGGATGTCGATGACCGTACGGTCAAACTGACCGGCCGGCGCCGCCTGGAAATACGCGGCGCATTCCGGAAAGTCCTCGACGCTGGCGACGAAAATCGCCCCGGCGGACGGACGGCCTTCGCCGACGCGGCCGCGGAAACCCACCGACTGCCGCAAATACTTCCGACAGTCGGCGGCGGCGTAGCGCGTCAAACGGTCGGCGCCAACCGGATAGACAACCCGCCGGATCGGGGTTTGACCAACCAAAACCGCCGGGCGTTTTGCTTGAACGGCCATGAAGCTCCTTCCTGCCGCCGAAACCGATAACGGCGACATTTTTTGTCTGGGTGGACGATGGACGCCAGGGATGCCTGGACGCCCCCAGGAAAACCTGAACGCCGCGGACGCGTTGAGCGCCTTGACGCAAAGAGACCAACAGCGGCAAGCGGACGACATCATTGTCTTCCTGAGTTCAGCCGGAGCCCTGGTTCGGAAAAACGGAACGATGGTCAAAACACAAAGTCAAACGGACGGGGCTGACGATTCAGGCCCGTCCGTTTGACATCATTCCCGCCAATCCTACTGCAGGTCAGCCAGCGCCTGGAGGACTTCGACGCGGACCTGGTCCATCAGGCCACGGTCCTTGGCAGTGCGCCAGCCCAGGCTGCCGGGCAGGACGTTGGCCAGGGCACGCCCCGGAGCCTCAGCGAGCAGCCGCTCGGCTGTGGCCAGGGCCGCGCCGCCTTGACCGGCCTGCCTGCGTTCGGCAATGCGTTTTTGCAGCATGACCAGGTATTCATAGTCCTGCACGCCTTCACGAATCGCCTCGCTGTGCTTGCCGTCCATCACCGTCGTCTGCGACACGAAATACGGCGAGTATTCCGTTCCTGGCTGGGAATAGGCGTTCCAGGAGTCGCCCTGGCCGCCGCCGCAGCCCAAGGCCCAGTAGAACGACCCCTTGGCGCCGATCTCGAAGGCGCGCCATTTCTGGGCCCGGTGATACGTGATCGGGTCGAGGAGCTTGGCCGGGCCGCTGCAGGAGTAGAGCCACAGTTCGCGGCCGGCATCACGCTGCTTGAGATAGAACTGCTTGAACGGTTCGCCATTATCCAGCATCATCGGGGTGTTCGGGCACAGCACGTCGCTGAGCGCGTACATCTCGGGCAGGCCGTCTTCAGGCTGGCGATACGTCGGGTCCTCAAAGATCACGACGCCGGTGTTGGCGGCGCGGATGGCCTTGGCCCAGGCGATGATGACCAGGTCCTGCTCGTTGCGGTGCGGTTCGTCCAACAGGAGCACCACCAGCTGGTTTGGCTGCAGGCCGGTCTGCTTCAGGTAATCGGCCCAGGCCGTCATGTAGTCGCCGACCATCCGGTTGAAACGGTCCGTGCCCATCGCCTCGCCGTGGAATTTGTCCCCGACCGCCATGAACACACAGTATTTACGGGCGCCGCTCCAGCGTTCCACCCATTCGTCCCAGCTTGAATAGTCCAGCTTGTCGGCATTGGTCAGCCGGCCCTCGGCATCGAAGGCCGCGCCCTTCGGCATCACCCCGTTCGTGGCCCATGGGCTGTCGACGTAAATGTCCCGCATGATCGCCAGATTGTCCGCCAAATTGCCGGGAGCACGATAGTAGGCTCCGGCGCCATTGGTGTAGTCCCAGCCGCCGACATGCATGGTCGGCGCGGCCGGGAACTGCCCGGCGACACGCAAGGTCACCGCAACGGCCAATTCCGGCTGGCCGGCAGCCCTGGCCGTCAGCCGGCCCTGGTAGGTCCCGTCGGCCTGGGTCGGCCGCTTGAAGGACAGCCAGACCTGGCGCGTGCAGCCCGCCGGCACCCGCAGCTTCAGGCTGCCGTCCGCCAGCTCGGTCGTTTTCAAGGCGGCGGCAATCGGTTCGCCCTGCCTGGTATCGGTGACCAGCACTTCGCAAAGCCGCAGGCCGGCTCCGGCCGGCAGCCCCGCCACCGACACGGTGTATTCCAGGGGGGCGGCAGTCGGATTGCTCAGATTCACGGTTTCGCCGCGCACTTCGTTGCGCATCATGTCCACCCGCAACGGCGCCATGGCCTCGGCGGCGCCGGACGGCGGCACCGTCGTCAGGGACAAGTTGTCCCACCGATTGCTGCGCCACAAAAACGGCTGCGTGAACCCGGCGGCCTGCAGGCTGACCGCGTTCAGACTGAAAATGGCCTCGTGAACGGCATTCAACGGCAGAATCGCGGCGAATTGCGCCATGTCGACCGGCGGCAGCTGGTCCAGGCTGGCTCGCAGCGCCGGAATTCTGGCCACGGCCGCGGCCAGGCCTGGCGCCGTCTTTGGCAGGCCGGACAGATTTTCCTCGGCGGCGAACAAATCGCTCTGCAATCGTTTGCGGATGCTGTTGACCAGCTGCTGCCCCCAGAAATAGTCGGTCGGCGACTCGGTGGCCTCGCTGCCGGCGGCCTTGGCCAGCCAGGCGTCCTGGCCGCGGTACACCTCGATTTCATCGCAGAACGCATAGGGCCCCTGACTGAGCAGGAACTGCACCCAGCGGCCCTTGGTCTGCAGCCCATCCGACGCATAGCGGAACACGCTGTATTTCCCCGGCGGCGGCATGCGTTCCTGCGTTCCCAGAACAGTCAGGTCGCCCTGGTAAAACCAGTTCTTCCGGTCGCTGCTGACAAATACGTGCACGCCCGTCGGCCAGCTCACATCCGACACCCCTGCGGCCGTGTTCCAGGACACGCCGCTGATCGGCTCCTCCCGGCCCAGGTCAATGGTGACGACGATCGGCATCCCCCGCGTCCACCCGACCGTGCTTTTCTGCACCCAGAAATAACCTTCGGTGTACACACCGTCCGTCAGCTGGGTCTTGTCATCGGGGTCGGTGCAGTATCCGTATGACGGCGCCGGCGAGAACGTGTAGGGCTTGTTCAAGGCGATGTTTTCGCCGGGCGCCACAAACGGCTTGGCCGGGGCCACCCCGGCCGCCGCCTGCGCCTGCAGGGCGGCCCCGGCCGGCAGGACGCTGACCCGGTCGAGGCCGGACTTGCCGGCCGCGGCCGTGACGCTGCCGGTCAGACGCACCGTCAGCTCGCGGTTCTTGCCGCTGGTGAACTTGCGGTCAAAATGCTTCCAGACGCCATGCCGGTCGGCGTCGCCGTTCAGGCTGGCCAGGACACGGTTGTCTGCGCCGACGACTTCCACCATGGGCACGCAGCCATTCGCCTTCAGGGCCGCGCTGAGGACATACTCGGTGTCGGCCTGGCAGGTAATCCTCTGGATCAGCCGGCCGGCGCCGGGGCCGGCCGTGAAGGCAACGGCATCGGCCATGGGGTCGGTGCCGAGCACCCCATCGTCGTTGACGTAGGCCCAGCCGCCGCTGCCGGCCGGCTCGGCCGTCCATTCCGGCGGCAGGTCACCGTATTTGGGACTGCCTTGGTTGAAACCGCCATTCCGCACCAGCTCCTGCGCCAGCACAGCTGCAGCCAGCCCGAAAAACAACACCAAGAACAACTGCCGCATCGTCGTCTCCTTCTTTGGATGCCTCAATGATCTATCGAAAAAACTACTGCAAAACACCCATGTGACATGATACTATCGACGCAGATCGGCATTTTTGCAACCCTCGTCTCCGGAAAAGACAGCGACCGCACGGAAAAACAACGGTGAATGGACACGTGAAGGACGTTCGCGGGCGGCCAATATACAACCAACAAAGCCACCAAGCGCCCAAAGCTCCTGTTCCACCGTCGCATACGTCGCAGAGGCACCATGTGTCAAAGCAGTTTCACACATAAACGGAGCCCAGGGGACGCATGGGACGGTGGAATAGGACGATGGGACGTGTGATGGAACGGTCAAAAAGGAGTAGAGGCCCCCGTCGCGCCCTTTGCGCCTCATGCTACGCCCAGGTTCAGCTTCAGCTTTTCGTCAGCTCCCGGTCAAGCTCCAGGAGCGCGGCGCACAGTTCGCCATGGATGTCCTCGAAGGGCAGCCGCCCCACGATCAGGGGCACGAAGTCGGCGGCATATCCGCCGCGATGGGCACAATGCCGGTCCGGAGCGTAGCCGAGCGAGTCGTTGCACAGCCCCATCACCAGGGGAATCGGCGACCGGGCCGCGGCCACCACGTCATTCTTGATGGCCTGCATCACCTCGAACGGCGTCCCCAGAAAGGCGACCGGACCCAGCCGAATGCCCTGCAGCGGGGCCCTCACCTTGGGGGCGTCGCCGGCCTTCAGGATTTCCGTCAGCCTCTCGACACCCCCCAATTTCACGGCGGCCATCCGCACCTCGCGGTCCGCGTCATCGGCTTCGGCCCGGTTGATGATCGCCTCCTGCTCCTGGCGGATTTCCGCCAGGCGTTCAAGGGTGAACGACTTCCGGGCCGTAAAGTCAACATCGCGCAGCACGGTGACCAGCGATTCCACTGGCACGTCCCGGCCTTCCCGCAGGCCATGCCGGACGGCGCGCGCGAAGCGGGCCGCGATCACATCCAGAGCCAGCAGCGCCTCCTGCTCCGGCTTATGCACGACGCAGCTGTTGACATCGCCTTGCGCGCCCTGCAGGAAAAGCCCCACCGACCCCGGCATTTCCCGCATCAGGCAACGCATCGCCACCCCGGCATAATCACCGTGAATGAAACGCGTCTGCGCACAGCAGACCACCGGATGACAGCCGAAATAGGCCATGAAGCCGGCCAGACGGCCGCCAGCGGCGGCAAACTGCAGCACTGTGCAGGTCGTGTCAGTCCGCTCCGGCATGGCCGGCCGCCAGGATTCGTCCAACACGTCTTCCAAAAGCGGGCTGTCCTTGTCATACTCGCGGTTCAGGCCGATGCCCTCGCAGGGAACGGCCGCCACCTTGGCGGTGACCTCTTCCAAGCGGTCGAGGGCGTCCAGCCCGGCCTGGGCGATCTTGTATGGCAGGATACTGACATACACCTGGTCCGACGCCCCCCAGCCGGTGTAGGTCCGCACCGAGGGTCCCGAATGCGTATGGCTGCACGCAATCAGAATGTCCGCCGGCGCCAGCTCCGGATGTCTGGCCGTGATCAGGCTTTTGGCCAGGTCGGCGATCTCACGGGTGACCCCGATCAGATCGCAGGCGACCACCACGGCCCGTTTGCCAGCCACTTCAAAGGCGGCCGCCCTCGCCTCCAGGAGGTCGCGGACACCGATGGAATGGCGGTTCAAATACGGCCCGAAGCCGCTCAGCTCAACGCCAACACGTGGCGTGATGTTCTTGACCGCGAATCCGGCTTTCATGCCTCCAGCTCCTTCCGGTGGTCGCTGATTTTGCGGATGATCTCGGCTGTGGCGACAGCCGTTTCCTGGTAGTACATGGTGTAGTGGATCATGGAGAAGGCGTGCGCACACAGGTGGTCGCACACGGGGCAGCCGCCGTCCGCCAGCCGGTATTCCCCGGGCTGCATATTGAACAGCAGGTGCTTGTACACCGGCCCATAGGTTCCGCCGAAGCCTCGCCCTTCGGCGGCCAGGGCCGCGGCGAGCTTTTCGCGCGGCACCTTCGCCCAGCCCGGACCATCAAAAACCACGACCAGGCCATAATAGCCCTGACGGGTCGCCAGGCGCCCCGGCGCCTGCAGCCGGAAACCGTCAATGTCCCGCGTCATTTCCGCCAGGGTGCTGACGAACGCCGCGTACTTCTTGAGAAGGTCTGACAAGCCGGGCAGCTGCTCGTGCAGGATCAGCGCCGGAATCGCCAGACCGCGGTAGTTGTGGCACATCAGCCCGGCCGGCGGCGGCGTGCCGGCCTTGCCCTGCTCGTCGTAACGTGAATAGCCAATGTGCTTGAAACGGTACAGGCGCTCGGCCAATGTGTCATCATTGGTCAGGCAGATGCCGCTTTCCCCGCCGGCCAGGGTCTTGGACTGTTGGAAGCTGAACGAGCCCACCGCCCCCCAGGAACCGACCCCGCGGCCCTTCCACATGCCGCCCTGCATGTGGGCGCAATCCTCGACCACGGCGACGCCGTGCCGATTGGCGATGGCCAGGATGCGGTCCAAATCGGCGGTCGTGCCATACAGATGCACCGGAATCACGGCTTTGGTCCGCGGGGTTATCGCCGCCTCGAACGCCGCCGGGTCCAGGGCCAGCGTGCTGGCCTCCAGGTCGGCAAACACCGGCGTCGCGCCGACGTAGCGCACCGCCATCGCCGTCGCAATCCAGGTCAGCCCGGGGACAATCACCTCGTCGCCCGGCCCGACCCCGAGAGCGGCCAGCGCCGCCTCCAGGGTGACCGTGCCATTGGTCATGAAAATGCCATGCCTGGCGCCATGGTACTCGGCAAAGGCTTTTTCGAAAGCCTGCTCGCTTGGACTGTTGAAAGACCACTGCCGCGACAAGTACAACGACTTGAGCTTCTCGGCCGTCGCTTCACTGACCGGCGGCCAGGGCAGGACTTGCAAAGCTCCGGGCGCCAGAACCGGCGTGCCGCCATTGATTGCCAAAACACCCATGTGCGTTCTCCTGTCTTGAACATTCCGCGGTTTCGACTGCACCCGGGCGGCACAGTCATCACCGGAATAACTATAGAGCAGGAAAGCCGGCGGGGCAAGCCCGGCGGCAACGCCCTGTGTTGTCCAAAAGTATCATTTTGTTGACCAAATTCACCCTGCTTCCAGGTGCGGGCGACGACGTCGGCCGTTGACGATGGGACGGCTGGGCGCGCCCGACGCCTCATTCCCGCCCGGGAAAACGGCCGGAAACCGCGGCGCCGCAGCGCGGGCAGCCGCCGCGTTCGAGCGTATTGACGTCGACCACATAGCCGCGACGCGAAATCACGACGGCGCCGCAGCGCGGGCAGCACGTGTCCTCACGGCTGCCGGCTCCGCCGACATTGCCGGTGTACACGTGGCGCAATCCGGCCTGTTCGCCGATGGAAACCGCGGCCTGGAGGCGTTCCCGCGTCGTGGCCCGCGGCTCGGTCGGCATGCGATAGGTGCTGAAATAGGCGGAGACATGCCAGGGGATGCCGGCATCGACACCGACCAGGAACTCGGCGATCTGCCGCAGTTCAGCGTCGCTGTCGTTGAACCCCGGGACCACCAGTGTCGTCACCTCGACCCAGATGCCGGCATCATGCCAATGCCGAATCGCGTCCAGCACCGGTTCCAGCCGCCCTCCGAGTCGGCGATAGCCGTCATCGCGGAAACATTTCAGGTCGACATTGACGGCGTCGACCACCGGGTCAAGCCGCTGCCAGGCTGCGGGGCTGGCGAAGCCGTTGGTGACCAGACAGCCTTTGAGGCCGGCCTGCTGGCCCAGGCCGAGCACCTCGGCTGTCCATTCGGCGCTGATCAGTGGCTCATTATAGGTCGAGGCAATCGCCCGGCTGCCGTTCTGCACCGCCAGCTGCACGATGCGTTCCGCCGGGCAGGCGCGGGCCGTTCCCAGGGCCGCCGGGTCCTGGCCGACCTGCGACGTCTCCCAATTCTGGCAAAAAGGGCAGTGGAAGTTGCAGCCCAGGGTGCCGAAGCTGAGAACCGTCTCGCCCGGATAAAAATGATACAGGGGCTTCTTTTCCATGGGGTCGACGGCCAGGCCGGCAACGATGCCCCATGGGACGCAAAGCGTGCCGTGGGCGGCCGTGCGCTGACCGCAACGGCCGGCCTTGCCTTCCGGGATGCGGCATTGGTGCGCGCAGGCCAGGCATTGTCCGCCGCCTTCCGGCAACGGCTTAAACAAAACAGATGCAGGCTGATTCGCCATTTCCTATTCTCCTGGCAGCCGGTCGGCGGACGCCATGGTGACGGCGCCGCCAATGGACCTCACGCCCAACCTGGCATTCACCCATCAAGGCTCAAGTCACCGCTCAAGTGAAAATGACTGCCATCCATTTCCAAGGCGAATTCACGGTCTGGGAAAACGTCTTTCAGGGCGTCAGCCAGAAAGGCGCCGGCGTCCTGCAGCATGGCTTTCCGGACCTCGTCCGAGACCGGTTCAGCCGACGCCGTGCGCATTTCAATGACATATCCCGGCCCCATCTGACTGGCGTAGCCCATGGAGAATTTGGCGTCAACGCTGAACAGTCCATCGTATTTGGCATTGGCGGTCCGGCCTTGTTCGGGGCGGTTCGGGCGCAGGCGGAACGACCCGCCGTACTTAGCCTCGAGTTCGGCGTCCACCTGGTCGAGTGCCCGCCGCAGCTGGCTCTCCCATCTTTCCAATGCCGTCAATGCCACGTTCTCAGCTCCTGAACCCATTTTTCTCATCTGGAGACACCTGCGCCAACACCCGGGCCGGCGGCCGGTCCACGACACACCACGGAATCATGCCAAAGCATCAGTACCTTAACATGTTTTCAGAAATGTGCAAGCGGAAAATACCCAACGACTACCCGTCAGGTAACCGGTCACCCAATGATATATGGAGACTTGGATGATCGTTCGAAAAGCCTCCAGCACAAGATTCATCCGCAGGAGGCCATGGTTTTCCAGCGCGCGGATCAATGGGTCGACGTCAAGACCTGGCCTTGGCGTTTTCCACCGGGTGACAGGAGAGACGACAGGAACATGTCTTCCCGGAACATGGCGCCGACGCACAAAATTGGGGCTGTTGCCATCTGCTAGCAATGACTTCCGATGATAATGCGATTTTCGGCTTGAAAAAATCGGCGGCGGTGGTTATTTTTCCTGCCGTCCCTCGAAATCCAGCCCACCCACCCGAAGGGGGACCCCCACCTCTATGGTCACGCGCGTGAAGATGACTTGGAGCCGGGAGCGGCCGCGTCCAGCAGCCGATGACGATCCTCTATGGTCACGCGCGTGAAGATGACTTGGAGCCGGGCTGCGTTCTGGCATCCCCATTCGGGCGCATGCCGCTTTGCGGCATGGACACAGTCTTCTCCGGCAGAGGCAGCCAGCAAACGTCTGCCTGTACGACGATATCTGCGGGTGCACAGGTGACGTAACCGCATTATGGCTCACTTATCCATGGCTCCTGTGAAACATCGTGACTGAGCGTGCGTGCTGCCAGACGCGGGTTTCCGGCAAATTGTCCAAGCGGCGTGCCGGGTTGTACACTGACCGGTCACCCGCCCGGGCCATCGTCACGCAGGTTCAAATAGAGGAAGCGGACCTGTCCGCCGTCTTCCCCGGACCAACGCCCCCCGGCGAAGGTCTACTAACATCCTACAGTCCAAGGCCTTTCAGTATCCAATTAACGTCCACTATTGTCCATTTAACGTCCACCAATGTCCACGGTCCACGGTTCACTGATTCCCGGGACCATAATCGGCGCGGTCCAGGCAAAGCGTCCTTCGCGGTCGCGCAGTTGCAGGCGGAGCCAGGATGGCGTGGCCTTGCGTACCACCTTGATCTGCGCTGTCGTGATTTCGCGGCAGGGGTCGCCGGGTTCTTCCTGGTCCGGAACGGCGACCATGTAACCGCTGCTGCGGTTGGTCATGCCAATCACCTCGACGCACGGCGAGAAGTCGGCCTCCAGCACATCGTCCTGGAAGCTGAGGCGGGTGATCTCCGGTCCCTGGCTGGCATAGAAATCCCCGCGTCGCAACGCGGCCAGCAGCGAGTCGGCCGACGCGTCTTCGGCGGCGATGGCAGTCCAGCCCTTGAACAGATCCCGCGCCCGGTGCGTATCATCAACGGCCACGGCCGGGAGAACGATCCCGGCGTCGGACAGTTCATCCCAGATCTGCATGTTGTACGCCTTGCCGATGTAGCGCGTCGAGGTGTTGTAGACTTCAACCGCGCTCAGATTCTTGAGGGCGGCGATTTCCGCCGAAGTGAACCCCGACCAATAGGGATGTGCGCAGACGCAGACGGCCCCGGCCTGCACGGCCTGGTCAAGGACGTCCTGGGCCGGCGCCTCGCGGTCGTACTGGTCATAATCCTCCGGCAGGCCGAGGGCAACGAAATGCCAGCGGATGTCACGTGGCCCCATGGGATGCATTTCCATGCCGGAAATCAAAGTCATGCCCAGGCCGTTCCAGGCCGACACGCGGTTGGTGGCATGGTGATCAGTGAAGGCCACCGCATGGTAGCCGGCCTCGGCGTAACGGCGAATCACCTCTTCCGGCGCGAACTTCCCGTCGGACGTGGTGGTGTGGGTGTGCAGGCACGCCTTGTAGGTGTTCAGGCGACGGCCATAGAAATCCATCATGACGCTGCTCCCGGTTGCTGGTGGTTGCGTGATTGAACGGTCGACAATTCCTGTCCGTCGGCCGGCAGGCGGCCGACCATCTTCCAGGCCATGGCCAGGGCCAGGGCGCCGGCCAGGACATCCGTCAGGGTCCTGGCCCAGAACAGACCGCCGAGGCTGCCCGCCCACAGGGCCAGCAGCGACAGGGGGACCATCAGCCCGAGCATGCGCACGGCCTTGATCACGGCGTCGACATTGGGATGGCCACAGCCGGTTAGCGTAAAACCGGCAAAACGCTGGGTTTCCAGGAAACAGAA
>CAYOUR010000036.1:0-22575 GCA_964407145.1 uncultured Lentisphaeraceae bacterium | reverse complement strand
TTGCAAAGCCAATCATGACTTTACCGGCTAATTTATAGATAGATGCAACCTTGATGCATCTTGGCATGATTTGCATTTAAATGCATTTATTACGAGTTTTTTTGCAATGCACCCAGGAGAGTTAATTGTCTAATCCATGGCCTCCTGCCTGGCACGCCCCCGTTTTTTCCCAAACTCCAGAAGAGGCAGAATTTTCCATATCTCCTTTCATTTTCGTTCGTACGGATCGTCGATCTCGGGGTTGCCGGCAAAACGGCGCAGCTGCGCGTCGGCCATCTCCGCATCGGCCCGCACCCTGCTGGTGAACTGCGCGATTTCCGCCGGCGTGGCGTCCGGCGTGCGCCGCAGCCGGTTAAGCTCGTAGAAATCCTCGGCGATGCGGGTCATGAGGTCCTCCAGGGCGGAGTCGGGATTGGCCACCCAGCGGCGATACCGCGCCGTCGCCTCCCGCATCTCGGGTGTCACCAGGATGTCGAGATGACGGGTGAACTCGAAGTCAATCCGGTCGAGGAGCGCCCGCGCCTCTTCCAACCCGGCTGGCTCGCGCGCCAGCGCCCGTTGCGCGGCGCGGGAGCGCGTCTGGCGCGCGGCCGCCACCGCCGCGATGACGTCGTGATGGCCATCCAGCAGGAAATAGCGCCCGCCGCCCGGCGGCAATTCAAGGTCGCATTCGCGCTCCAGCTGCCGGTCGCCCGACAGATCGTAGAGCGGCGCGGCGGCGGAGAGCCGTCCGCGGCGCGCCTGGACCGGGTCCTGATTGACCACCAGGAGGAAGCGCCCGCGGTCCGAAGCCAGCGCATGGGCGGTCAACGCCGGCCCCCGATAAAGGCCGTTGGCTTCCTGGAAGTCTTCGCACGCCACCGCCACGCCGTCAGGCAGCGGCGCCGGCCGGGCGTGCCACAGCTCCGCCCCCAGGGCGGTGATGTCCCGCCCGCATTCGGCGATGGCCTGCCAGGCTTCGGTGCGCTGGCCGGCCGAGCCATAGATGGAATAGTCGTAGTAGTAGTTCATCCGCCAGGACCAACCGCCATTGGCAAAGCCATGGAAGACGATGCCGCGCACGCCGGCCGCGACCGCCAGGTTCACCATCAGGCGCATTTCGCCGGCCGTCGCCAGGGCATAGGTATGCTTGCGGTACCCGAAGGCCTGCGGCATGAACCACACCGGCGTCGCCCCGGCCATCTTCACCAGGCTGGAAAACTCCCGGTACACGCTCCAGGGATTGCGGCCGGAAGCGTCCTTGCGCTTGATCGGATAAAAGTCGCCGAAATAAACCGGCAGGTAGGGCATCAGGCCGTGCGAGGATGAATTCAGGTAGGGGAAGGGTATCACCCCTTCCGGCAGGACCTTGCGCAGCTCCGCATGCGCCAGCAGCATGGCTTCGGCGTTCTTGGGCAGAATCTCGTCCCCCGAGAAGAAGCAGGCGTTGACATCCTCGTACTGGCGCAGGAACTTCTGCACCGGCTCGGTTTTCAGCATCTCGAGATTTTTTTCCAGTTTGGGGCGATACGCGTCCGGTTCGACATCCTCGCGATGCAGCATGATCTTGCTGAGGGCGACACGCAGGTCGAGCTCCCGGGCCAGCTCGCCGATGACGTTCCGGCCGTCGTCCTCCCAGAGGACCTTCTGCGTGCCGTCAAAGGCCAGGTGGCCGCTATAGACGAAGTTGAAGCAGGCGGCGGCGTAGTCGCGGACAATACGCTCGGCGCTGAGACGATAGAGCTCCGGCTTGGGGTTCCGGGCGCCGACCATTTCCGGCAGCATCAAATTGCCCAAATGGGCGCCGTAGGGGAAAAATCCCTGCAGCCTTTCCGGTAAAGGCGCCGACAGGGGGGGCGCCGGCATGGCCCGCGGCAGAATCTCCTCGACCTTCTGGGTCCGGCCATGCGCGTCGACAAAAAAGCTGTCGGCGCCGGGAAGGACCTTGATGCGGTAATCTGTGCTCCAGCTCTGCCCGGGGGCCAGGTTCGCCTCGCGGTAATACCACTCCACCGTACTGATGTCATCCGCCAGATAAGTGTAATTCTTCTCCACCAGCCCGGCGTCAAACTCAAACAGCAGAGTCGCCTGCGGCCCGGAGTACCACCGCGCCGCCCAGCCCGCCCGGAAATTCTCGGTGACAATGCTGTTGAGCGAGGTGATCGGCCCCTGCTGGCGGAAAATCTGCACCCAGTCCGGATGCGGCCAGGAAAACACCCCGGGGTCGGCAAGCACGATATTCTGCGTCCGGAAACTGGCGGCCAGCGCCTCGGCGCCCGTGTTACGCAAGGTCAGCTTGACGGTGAGCTCCGGTTTCCGCGGGTCCAGCGTGAAGGTCTTGCTGACCTCCAGGCCGGCCAGGGGCGCCGTGTCGATCTTCCGCTGCAAAGTCAGGCTGCCGGCCGCCCCCGGCTCGCGGTTGAGCAGGTAGACTTCGTGACGGCACAAGCCAGGGCTGCGCCGCCCGGGGACAATATCCGCCGCCAGGCCGCCAACCACCTGCCGGCTGTTGGCGCGAGTGAACTCAAAGCCGGTCGACTTCAACAGCAGCGAATCCACCACCCCGCCGCACAGCGGGTTGAAGGCGACCCGGAGATGCTCGTTTTCCAGGATGGCGTCGCGGTCGCAAATGACCTTGGCCGCGTCAAAGCAGATGGCGCCCTGCTGCAGCATCTGCAGGGAAAAACGGACTGCCGACACGCCTTCCGGGACCGTGAAGCGCGTGATCAGCTCCTGCCAGGACTCGGGCTGCGCCCGCCGGCCCTCCATGTGGTAGCCCTGGTCAGCAACGCGCTGCCCCTCGGCGTCAAGATAGTAGAAGCGGATGTACGCCTTGCCCTCGCCCTTGACCATGACTTTCCCGGTCACGCGGTCGCCCGCCTGGACGGCCACCGGCGGAACCGCCTGCGCCGAAACAAACCCGCGCGGGGCCATCGAAATCAGCCGGAGGGACTTCCCGCCGGAAAACGCGTCTTCCGAGACGGCCGCGTCGCACGACCCCGCGCCGCTGTTCAACAATATCTCCCAGCCGGGAAAAAGCTCCTTCCGGTAGCCGGCCGTCTTGGCCGGGACCGTGTCTTCAAAGTCGGGATTGACCAGCAACCTGGCATACAGCGGGCAGGCACACAGCAGACAGAGCAGCAGCATCCGGGCAGTCATGAGCACGTCCTTGGTTATGGAACACAAAGGCCTGGCGGAACAACGTCGATTCACGCCAACTCCAAATATGCCCTATAAAGTAACCCGATGCAGGAAAAATGCCACTGGCCCCGCCCCCATCGGCGGCAAGCCGTTATCGCCGCGACCACCGCCGCCGGCACCGCATCAGAATCATGGACAGGGCCTCGGCGCCCAGCGTGCCCCAAAACGGCGAAGCACACTTCGCCGCGCACCTGCCGCCGTGCTTCAGCGGCGGGCACGGGCGCGCGCCGCGCCCCCCTGGCGGGCGCCGAGGCGCCGCCTCAAGATCATCACCGGTGCCACATCCGGCGGGAAAAGCAGGAACTCGGCGCCGGCCCGCCCCGTAATCCTGGCCGCCTGCTCCAGGTGCGCCCGGGCCAGGCGGTCGCCCTCGTGGCGCCAGGCATCGCCGGCGACCAGCCGGCGAACGCCTGTCTCCGCGTCCTCGACCTCCAGCCAGCCGGATGCCGGGAGGACCGCACCGGTGTCGGCGCCGAGGTGGCAGACCAGCACGTCATGACGGCTGGCGAGCGCCCCCAGGCCATCGCCATAATGCTCATCCAACAGGTCGCTGACCAGAATGACATGCGAACGGCGACGCAACCCGCCATGCAGCAGCCGCACCAGCCCGGGCAGGTCCGTGGCCGCTGACTGCGGCGCCGCACCCAGCACTTCCCGCACAATCTGCTGCGCCTGGCGCTCGCCGCGGCGCGCCGGCAGATGGCACTCCACCCGGTCGGAATACAGCACCAGTTCCATCGGGTCATGGCTCCAGGCGGCACAGTAGGCCAGCAAACCGGCGATTTCCGCCGCCCGCCGGATTTTCCCGCTTTCCCCGCGCATGGAACGTGAAACATCGACGCCAAGGATTACATTAATCTCTCGTTCCTCCTGATGACGCACCATGAGCAGCTGGCCGGTCCGCAGCGAGGCCGGCCAATGAATCTGCCGGGCGTCATCACCATCCTGGTACTCACGGTAATCGGCGAATTCCAGCCCCGACCCATGGTAGCGGCTAAGGTAGGCGCCCGCCACCGCACCGTCGAGATCATGACGCAGACGCAGGCAAAGCCGCCTCGCCCACTCGGCCAGAACACGCTCTCCCGCCTGCCGCTGTCCGTCTCCTGCCGCCTGCATCGTCCACGCCTTTCTGACAAGGTCTCCTGCCATGCCACTGACCAATATAATCGCCCAATTCCTCGCTGACCACCAGATACCCCAACAGGTGCTCTGCGGTTTCAGCGGCGGGGCCGACAGCACCGCGCTGCTCCTGGCCCTGCACCTGGCCAAAGCCGGCGTGACCGCCGTCCACTGCCATCATGGCCTGCGTGGACAAGACGCCGACAACGATGCCGAATGGTGCCGCCGCTTCTGCCAACAGCGCGGCATCGCCTTCCAGAACGTCTGCCTCGTCGTGCCGGCGAACCGCCGGCACGGCGAGGGCATCGAGGAAGCCGGAAGGCGCCTGCGCCTGGAATGCTGGCAAAAAATCGGCGACGGCAGGCCGGTCTTCCTGGGACACCAGGCCGACGACGCCATCGAAAACCTCTTCCTGAAAATGGCCCGCGGCGCCAACTGCTCCGGGCTGACCGGCCTGCGGCCGGTGCGGGACATCGGCGGCGTACGCCTCTGCCGCCCCCTGCTCGCCGTCCGCCGCCAGGACATCGAAAGCTACCTGCTCGCCCATGGCGTCCTGGACTGGCGCCGGGATGCGACCAATGACGACGACGCCTTCCGCCGCAACGCCCTCCGCAATCAGCTGCTGCCCCTGTTCCGGAAAATCTTCGGCACGGACGCCGGGCTGGAACAATCGCTGAAAACGCTGCGCCAGGACGCCGACGAGCTGGAGGCCGCGGCGGCGGCGCAGCAGCCGGCGACAGCCGCCGACTGGCAGGCGCTCTCGCCGGCTCTGCGCGCACGCGTGCTGCGCCGCCTGCTGCCGGAAGGGGAAACCCTCTCGCACCACGTTCTCTCCCGCCTGGAGAACGCCCTTGGCCGCGTCTCCGACAAGCCGTTGAGCATCAGCATCAACCGCCACCTGGCCCTGCGCCTGGCCCGCGGTCAGGTCAACCTGGTTGGCACGGAAGGGCCGGCGCCGGCCGCCATGTCCCCCCGAAGCTGGTCCTGGCAGACCAGCCCCGTGCTCAACCTGCCGGAACTCGGTTGCGAACTGCGGGCGTGCCGCGCCGTCACCGGAGCGGCCATGTCGCCGCAGGCGCGTTCCCGCCAAGCCGGCACCGAGAGCTTTGCCGCGGCATCCATGCCGCCGGCCCTGACCGTCCGCACCTGGCTGCCCGGCGATCGCATGACGCCGTTTGGGGCGACGGCTCCGAAAAAACTCCAGGACATCTTCACGGATGCGCGCATTCCCCGCGACGACCGCCATCGTCTCCCGGTGGTTTTGGCGGGGAGTCACATCATCTGGGTCGCCGGCGTCCGTCGCGCCGCCTGGGCGCCCGTAGGGCCGGAGACAACCGCCGTCGTGACGTTGACGTGGCAGAATTCACCCGCACTGGACGCCTTGGACTCATCGTGAGCGGTAGGACGCTGGAGACCGGTGGGCGCGGCGCCGGGACAAGGCCCCACGGCTCCCAAGGCATGACTCCATGCTGACAGAAGCCGTCGGGGCGACAGGGAACACACCCTGTCGCCCCGACGGCTTTATGTCGCCAATGGCTGTCCTGCCGCAGACGCCGCGGCTCAGTCGTGGTTATGCGGCGCCATGCCGGGCATGGCCGGACGCGGCGGCTCTTCCACCAGGACCTTCGCGTGCTTGTCAGCCCGCAGCTTGGCGATCAGCTCACTGTAAGTCTTCTGGCCCTTCTGCTGCTCCAGAAACTCCGTGATGCGCGGCTGCACCTCGGCCAAGGGCTGCGTGCTCTCGCCGGCGCTCTTGATCAGATGATAGCCGAACTGCGTCTCCACCGGCCCACTGATTTCGCCTTCCTTCAGCTTCAGCAGCGCCTGCTCAAACTCCGGCACCATCTGGCCACGGCCGAATTTGCCGAGGCTGCCGCCCTGCTCCTTGCTCGGGCAGTCGCTGTGCTGCTTGGCCAGCTCAGCAAAGTCCGCCCCGCCCTGAAGCTCCTTCTGAACCGATTCGATTTTGGTCTTGGCCGTCGCCTTGGAGGCGTCATCCTGTTCAAAACGAACCAGGATATGCGACGCCGACAGGAAATTGAAGTACTGGGGATTCTCGTCATAGAATTTCTTCACGTCTTCCGGCGTCACTGCGGCTTCCTGCTTGATCATGTCCTCAACCATGAGGGCGTCGGCAATGCGTTGGCGGAGTGCCTCTTCCGATTCCATGCCATTGGCGGCGAGAAGTTTCTTGAACTCCTCCCCATCCTGCTTGGACTTGATCTCGGCCAGCTGTGAGTTGGCCTTTTCCTCGTTGGCGGCCAGGCCGCGTTTCGTGGCCTCGTCAACCGCCAGGGCCTGGTCAAGCATCATGTTGGTCAGTTCAAACACGTATCCCTTGGCAGCCTCAACGCCCTTGGCGCCCTGGGCCATCAGGGCGTCCTTCTGGGCGGAGAGCAGCGGCACAATCGCCTTTGACTTGATGTCGCCGCCGTCATACGTGGCCACGACCTCCGGCAGCCCCGCCAGGTACTGGTCGAAGGCGGCCGCGCCGGCGGCCGCGTCAGCGGCCTGGACTTGCACTTGGGGCGGCTTGGCGTCACCCTGCTGGGCAACGGCCGCCGGCATTAGAACTGGAAGCAACGCCAGGAGACTCCCCAGGCCGGCGTGACGCATCATCGTGTTTTTCATCATGGGTTCCTTGTCGAGTTCGGGATGTTTTGAGTTCGTATCTGTTGGAGGCGTGAAAGCAATTCCGTCAGCCCCGGGCAGGGTGACAGCCAGCACCAGGCCCGCAGCTGCTGACCTGTCACCAGGCCGCGCGACACATAGCGGCCGACCAGCGCCGGCGGCAAACCGACCTGCGGCCGCTCCGAGCGCAGAACGGCAAACAGCTTTTCATACTCGGATGCCGTATCCTGCTGCCGAGCCAGAATCCACCGCCGGCACCAGGCGCCGGGAGACGTCTCCTGGCCCTGGCCCCGGGCCAACTCCGCCCGCACAGCCGGAGCCAGCTTCTCCCAGACCAGCACTCCGGCCACGGACAAGGCCAAAGCCTCTCCCGCCATGACCGAAGGGCCGCTGCCGGCACGCAAACGCCGGACCGCGTCGGCCGAAGCCAAACCCGGCAACTGCCGCCTGTACTTGGAAAACACATGCTCGGGAAAGTTCCTGACAAAGGCCGACGACAGCTCCGCGGCATGGGCGTCGCCGGCAAACACCGCCTCATCCAAAACCATCAGCGCCGCCACGATGTTGGCATCCCGCTCCCGCTGGCGCAGAACCGCCAGATCAGCCTGCAACTGCCGGTAAAAATTCTGAAACCGGCTGGAGCCGGCGAGGGCGTCGGCGTGCGGCGTCAGCCGTTCCAGGGCCTTTTCCAAATCGGCTGACGACTCCCAGGGCCGCCGGGCACAGACCGCCGCCAGCGCCTCCAGTCCGTCCGCCACATCCCGCAAGGACAGCAGCTCGGGGCTGCTGTCGCCGTCCTTCTCGACCCCGGCCAGGAACAGCCTCAGCTGATGGTAGTCCCCGGACGCCAGAATCATATTGGCCGTGTTCAGGTGCCGTCGGCGCTCCTCATGACGCAGAGCATCAACCGCGAAGCTGTTCCCCGGCTCGAGGTCGACCAGCTGGCGCAAAGCCGCCAGGGCCTCGTCATCACGGCCCTCGGCCATGGCCTGGCAGGCCTCCAGCAACAGCCGGCCGCCCAGGTTGTTGTACGGCGGAACCGGCTGCCGGTCACAGCCGACAACACTGCTCAGGGCAATCAGCACCAGGGCCATAATTTCAAGGCTTTTGATGAAAATATGACGTGGCAACTGGCAATGCGTCCTTCAGACAGCAAGTTATATGGGGTGACGGAAATCACCGGCATGGTCCTCATGCAAACTCAATAACATACACCACCGGAAGAAATAAGCCAAACATGACACGGAAAGATAAACGCCCCGCCGATGAATTGCGGCCCATGTCGTTTGTGCCCAACTACCAGCGCCATCCGGCCGGGTCGGTGCTGGTCGCCGTCGGCCACACCAGGGTCATCTGCGCCGTCAGCGTCGAAAACGCGGTCCCGCGCTGGATGAAGGAACAGAATGTCGCCGGCGGGTGGATCACCGCGGAATACCAGATGCTGCCTTCGGCCACGAGCCAACGCACCGAACGCGAAGTCACCCGCGGCAAACTGTCAGGGCGCTCCGCCGAAATCCAGCGCCTGGTGGGACGGTCGCTCCGTGCCGTCGTCGACCTGTCGAAACTCCCCGGCCTGACCCTGCATGTCGACTGCGATGTCCTGGACGCCGACGGGGGCACCCGCTGCGCCGCCATCACCGGCGCGTCCGTCGCCCTCCAGCTCGCCGCCGCCAAACTCCGGCGCGACGGCGTCATCGCGGAAGACCCGATCGTCGCCCCGGTCGCCGCCGTCAGCGTCGGCCTGATTGACGGCCAGCCGCTGCTTGACCTCTGCTACGAGGAAGACGCCGCCGCCGAGGTTGACATGAACATCGTCATGACTGCCGCGGGACGCTTCGTCGAAATCCAGGGCAGCGGCGAAGAAGCCACTTTCTCCAATGACGACCTGGAAAAAATGCTCGGCCTGGCCCGACGCGGCCTGGCCGTCGTCTTCGCGGCCCAAGAACAGGCCCTGGCCACGGCGCCATGACCTGACCGCAACAGCAGCAAGAGAAAAGGACATGGTCATGAAGGCAAAATCACCACGTTGCAAACGCGTCGGCCTGTTCTGCCTGGCCAGCATCGGCGCGGCCCTGGCCGCCACAGCCGCGCCCTTCCCCGTCAAGATCCACGCCGGAAGCATCGAAGGCATGGAACGAACAACCGCCCCCGTCACTTTTGTCAGACTGGACGAGGCGATGGCCAGCGATGACAGCACCCCCGCTGACATCGTGCCCGACACCCTGCGGATAGAAGTCGCGCCGACGGACGGGGAGGTCTTTCTCATCTTCACGGTGGCCATCGAGGCGGGACGCACCATCAGTACCCTCGATTACCGCCTTCAGGCCGGCGGCCCCCTGCTGGAATGCAAAGCCCTGGCCCTGGAAACCAACAACGCCTTTGACCTTCGACGAGTCGTCCAAAAAGGCCCGGCCGTCGTCAAAATGCTGTTTGCCTGCCCGGCCAACGCGTCGGAGGCAACCCTGCTCGGCGCCTTCCCCGAAGTGCCCCTGACCGCCATCCCGAAAATCACCCTGATCGAAAAAACACCGCCCGCCGAGGAGACGGCGCCGGCCCCGGAGGCGACGGATGATGACAGCCAGGATGCCGCCACCGAAACCGAAACCAAGACGGAAACGGATAAGAAAGCCGAAGAAAAGGCCGAAGAAAAGGCCGAAGAAAAGGCCGAAGCCGAAACCGCAAAGGCCGATAAAAAAGAACAAGACACCCCGGCCGCCAAAAAAGCAACGCCAAAGACAGACGAGAAACCCGCGGCCAAGGACGAGAAACCTGCGGCCAAGCCCGCGCCGAAACCGGCAGACAATGTCTGGTTCTGACGTTCCTTCGCTCTCCATCCGACTGCTGGCCGACGCGCTTTTGCCGGCCTGACGGGCAAGTCCAGCCCCGGTTCAACCTGGACGTCGACCGTGTCCCGGCCCGACCGCCGCCCCGGCCGGCGTCCGACAGAAATCACCTGGAGCAGACGGGGCACGACGGCGGGCGCCATCGCCTCAGCGGCGCCGGGCTGGCCGCCGCCGGAGCTCCTTGGCAACGTCTGGCCGAATTAATGGCAACGCCGCGTGTGACCCGAAAAACACATCGCCCCCGGAAGCGGTGCGCCGCCAGAAATGCTCCCCGGCACGGCAGCCAGGATACCCCGGAGAACCCCGGCGGCCTCCAGGGAGCCGCGCCGCTCAACCCATACCCGCATGTTCAACCATTCCTTCCGCCATCATGTATTCGCCTTTCTGGGCGTCCTGGCCGTGCTGCTTCTGCTGGGCCTGGGCCTCAGCACCTTCGGGCGCCGCCTGGCCTTGGGCATGGCCGCTCCCTTCGCCGCGGCCTGGAAAACCATTGAGCATGCCACCGCCGACCTCGCCAGCTGGGCCGCCCCGGCCAAAAGCAGAAAAAAACGGCACGACCTGGAGGCGCGCCTCCGCCTGGCGGAAATCAACGCCGCGGCCCGGGATACCCTCCTCCAGGAAAATGCCGAACTGAGAAAACTGTTCGACCTGCCGCCCTTTCCGGAATGGCGCGTCCTCGTCGCCCACGTCCTCAGCCGCGACCCGGCCACCTGGAACTGGTCCTTCACCATTGGCAAGGGCCGGGCCGACGGCGTCACCATCGGCGCCGTCGTCCTCGCCGGCGCCAATGTCATCGGCCGCGTCTCCGAAGTCTTCCAGCGCACCGCCGTCATCGAGACCATCGCCGCGCCCGGCTGCCGCTTCAGCGTCGTCATCGCCGACACACATTTCACCGGCATCAGCCACGGCGCCCCCCGCAGCCACGGCCATTCTCCGCCGCGCTGCCTGATCGACTTCCTGCCCAAGGAGGCCGCCGACACCGCCAACCGACTCGTCATCACCTCCGGCCTCGGTGGCTGGATACCACCCGGGCTGCCGGTCGGCGTCATCACCCCGGACGACACCGGCGCGCACGTCAACATCATCGGCCAGGCCCGCGCCAACGCCGTCATGACCCCCCTGGCCGACTTCGCCATGACCCGCTTTGTCACCGTCATCTGCCCAGTCGCCCCCAAACTGAACCCATAAACACTAAACATTCAGAAAAAGGACAGACACACCATGGAAAAACGCGCCGTCGTCGCCGGGCATATCTGCCTGGACATCATTCCCCAAGTCGACCACCACTTCGACCTCGACCCCGGACGCCTGTATGAAGTCGGCGCGCCGACCATCGCCACCGGCGGCGCCGTGTCCAACACCGGCATGTCCATGCATATCCTCGGCGTGCCCGTCACCCTGATGGGCAAGATCGGCCGCGATTCCTTCGGCCAGTCCGTGCTCGACGTCATCCGCCGGCGCGCCCCCGGGCTGGAAGCCGGCATGACCGTCTCCGAACAGGCCGACACCTCCTATTCCATCGTCATCAACATCCCGGGCATCGACCGCATCTTCCTGCACTGCCCCGGGGCCAACGCGACCTACTGCGCCGCCGACGTGGACTGGAAAGCCGTGGCCGACGCCCATCTCTTCCACTTCGGCTACCCGTCTTTCATGGCCGCCATGTACCAGGACAACGGCCGCGAACTGCGCGCCATGTACCGCCAGGCCAAGGACTGCGGTGTCACGACCTCGCTCGACCCAGGCATGCCCGACCCGGCCGGACCAGCCGGACAGGTCGACTGGAACGGCCTGCTGGCCGCGCTCCTGCCTGATGTCGACGTGTTCATGCCCAGCGCCGACGAACTGCTCTACATGCTCGCCCCGGATCGCTTCGGCCAGGGCGACAACCTCGCCCCCGAGGAACTGCACCAGCTCGGCAACACGCTGCTCCAACTCGGCGCCGCTGTCGCCGCCGTCAAACTCGGCAAGCGCGGCATGTACATCCGCACCGCCGGCCGCGAACGCCTCGCCGCCATGGGCGCCGGCCAGCCAGCCGGACTGGATGACTGGGCCAACCGCGAAATGTGGTTCCCCATCTTCAAGGAAGACCGTTTTCTGGGGGCCACCGGCGCCGGCGACTCCAGCATCGCCGCCTTCCTGGCCGCCATGCTGCGCGGATTGCCCATGCGCGAAGCCGGATGCTTCGCCGCCGCCGTCGGCGCCTGCAACGTCGAAGCACCAGATTCCCTCAGCGGCATCAAAACGTGGGACGAAACCATGGCCAGAATCCACCAAGGCTGGGAAAAAGTCCCCGTGGCCATCCATGCCCCGGACTGGCAGCTCGCCGACGGCGTCTGGCTCGGCCCGGCCAACCGCAACCAAGGATGACCGCGCCTCCCGCCCCGGACCGCTGCCGCCTTTTCAGCCGGCCCGGGGCCAGGGGCGAAACGCCAGGCGCCTTCGCCTTCCCGCACCTCCGGGGTCACGCCATGCCTGTTTCCAGACTGCATCAGCCTGATCAGCGCCAGCTGCGGCGACGCCTGCTGGCGACCATCGCCCTGCTGGTCGCCGGCGCCGCCGCCATGGCCGGCGGCCTGGGCCTGTGGATGGCCCGAACCGCCCTGGAGAACCGCCTGATTCAATCCAGCAGCGCCAGCCTGGCACACATCGTCCGCGAACTCCATCTGCCGCCCTCGGACAAGCTCCTCGGCCAGCTGCGGCAGATTTCCGACTGCGAAGTCGTCATCACGGAAGGCGACGCCGTCCTCAACAGCACCCTGAGCCAGACGGGCGACGGCCATTCCAAAAACCTGACCGCCGCCCACCTGGCCGACGCCTCTTCGGCAACCATGACCTCTGGCGGCGTGACCTACCGCGTGCACGCCGCCCCCCTGGACCAGGCCGGCCGGCGGCGCCTATGGCTCCTGCTGCCCAGCACCCGCCTGCGCCATGCCCTGCGAACGCAGACCATCGGCATCGCCGCCATCAGCGCCGCCGCCGGGGTCCTGGCCGCCGCCGCCGGAATCTGGCTGGCCACCGCCTACCAAAAGCTGCTGGCACGCCTGGAACAGGCCAAACAACGGCTCGCCCGGGCCGAAAACATCGCCCTGGCCGGCAGACTCTCCGCCAGCGTCGTCCATGAACTGCGCAATCCGCTCAGCGGCATCAAGATGAACGCCCAAGTTCTGGCCGAGGACCTGCGCGAACGCGGCATCGACGACGAAGGCCTCGCCCTCATCATCCAGGAAATCAACCGGATGGACCTGTATCTCGACCGGCTGAGCGGCATGGCCGGGGACGCGCCGCCCGCGGGGGCGCCGACCACGACCGATGTCAACGACGCCATTGCCAGCCTGGAACAGCTGCTGGCCGGCAAATGCCGCCACCTCGCCATGACCCTGAAAATCACCGGCCTGCCCTTGCCGCCGGCGGCAACCGTACCCTGCTCAACCGCCGAACTGCGCCAGGTGCTGCTCAATCTCCTGCTCAACGCGCTTGACGCGTCACCGCCCGGCTCGTCCATCACCCTCGCGACCCGACTGACAGGCCAGACGGTCCGGTTCACGGTGACCGACCAGGGGGCCGGTGTGCATCCACCGGCCGAAGCGGACATCTTCGCGCCTTTTGTCAGCACGAAACAGCATGGCTGCGGACTCGGCCTGCACGTCGTCCGTAACATCCTCGAACGCCATGGCGGCGCCATCACCTGGGAAAATCTCCCGGGCGGCGGCGCCCGCTTCCAGGCGTCGCTGCCCATCTCAACCACCTGAATTCCGCCCCGACCGGCATGTGCCCGCCTGACACCCGCGGCACGTCGCCCGCTCATCTCCACTGTCCATCGTCCACTGGCGTCTATGAGCGTCCACTCAGGTCCACTGACCCCTGACTCAGCGGAAGTGTCGCAGACCGGGTCCGCCGAACGCCCCCTGTTGGCGGATTCGCGGCGTCTTCGGCACCTCAAGGTGCAGCGCGTACCATTCCTCGCCCAGGCCGGCGTTGCTGAAGCGCTTCACCCGGCCATTGGCCAAGTGTTCCCAGTTCTGCCGCAGGACGTCGTTCTCGGTCCTTGACTTCGCCTCGAACAAGGTCGACACCGCCTCGTCAATCCGGCCTTCCTCAACCAGAATCCACGAATACAACGCGTAAATGATGGTCGCCTTTTCGTCCTTGAACCGCCGGATGCCCTTTTGGAACGCCTTGGTGACTTCTTCCATGCGACCGCGCTTGTAGAGCCGGGTCATCCTCATCGCCTGGGTCAGCGGATCCATGATAATGGCCTTGTCCAAATACGGGTCCGCGCCGGCAAAATCCTTGATCTGAAACAGCAGCTGCCCGCGCAAGGTGTTCGCCTGTCGGACTGCCAGCAGATTCCATTTCTTCAAGGGGGTGACCTTGTCCAGAATCTGGATGGACTTCATGATGGCCTCGGCCTGCTCCTTTTCCACCATCGCCTGAATCCGCGGCCCGCCCTGCATCTTGTTCTGCAGCACGGTGATCTTCCGGCGCAGATGCTCCTGCGTCTCCATGATGCTGTTCTGCACCTCGCCGAAAATGGCCTCCAGGCGCTTCTTGACCTGAAGATTGATCAGAAGCCCGACGCCGAGAAAGCCAAACAGCGCGGCCACGCTGTTCCAGACCGGATGGCCAGGCCAAGCCAGATGCAGCCCGAACCACGCCGCCGCCGCTGTCAACAAACCAATCATCAATGTCAGCATGTCAGTCACTCTCCAGATTGATACCCTTGCTCAAACAAATAACGGCCGTTCCCTCTTCCCGGCCGACGGCGGCTGCACGCCATCACCCGCCGTGCGGCACTCCCGCCGGCGCCAATTGCAGGTCGTTGCGGACCGTATCGACCACCAGCGGCCGGACATAGACCGTGTCCCCGAAGCGGCGCTGCTCACCGGTGCGGCGGTTGACCAGCACCAGACGGGCCTCGTCGCAACGCCAGTCTTCACCGCCAAGATGGCAAATGTCCATGAAGCCCATCAAGCCATACTCTTCCAGATAAATGGTCAGCCCGCCGGACGAAACCCGGAAAACCACGCCCTCCAGGCACGACGTCTCCGGGGCGCCTGTCTGGTTCGACAAGTGCCGGAGCTTCAGGCGGTCAGCCGCGGCAAACGCGGCCTGGTCGGCATTCTGCTCCCGGGCATTGCAGGCGCCGGCCAGTTCGGCCACCTGCGCGGCCGACCGCGGCGCCAGACCGAGGTCACGCGCCAGCAGCTGCTGATGCACCAGCAAATCCGGATAGCGCCGAATCGGACTGGTGAAATGACAGTAGGCGGCCTTGCCCAGGCCAAAATGACCGGCGTTGCCGACCTGGTACTGCGCCCGCGGCAGGCAGCGAAGCAAAGCCAGGTTCACCAGCCGCGCACCGGCGTCGTCGCCGAGCTTCCGCAGAAAACGAACCAGCCTCGAACGCGAGGAAAACCGCAGCTTTTTCCCGAAACCCATCATTTCGGCCTGGGCCGCGAACATCTCCAGCAGTTCGGGCTCCGGTTCGGCATGGTTGCGGAACAACGCCGGCAAACCTGATTTCAGCAATTCGCGGGCGACGGCCTCGTTCGCGGCCAGCATCATGTCCTCCACCAGCTCATGGGCCGGGCTGGCCACGACTTTGCGCAGGCCGACAAGCACAGGCGGTTCGCCCCCGCACAGGACCTGCGTCTCGGGCAGCGCCATCGGCAAAAAACCGTCCGCCTCCGACCGATGACGGCGCATCGCCGCCGACAATTCGCCCAGAAGCCGCAGAAGCTCGTTCACACCGCCCGCCACACCCGGCAAATCCTGGCCGTCCTGGAAGCGTTCGACGTCGTCAAAGCTCAACCGCTGATCGACACGGATGGTGGCGTGGACACGGCGGTGGCTCAGCACCTCGCCGGTCGCCGCGTCAATCACGAGAAACACGCTGTGCGCTGGCCGGTCCTCGCCCTCACGCAAACTGCAGCGCTCGGCAGCCAGAATCCTCGGCAGCATGGGCAGGGTCAAACCCGGCAGATAGGACGTAAACCCACGCGCCCGGGCGCCGCGGTCCAGACGGCTTCCGGACGGGACGTAGCAGGCGACATCGGCGATATGCACCCCGACGAGATACTGGCCGGGCCGGGGTCCGGGCGAGACGGACAGGGCATCGTCAAAGTCCTTGGCGTCTGGCGGGTCAATGGTGACGGTCAACAAATCACGGCAGTCCTCACGGGAAACGGCCAGCGGCTCGACCGCCGCGGCCTGCTGCTCCGTCACCGCCGTATACACCGGTGGCAGGTCATATTCCCGGACCACCGCCTTCAGATCGGCCGCCACGTTGCCCTCGCGCCCCAGGCGCCGGACCAGCTCGACCTGAGGCAAGTCACGCCCGGAAGCCTGCTCCAGCAGCCTGGCCACCACCCAGTCGCCGGCCTGGGCGCGCCCGGGCGCCGCCTCGGCCTCCCCGCCGGACAAAGCCAGAAAGGGCGGCAGATCACGCCGCAGGGGCCGAATCCCAAAGCCGCCCTCCAGCCTCCAGGTCAGGCATCCCACAACCTGATTGCGCGCCCGCGCCAGGATCTTGTCAACCGCGCCGACATTGCCTTCCCTGGACAGCACCAGCTGAACCGTGTCGCCCGAAAGGGCGCCGCCGGTCTGCCCCGGGGGCACAAAATAGTCTTCACCTCCAGGCGACGCGACGTCCGGAGTGACAAAGGCAAAGCCCTTGCTGTTGACCTGAATCGTGCCGGTGACCGTGACTGTTCGCGTCACGGCCGCATACCGGCCGCCAGGCCGGCGAACCAGCCGACCCTCGTCGACCAGCCGCCGAACCGTTTCCCGGAAATGACGCTCGTCGACATGGCCAAGAACGCGCCGAATATCCACCCGGCGCACGCCGCCGCGGCCATTGCCGGAAGCCGCCGCCTTCAGGATGTCCGCACGCAATTGCTTCTCGGTTGTCATGTCGCCTTCTGTCTTTGCGCGAATTGCCTGCGGTCCAAAACGTTGCGCCAGCAGCGGCCGCGGCCGGCCCCGGGCGGAGATAATCTTTATATACTATAAGTTCAGCCGGCGGATTCTACAAACGACCACCCGGCAAGTCGCGGCGATGAAGACCGTCGACAGTGGACTTTTGTGGACGGCATTTCCTGGAAGTAAAAGGCCATGGACGGCTTGGGCATCCACGGCCCGGGGGAAATTGCCCGGCATCACCGCACCATGGACTTTTTCCCGAACGGCCAGTTAGGAAAGAACAAAAAATGGTATATGTTATATCTTTTTATCGGAAAACCTGTTCCGGTTCTGCTTTTCCAGGCTGCATCTCCCAGAAGGACCATCATGAGCATCACCCCCGCAACTGACGACACCATGGCCAAAATCGTGGCGCTCTGCAAACGCCGCGGCATCATTTTCCAAAGCTCCGAAATCTACGGTGGCATCAACGGCTTCTGGGACTACGGCCCGATCG
The DNA here is from genome assembly GCA_964407145.1 of uncultured Lentisphaeraceae bacterium. Taxonomy (GTDB): domain Bacteria; phylum Verrucomicrobiota; class Lentisphaeria; order Oligosphaerales; family Oligosphaeraceae; genus JAAZKI01. The sequence continues at coordinate 5,385 of CAYOUR010000036.1, read as the reverse complement.
GCGTGCCGCTGCGACGCGCCGTCGAACAACTCTGGTGGCGCTACATGGTCGAGGAACGCGACAACGTCGAGGGCCTGGACTCAACCATCATCTGCCACCCGGAAGTCTGGCGCGCCTCCGGACATCTGGCCCAGTTCTCCGATTCCATGACCGACTGCCTGGCCTGCAAAAAACGCTATCGCGTCGACCAGCTGGACGAGCCTGGCACCTGCCCGAACTGCGGCTCCAAACAAATGACCGAACCGCGCGAATTCAACCTGATGATGAAGACCTTCGTCGGCCCGGTGTTTGACGAGGAGCACGCCGCCTATCTGCGCGCCGAGACCTGCCAGCCCATCTTCGTCGATTTCAACACCGTCCGCATCGCCACCCGCCAGAAGCTGCCGTTCGGCATCGCCCAGACCGGCAAGGCCTTCCGCAACGAAATCAACCCACGCTTCTTCACCTTCCGCTCCCGCGAATTCATGCAGATGGAAATGGAGTTCTTCTGCCGTGACGAGGATTCCATGCAGTGGTTTGACTACTGGCACCACGAACGCTGGAACTTCTACACCCAAGTGCTGGGACTGCCGGAAAACAAGCTGCGCATCCACTGGCATGACAAACTCGCGCACTACGCCAAGGCCGCCCTGGACATCGAATTCGAATTCCCCTTCGGCTGGGGTGAAATCGAGGGCGTGCACCATCGTGGCACCTGGGACATGTCACGCCATTGCGAGTACTCCAAACAGGAAAAGGACTGCAAGTACTTCGACCAGGATCAGAAGGAGAGCTTCTTCCCGACGGTCGTCGAGACCTCCTGCGGGCTGGACCGTATCTGCCTGATGCTGCTCTGCAACGCCTATGACGAAGACACCGCCGACACCCAGAAGGAAGGCATGGACGAAGACGTCCGCGTCGTCCTGCGTCTGCCCGCCAGGGTCGCCCCGGTCCAGGCCGCCGTCCTTCCCCTCAGCAAGAAGCTGGAGGAACAGGCCCGGCAGGTCCACCAGGCCGTCCGCCGCCGCTTCCGCGCCGCCTACGACGACACCGGCAGCATCGGCAAACGCTACCGCCGCCAGGATGAAATCGGCACGCCGTTCTGCATCACCTTTGACTTCGACTCGCTCAACGACGGGGCCGTCACCGTCCGCGACCGCGATTCCATGACCCAGGAACGCATCGCCGTCGCCAACCTGAACGCCTATCTGGCCGACAAGATCGACCGCTGAACCGCCCCCCGCCCACCGTCCTTCCAGGAGCAGCTCCATGCGCAAGGTCAAACTGAGCCTGTCCATCCTGACCGCCGTCCTCGCCGTCAACCTGCTGATTGGCTACCGGGTCTTTTCCAAGGAGGCGGAGAAAACCGGCGCCAGCCAGGTCTTTGAACATATCGACACCCTGATGCGGGTCCTGCAGCTGATCCGCACCAAATATGTCGACATCGACAAGGTGACCTACAAGGACCTGGTCTATGGCGCCCTGGAAGGCATGACCGCCAGGCTGGACCCCTACAGCGCCTTTCTCCCCCCCGACGACCTTGAGTCACTGATGGAAGACACCGAGGGCGAATTCGGCGGCATCGGCATCACGGTCAGCATGAAGGACGGCAAGCTGATTGTGGTCGCGCCCATCGACGACACCCCCGGCGCACGGGCCGGCATCCGACCGGGTGACCAGATCACCAGCATCGACGGCGAACCGATCCTGCGCATGAACATGGAAGACGCCGTCAAGCTGATGCGCGGCCGCCCCGGCACCAAGGTCAAGCTGACCCTGAGCCGCCCCGGCACCCCCGGCGCCATTGACCTGGAGCTGGAACGCGCCATCATCCCGCTGCAAAGCGTCGTCGACGCCACTGTCCTGCCGGAAACCAACATCGGCTTCGTCCGCCTGACCCAGTTCATGGAGCCGACGGCCGCCGGCCTCGAGAAAGCCCTGCGCGACTTCGCCGCCAAAGACGTCGACGCGCTCATCATCGACCTGCGCCGCAACCCGGGCGGCCTGCTCGGCTCGGCGGTGGACGTGTGCAGCTTCTTCCTGCCGCCGAACGAGCTGGTGGTCAGCGTCGAAGGCCGTGACGAGAAAAAAGAGGAACGCAGCGGCGGCGGCTACAAATTCCCGCGCGAAAAGCCGCTGCTGCTGCTGATCGACGGCGGCAGCGCCTCCGCCTCGGAAATTGTGGCCGGGTGCCTGCGCGACTCCAAGCGCGCCGTCCTCGTCGGCGAAAAAACGTTCGGCAAAGGCCGTGTGCAGAATGTGATTGAGCTGGAAGACGGCAGCGCCCTCAAACTGACTGTGGCCATGTACTACACTCCCAGCCGGCGCGTCATCGACGAACACGGCATCGAGCCTGACATCGTCGAGCCGCTGACCCGTGAAGACATGGCCGCCATGGCCCGGTCCGAACTCAACGTCGACCCTGCCGCCGATCCGCAGCTGCGCCGGGCCATCGAAGTGCTCACCAGCTACAACATCCTCCGCGCCAAAAAGTAATCCACCCCCACAAACTGGCCCCGCTGGCCGCTCATCGTCCATGGTCTCCTGGCGTCCACTGGCGTCCTCTGGCGTCCACTGGCGTCCACTGTCCATCGTCCACTCATGTCCACTGTCCACTTCTCCCCTGAAACAGGAGTCGCATCATGATTCGAGTCATCATCCAAGGCGCCGCCGGCCGCATGGGCCGGATGCTTGTCAACCAGGTTCTCAACGACCCCGAGCTCACCCTGGCCGCCGCCATTGAAATCGCCGCCAGCCCCTTTCTCGGGCAGGACGCCGGCACGGTGGCCGGCGCCAAGGCCTGCGGCGTCGCCATCAGCGCCGACCTCGACGCGGCGTTGCGGAACGCCGATGCCGTCATCGACTTTTCGACCCCGGCCTCCACCCGCCAGCTCGCCGCCAAGGCGGCCGCGCACGGCGTCGCCCACGCCATCGGCACCACCGGCCTGGGCGAAGACGACAAAGCGCAGCTGCGGGCTCTCGCCGACACTGGCGCCCGCATTGTCTTTGCGCCCAACATGAGCGTCGGCGTCAATCTGCTCTTCGCCCTTTGCGCCAAAGTCGCGCCGCTGCTCGGCGCCGACTACGACATCGAAGTGGTGGAAATGCACCACAACAAGAAACAGGACGCCCCCTCCGGCACCGCCGTCCGCCTCGGCGAAATCCTGGCCCAGGCCCGCGAACTCAGCTATCAGGCCGACACCCGGCACGGCCGAGTCGGCATGGTCGGCGCACGCCCCAAAAACGAAATCGGCATGCACTCCCTGCGCGGCGGCGATGTGGTCGGCGACCACACCGTCATCTTCGCCGCCGATGGCGAACGCGTCGAACTGACCCACAAAGCCTCCAGCCGCGAAACCTTTGCCAAAGGCGCCATCCGGGCCGTCAAATTCCTCGCCGCCGCCAAGCCCGGGCTCTACGACATGCAGGATGTCCTCAACCTGAAAAACCTCTGATACAAAGCGCCAAAGGGTGTGCCAAGCTCCGCCTTCCCCCCTTTCGGAACGCAGGCTGGCTCCCCAAGCAACACCCGGAATGGCCCAGTCAATTGGCCGCCCAGGGTTGATTTTTGCCCGGATTGACCGATGAACGGCCAGACCCCCAACTTCACCATGACACCCGACGCGCCTTTGGCCAAGCCTTTCACCGCCATCGCATAACCGGCTGAGCTTTTTGCCAATATGGGTTTGATTTCAAACTGGAAACATGGTATAATATATGACAGTTGATGACAGAAGCCTTTTTTTACCCCCGATCTGACATCTTCTGACATGCGGCAGGGAAAGTCCCCTGAACCAGATTCACCATAAGCCAGGGAGTTCACCATGAAGAAAATTACTGGGGCGCTTTACTTCACCCTGATTGAATTGTTGGTTGTGATAGCCATCATCGCGATTTTGGCGGCGATGTTGTTGCCGGCCTTGTCAAAAGCCCGCGACAAGGCCCGTGCCATACAGTGCGTCAACAACCTGAAGCAGCTGGGCCTGTATATGGCGATCTACGCCAGCGACAACGAAGACCGCCTGCCGCTGGCGCAGCGGAACCGTGTTCCGGAATCGACGGCCAACCTTCAGTGGCCGACTTTCATGAGCTACACCGGGTACTTCGCGCCAGTCAGCGCCGTCAGCACCACCACAGCCACCAACGTCACCAACTTGAGGAACAGCGGCAATGGCTTCCTGGTCTGCCCGTCCTGGGAACCGTTCTCGCTGAATAATATATCCAGTTACAGCACGTACGGCTACAACAACGACTGCTACTACAACAAGGGCGGCGTTGGCGGACTGGGCGCCGGTCTGCCCGGCGGCAAGAAGTGGAATGACGACACCTGCATCGAACTGCGGATGATGCAGTCGCCCAGCGGCGCCATCATCTTCGCCGACTCCGTCAACCGCAACCCGGCCGCGACCTCCTGGCCGCAATTCAACTGGTTTGTTCCCAAACAGGGCGCCACCAGCACCAACTGCCGCGTCCACGCCCGCCACGGCGGACATGCCAACCTGCTCATGGGCGACATGCACGTCGAAAGCGCCAACTCCGGCGCCCTCCGCGCCAACTACTTCCAGCAGTACTACCACGTCGTCGGCGCCAACATGGCGACCCTCATCCAGTAACCATACAGTACGCGGCCAGACGGCTATTCCAATCACCCTCCAGCGCCGGCCAGGATACCTGGCCGGCGCTGACTTGTTTTACGCCCACACACAAAAAAAACAAAACATCCATGCCGACTCTTGCCAACGCCGTAACCGGCCACCCATTCAGAATTACACCATGGTATGGTGCCGTCGTCCTGGCATGATGCCCGGCAAAATGAGGCTGGACGACCTACGGCAGCCGGAAGGCTGGACTGCCTATGACCGCCCGAAGGGCGGGACAAACATAACCCCGGGTGACCGAAGCCCGAAGGGCGAGGGAACCCGGGGGAAGAGACACCTCTGCTTTGGCCGCCCGGAGGGCGGGACACCATACGGCAGCCGGAAATCAAGCGCTTTCCATCACATTTCGCACCTTGACCGTAATTATCCATGGGTGACCGGTTACCCCAGCCGTAACCGGCCACCGATTGATAACAGGACTTTTGGAAACGGTCAAGGCATCAGCCAAAAAAACCCAAAGCCGGCTCACACGTGCACGCGATAAATGTGCACTGCACCCGCAGAGCCAGTGTGGCAAGCTCGTAATCCTCCCCCACGCGCACGCGACAAATGTGCGCCGATGTCATTGGTTACTGCCATCGCTTCCCCAAGCCTCCCCCACGCGCGCGCGGCAAATATGCCAGGCCGACGGTATGGCCTGAGCTATGCCAGGCCGACGGGATGGCCTGAGCCGAACACCAGCAAGCCTCCCCCACACGCGCGCGACAAATATGGATGGTGGCCCCCTCTTGGGTGGGTGGGCTTGATT
>CAYOUR010000035.1:1542-22647 GCA_964407145.1 uncultured Lentisphaeraceae bacterium | reverse complement strand
TCGCAGAAGACCGTCACGTTTTGAATCAGGCTGATGAACAGCGTGCGGCCGGGCGCGAAGGTCTTCAGGACTTCCGCCGTGGCCCGGGCCATGCCTTCCTGGAAGGCGGCGTAGCCGCTGCCGGACATGGAGATCGCCTTGCCCGGGCAGATGAGCACGCAATGCTGGCAGAATTTGCAGGTGTGGTAATTGACCTTGAAGACGCCCTGTTCGCCGAAGCTCAGGGCGTCGTTGGGGCAATGCTCGACGCAGGCGCCGCAGTGCGAGCAGCGTTCGGCGTCCCAGACCAGCCCGCCCTCCAGGGCGTGCAGCTTGCGGCGGGTTGAACCGACGACGGCGCCCATGGACAGGTTCTTGGAGGCGCCGCCGAAGCCGCAGCAGCCGTGGCCCTTGATGTGGGCGAAGTCCACCAGCACGTCGGCGTCGACGATTTCGCCGGCCAGTTCGACCTCGCTCAGCGACAGGAACGGCGGTTCGACGGGCCGGGTGTAGAAGTACTTGTCCGCCGTTCCGGCGACGGGCACGAGCTGGCAGCCGATGGTCTCGGACGTGTAGCCGCGTTCGGCGGCTTTGCGGACGGCGCCTGGGCTGTCGCAGACGAAGACCTCCTTGGCGCCGGCCTGTCGGAGGGCCGTCACCAGCTGACGGACAATGTACGGGTGGATGGTGGAAAAGCCATAGCCGCCGCCCAAGTGCATTTTGACGGCGACGCGCTGGTCGGCGACCTGCGCTTTCAGGTCGAGGCTGTCCAACAGGCGCTGCCACCTGGCGCCGATGCTGTTCTTGGGTTCCAGGTTGGCGGTGGCGAAGGAAGTGAAAAGAAGTTCTGCGGGCATGGTGTTGTCCTGTCTGGAGGATGAGGGCCGGGATTGACGCGAAACGCCCGGCCGGGATGGCGGCCGGCAGGCGTCCAGGCGCCTGCCGGCGCCAGCATCAGTGGCGCGCGCCGGGTGATTAATTGTTGGAGGGGAGGGCGGCCTCGCAGCCCGGCTACGGCGCCATTTTGAGCATCTCGTCAGCGAGAATTCGGGCGTAGTCAAGCTTGGCCAGCCGGATAGGCAGGGGGCAGTGGGATTCGCCCGGCACTTCGAAATTGAACAGGCCATCGTAGCTGACATCGCGGAGCGCCGCCATGACTGCGGGCCAGGGGACGGTGCCCTTGCCGCACGGCAGCATGTGGTCGTCGTTCTGGCCGAGATTGTCGGCAATGTGCAGAGCCTTGAGCCTGCCCTTGGCCTGCCGGATGAAGTCCGGCACATCGACCTGGCAGATGTTGGCGTGGCCGGTGTCCAGGCAGATGGCGACATTGGGGCGGTTGACGGCGGCGATCAGTCCGAGCAGGTCGCCGCAGGTCATGGTGCCGGGCGCCTTGAGGTTTTCCAGGCAGATGGTGACGCCGGTGCCGGCGGCGAAGTCGGCGACGGCGGCGACCGCCTGGCAGCGGCGTTCGAAGACCTGGGGCAGGGGGATGCCTTCCCGGAGCATGTTCTGTCCGCCGCAGTGGAGCACGCCGGCCCTGACGCCCAGGGCCGCGAACAGCTCGACCCAGCGTTTCATGTCGTCCATGGCGGCCTGGAAGTCGCGGTCGTCGCGCGGGGCGATGTCGGCGCCTTGGCGGCCGTCCCGGTCTTCCGGGCGGAAGCCCTTGTTGCACAGGTAGAAGTGCCCCTGCGGGAAGGTGACGCCCAGGTCGCCGGCCAGGCTGCGGAAGGCCGCGCCGACTTTGCCGGGCGAGCCCATCTTGAGCAGGTCATGGCCGTGTTCGTCGCTCAGTTCGCAGGTCTGCCAGCCGTGCCGGGCGAGCGTTCTGGCCATTTCGAGGGGGTACATCTGGATCAGGTAGCTGGTCCACATTGACGGCAGCATCATGGTGTTGGCTCCTTTTGCAGCAGGACGGCTGTTTCGAAATGCGGCGTTTGGGGGAACATGTCAAACCAGGCGGAACGGACGGGGCGGTAGAGGCCGTCCTGGCAGAGGGCCTTGAGGTCCCGGGCCAGGGTGGCCGGATTGCAGGAGACATAGAGCACATGCCCCGGCCGGGTGTTGCGGATGGCGGCGATGGCCTTGGGCTGGCAGCCGGTCCGCGGAGGGTCCAGAATGACGGCCGTTTCCGCCGGCGTGATTTTGGTGAGGACCCGGGGAAGAACAACCTCGGTGCTGCCCAGGATGACTTGGGCCTTCAGGCCCTTCTGGGCGTGGTTGTACTCGGCGGCCGCCGTCGCGAGCCGGTCGTTTTCAATCACCACGCGGAACTGGGCATCCTGGCCGATGGCCAGCGAGAAGGTGCCGACGCCGCCGTACGCGTCAATCAGGGCGCGGGCGCCAGTTTCCCGGAACCAGGCCGCGACGGTGCCGATCACCCGGTCGGCGACGGGCGGATTCACCTGCCAGAAGCTGTCCAGGGGGACGCTGACGTCTTCGCCCAGCACGGTTTCGTGCAGCCACGGGACTTTCGGGGAGGCGTGCCCGAAGTAGAAGGTCGGCTCGCCATTGGCCGGAACCCGCAGCGTGAGGGTGTATGGTTTCGGCCGTTTGGCGTTCTGGCTGCCCCAGGCGCTGCGCACGGCCTTGGGCAGCAGGTCGTTCAGGCAGGGCATGCCCAGCGGGCAGCTGCGCACCAGAAAGAAGGTCTTGTTGTCGCGCTGGCAATAGCCATAGCCGAGCCGGACGCCCTGGTCGTCGCGGATTGGCGCCGTCGGCTCCAGGCGCAGCTTGTTCCGGTAGCCGTATTCGAGCGGGGACGGCACGGCCGGGGCCGGGGCCGGGAAGGCCGCAAACTTGCCGATGCGGGCCATCAGGTCGGCCAGCTGTTTCTGCTTGGCGGCGCATTGCGTCGGATAGTCGAGATGCTGATAGACGCAGCCCCCGCAGACGCCATAGTGGCGGCAGGCCGGCTCGGCCCGGCCCGGGCCGGGCGTCAGCAGGCGGCGCAGTTCCGCCCGCAGAAAGCTCTTGCGCACGTCGGTGACTTCGACTTCCGCGACATCGCCGACGGCGGTGAACGGCACGAAGACGACGGCGCCGTCGTCCAGCCGGGCGAGGCCGTCGCCGCCAAAGGCGAGGTCGGTGATGGTGACGGTGATGATTTGTCCTGTAATGGGCATGATGTCCATGGGGTTGGAGGGTGGAGCGGAGGGCGGGCGTTGTCCGGCCGGTTGATTCAGGCCGGGAGCCGCCAGCGGGTGTAGAGCAGGGAGCACTTCTGGTCAGCGGGATTGAGCTTCTGGTAGTAGACGGTCAGGATGTCGCCATCGGGCAGTTCGACCGAGGCGGGGTAGCCGAGGTCGCCGCTGGGGCCGTCGTCGCGCAGGACCAGGTCGTGTTGCCAGGTGCGGCCGCCGTCGCGGCTGAGCATGGCCCGCTGTCCATAAGGAGCCAGGCGGTAGCCGTAGACGCAGACCACGGCGCCGGACGAGTGCAGCAGCGCATGCGGCGGCGAGCCCAGGATGTTGCCGGGCTGCGCCGGCGACCAGGTCAGGCCGCCGTCAGTGGAGCGGCTGGTGAGAATCTGGAACGGCTTGTGGTGGCGGAGGAACCCGAGCAGCGTGCCGTCGGCCAGTTCGACGACATGGGGTTCGTGGGTGTCGTCATTGCTGAGGCCCTGGGCCAGCGGGACCTGGCCCAGGAGGGTCCACGATTTGCCTTCGTCGCTGGACCGGGCGGCCTGAATGGCCGAACCGTGGACATGCATGGTCCCATCCTCGTTCAGGTCCCAGCGTTTGCCCAGGTAGAGCCAGGCGCCGTCGGCCAGGACGATGAAGCCATGCGGCGTGTTGACCGGCGCGCGGAGGAAGTCGCCCCAGTATTCGCCGTCTTCGCTGACGCGAATCCAGGAGCCGATCCACTTCTGGCGCAGGGGCACTGTCCAGGTATCCATGATGGCGTCGGCCGCGCGCATGTCTTCGGCGCTCCAGGACCGGCGCAGGCTGTCGCGGTAGGCGGTGGTGTCGGAGGTGAACCAGGTCAGGGCCAGGCGTTGTCCGCCGAGGCTGATGATGCCGGTGTCCCGGTCGTCAAGGGGCGTGTTGTTGACCACGACCGGGGCGGACCAGGTCTGTCCCTGGTCGCAGCTGCGGCAGATCACGCTCTTGCCCCAGGGGCAGACGTGCTGGAAGCGCAGGCCGGAGGCCGCGGCCACCAGCGTGCCGTCCTGCTGGCGGGCGATGCTGGGCCAGCCGAAATAGCCGAAGCGGTCATGGGGCATGGTGCAGATGACGCCGTGACGGGCTTGCAGTTCTGGTGTCGAGGGCATGGGTGCTTGCTCCTGTGGCTGGTTGGTGGACTGGGTTGGATGACCGGGGCCGGGTGGTCGGGGACAGCTTCAGGTGTTGGCGGAAAGCAGGAAATCGACATCCTCCAGGGAGATGTCGTCGAGGCTGGCTGGCGTTTCGGCCAGGAGGTTGTTGAACAGGTCGCGCTTGGCGTCCTGCAGGCGGATGATCTTTTCCTCGATGGTGTTTCTGGTGACCAGTTTGATGGCGGTGACGGTTTTGGTCTGGCCGATGCGGTGCGTGCGGTCGGTGGCCTGGTCTTCAACCATGGGGTTCCACCACTGGTCATAGTGGATGACCGTGTCGGCGCCGGTCAGGTTCAGGCCGACGCCGCCGGCCTTCAGGCTGAGCAGGAAGACAGGGATGGAGTCGTCCTGGTTGAAGCGGTCGACCCGGCGCTGGCGGTCACGGGTGCTGCCGTCAAGCCGTTCAAAGGGGATGTGGGCCTTTTTCAGCCATTCGGGGAAGAGGTCAAGGATGGCGGTGAACTGGCTGAAGAGCAGGATGCGGTGGCCGCTGTCAATGGCCTCCAGGATGACTTCCCGGGCCAGTTCGAGCTTGACTGACGGCAGCGGTTCGGCGAAGTCGGCGCGCAGGTCGTGCGGGAGCAGGTCGGGATGGCAGCAGGCCTGGCGCAGGCGCAGGAGCATGGAGAGCATTTCCAGGCGGTGTTCCCGCCAATGGCCGCGGCGGGCATTGGCCAGCAGGTGCCGGCTGGCCAGGAGGATGGCGTCGTAGAGCCGCCGCTGGTCTTCGGCCAGCTCGCAGTAGAGGACTTGCTCGAGCTTGGGCGGCAGTTCGGCGCAGACCTCGGCTTTGGTCCGACGCAGGATGAACGGCCGGATCAGGTTGGACAGCTGCGCCGTCAGCTGCGGCCGGCGCGCCGGGTCGCGCCGGCTTTCGTAGGTCTGGCGGAAGTCGCGCTGCGGCCCCAGGTAGCCGGGCTGGAGGAAGTCGAACAGCGACCAGACCTCGGAGAGGGTGTTTTCCATGGGGGTGCCGGTGAGCACGAGCCGGTGGTCGGCCTTCAGGTCCTTGCAGGCCTGGGCGTTGGCGGTGCGCGGGTTCTTGATGTGCTGCGCCTCGTCCAGCACGACATAGTCAAACTGGATGTCTTCGTAGTCGACGCTGTCGCGTCGAAGCAGGGCGTACGAGGTGATGACCAGGTCGTGCTCGGGGATGTTGGCGAAGTCCAGGGCGCGTTTGTTGCCGGAGATGACGGCGACCCGCAGGCTGGGCGTGAAACGCGCCGCCTCCTGGCGCCAGTTTTCGATCAGGCTGGTCGGGCAGATGACGATCGACGGCCGGGTGGTGAGGCGGCTGTTTTTCCGGGAGGCGATGACGGCGAGGGCCTGGAGGGTTTTGCCCAGGCCCATTTCATCGGCCAGGATGCCATGGAAGCCGCAGGATTCCAGGACGACCAGCCAGCGGATGCCTTGGCGCTGGTAGTCGCGGATGATTCGGCCGAGGCCGTCAGGCAGCCGTCGTTCCGGTTCGGTTTCCGGGTGCAGCAGCCGGTCCCGGAGGGAATACCAGTCGGGCCGGGCGCCGGACCAGAAGGGTGCGACCGTTTCCACCAGGGCGACGGCATGGCAGCGGCTGAACTGGAAGCGGTTGTTGTCGCGTTTTTGGGCGCGGCGGGACAGGACCTGCAACACGGCCAGGACGTCCTGGGGCAGCTTGACGATGGCGCCGGAGGCGAGGCGCACGTGCTCCTCGCCGTTGGCCATGGCCTCGGCCGCCAGCTCGAAGGGGATGGGCGTGCCGTCGGCGGCCTTCAGTTCGCAGGAGGCCGCAAACCAGTCATGGCTTTCCGCGGCGGCGCTGAGGGCCAGCCGCGCCTCGGTGGTGGCGGCCATGTTGGCCCGCACCTGCGGGGTCCAGAAGATGATCCATTCCGGCGGCAGCTTCGGGGAGATTTCCAGCATGAATTCCCAGATGGCGTGCTTGTCTTCGAGGCGGAGCTGGCGCCAGGTGTCGTCGGTGCGGGTGAAGCCGGCGTCAAGGAGCAGGGCCATGGCGTCGTTTTCGCGGGCGGTGTTGCGCCGGACGAACCGGCCGCCGGCCCAGACCGTCAGCTCGCCCTCGACTTCCACGCGTTTGCCGCCATAGTCGAACTGCAGGTCGCCGGTGAGGCCGTCTGTTTCCCAGTCGAGGGTGAGGACGGGCCGGACGCGGCCGATTTCGACGCCGATCTTGCTGGCGATGCGGGAGAGCAGGACCTTGCCGGGGAAGCGCCGGCTTTCACACAGCTGGGTCAGCCGTTCCAGTTCCTGGTCGGACAGGGTCAGCGGCTGGCCCTGCAGGAAAAGCCGGAGCCAGTTGAAGGGCAGGATGCCGGGGAACCACCAGAATTCGAGTTCCTTGCCGACCCAGAATCCCGCCTTGCCGGCGATGAAGGACAGTTTTTCCTGGGTGAGGGCGCCGCGTTCCGGGACGATGATTCTGGGAATGACGATGGCGGCCTGGTCCTGGGGTGTGACATTGAACTGGATTTGCAGGGGTGAGAGGTGGATTTGGATGATGCCGTTGGCGGTGGAGAGGATGCTGGAGCCGCGCAGGCAGTGGAACAGGTCGGCGGTGGCCTCGCTGGTCAGCATCAGCTGCTGCGGACGGAAGTCGGCGTACTGATGCAGGAAGCGCATCACCTGCTGGGCCTGGGGGTCGAAGTCCGCCAGGCGCATGTCGGCCGCGGCCTGGCCGGATTCGACCAGTCGCCGGATGTTCCCCTGGGCAAAGACGTTGCCTTGGAAGACAACCTTGGCGGTGAGGGCGATGGTCTGGCTCGGGATGGTCAGTTCGGGTAGTGGCGTCGGGGCGGTCAGCTGCAGCTGGGCGTCGCGGATTGGCGGGTGCAGGTAGTCGCGGAGGGCGTCCATGGTCAGGGAGCTGATGGATGGCGGCGGCATCGAGTGCTTGGCCGGCGCGGCGGCGGTCGGCGCGGCGGGCTCGTTCTGGTGGAAAAGAACGCCGAGGATTTCGGGCGCCTCCTGGGCGGCGTAGAGCATCACGGCGACGACGTGCTGGCAGTAGGGCACGGCGGGCTTGCAGGAGCATCGGCAGCAGAGCCGGTTGCTGCGGATATTCAGGTTGACCCGTTCGAAGTTGTAGGACTCGTTGGCGACCTTGGCCTGGATGGCCTTTGGGGAGCACTGGGCGTCCAGCACAGCGCCTTCGTGATACAGGCGCCGGCCATGATCCCAGTTTTCCTGGTGCACCAGAGTTTTGATGAGATCATGGAGGTTCATGTCATGCAGGGTCCGGGGAGCATATGGCGAACGAGGATGGCTGCCGGCGGCAAGGACGTCTTGGCCGTCAGAGGGGGGTGGGGAGGGAGGGACGTGCTGGCGGCCGTGCCGGTTTTTGGGCGGGGGGGATTTCCAGGATCGGTGGCCGGGCGGCCCGGCCCGGGGCGTCCGGCGTTCATGCCGACCGGGCGGCTGACGCATGGGATCGCGCCGGGTCACCACGCTTTCCCGCCGGTGGCGCCGAACACGGGCGCCGGCGTAAATACGCCGTGAAATAAAAATAAGCCGCGCGCGGCTGTTTTTCAAACAAGGGCAGGGCAAACACCATGAAATCCGGAAAAAATGGCGGCGGCGCCATCAAAACCGCGGACAGGGGTTATATTTGTTTTTTTTGACGATGGTGTTTTTTCAGCAATGTGGCGACTGACTCGGTGCCCGTCCATCCGTCTTTGGCGGACCGTTCCGTGGGGACGGCATCGCCGGGCAGGGTTGTCGTTTTGATGTTGAACAGGAGGATGTTGACAATGGCGAAGCTGCGTTATGGTCTGATCGGCGCCGGCGGCTGCGGGCAGGGCAAGCACCTGGCGTCGTATTCCAAGATTTCCGAGGTGGAGCTGGTGGCGGTGTGCGATCTTCTGCCCGAGCGCGCCAATGCCGCGGCAGACCGTTTCAATGTGGAGGCGGCCTACACCGACTACCATGAGATGCTGCGCGAGGAGAAGCTCGATCTGGTCAGCGTCGCCACCCCGAACCACGTGCATGCGCCGGCGACAATCGCGGCCCTGCAGGCTGGCTGTCACGTCCACTGCGAGAAGCCGGCCTCGCTGACGCCGGAGCTGGTGCAGGCCATGATCGCGGCCCGGGACGCGGCCGGCCGCAAGCTGATGATCGGCTTGAACAACCGTTTCACGCCGTGGGCGCAGTTCGCCAAGAAGTATGTCGCGGCTGGCCATTTGGGGGAAATCTACCATGCCAAATGCGGCTGGAAACGCCGGCGCGGCATTCCCGGCAAGGGCGGCTGGTTCACGACCAAGGCGCAGTCCGGCGGCGGCCCCCTGATTGATCTTGGCGTGCATTTCATCGATGTGGCCAACTACCTGTTGGATTTCCCGGTCCCGACGGCGGTGAGCGGCCAGACCTACAGCCGGTTTGCGGACACGACGCCGTTCAATCCGCAGGCCAGCGGCTACACCGGCACCTATGATGTCGAGGACCTGGCAATCGGCCTGGTGCGCTATGCCAACGGCTGCACCCTCGACCTCGAGTTCAGCTGGGCGTCCAACATCGAAACGAGCTATTCCTACGTCGAACTCTACGGTGACAGGGGCGGCCTGAAATTCGAGAAGGGCAAGTTGTCCCTGTTCGGGGAAGCGGTTGGCGCGCCGCTGGACAGCCAGCCGACCCTGCCGGCCGACACGGCCTGGGGCGTGGCCGAGAGCAAGTACTATGTCGACTGCATCCTGCAGGACCAGGAGCCCCTGGCCCGTGCGGAAGAGGCGGTCGTCATCATGGAGATCATCACCGGGCTGTATGCTTCCGCCGCCTGCGGCCATGAAGTCGCGCTCGGATGTCAGCCGAAGCCGGCCCCGCGCCGCCGGACAACGAGAAAGTGACCCTGAGCGGATGAAGCGGTATCGGCCAGAATTGTTGGCGCCGGCCGGCGATGCGGCCGGCGTGTCCGCGGCCATCGCGGCCGGCGGTGACGCGGTCTATGTCGGCCTGAAGCAGTTCGGTTTGCGCGGCGGCGCCGGGCATTTCACGCTGGCCGGGCTGGCGCGGGCGTCGCGGCAGTGCCGCGAGCACGGCGTGCGGCTGTACTTGACGTTGAATACCCAGGTCTATGAGCGCGAGCTGCCCCGGCTTGACCGGCTGGTGACGCGGGTCGCCCCCCTGGTGGATGCGGTCATTGCCTGGGATCCGGCGGTGCTGGCGAGCTGCCGCCGGCACGGGGTGGCCGTGCACCTGTCCACCCAGGGCTCGGTGGCGAACACGGCTGCGGCCGAGCTGTACCGTTCGCTCGGGGTCAGCCGGATTGTCCTGGCCCGGGAGTGCACCTTGGCGGAAGCGCGCCTGATTCAGGCGCGTTCCGGGGTGGAGGTCGAGGTTTTTGCGCACGGCGCGATGTGCGTGAGCATTTCCGGGCGCTGTTTCATGTCTTATGACAGTTATGGCCGTTCGGGCAATCGCGGCGAATGCGTGCAGAACTGCCGGCAGGCGTACCACGTCGTCGCCGCGGACGGCCCGGGCGAGTACCTGGTCGAGGGCCAGCAGGTGTTTTCGGCCCGCGACTTGTGCACCCTGCCATTTCTCGACCAGGTTTTGGCGGCGGGGGTGTCCGCCTTGAAGATCGAAGGCCGCAACCGGCCGGCCGATTATGTGGCCACGGTCGTGGGCGCGTATCGCGAGGCCATCGACGCCTGGCGGGATAATCGCCTGACGGAGGCCGTGAAGGCCGAGCTGACGGAACGCTGCCGGCGCGTCTTCAACCGCGGTTTTTCGGAGGGGTTCTACCTGGGACGGCCCATCCAGTCGTTCACGGAACATGAAAACAACCAGGCGACGGAACGGCGCGAGCTGGCCGGGACCGTCCTCAACTACTACCGGCGCGCCGGCGTTGTCCGCGTCTGGCTGCGCCACCGGCCGGTGGCCGTCGGCGACAGCCTGGTGATCATGGGGCCGACGACCGGCGTCGTGCGCGGCCAAGTCGAGCAGTTGCGGACGGAAGAGGACGCGCAAAGACGCCCCCCTCTGACGGCGACGATGCCGTTTCCCGCCCGGGTCCGCGCCGGCGATCAGGTGTATGTCGTCACCGGCGCCTCATCCGCGCCGCGCCAGGCCGAGGGGCGGGGCGGAAGCCCTTGACGTTGCCGGAGGCGAATCGGGCTTGGCGAAGGCGAAGGACACTCACGAAGGCAACCAGGAAAGACGGCGATGGCGGTTCATTTCATTGAGACGGATGCGGCGCTGCGGGAATTCTGCCGGAGGGCTTCTGCCCAGACCCGGGTGGCGGTTGACACCGAGTTTGTCTGGACCAGCACCTGCTATCCGAAGTTGGGGCTGGTGCAGCTGGCCTGGGATCATGAACACAGTGCCCTGGTGGATGTTCTGGCCATCGGTGACCCGGCGCCTCTGGCCGGACTGCTGGCCAATCCGGCGGTGGTCAAGGTCCTGCATGAGGCGGCCAGCGACCTGCCGATTCTGCAGCGCTGGTGTGGCGCCTTGCCGGTCAGGGTGTTCGATACGCGCATCGCCGCCGGATTCTGCGGACTGACGGCGGCGGTGTCACTCAACGGCCTGCTTGCCAGCCAGCTGCAAGTCAGCCTGGACAAGACCGAGACCCGCACGGACTGGCTGCAGCGGCCCCTGTCGGAAGCGCAGCTGAAGTATGCCGCCGAGGACGTGGCCTGGCTGCCGCGGCTGCATGACGTGCTGCGGGAAAAGGTCGAACGGCTGGGCAACCTGGATTGGTTGGCCGAAGAGATGGCGGTGTACGAACAGGAAGACTACTACATCGAGCCGGACCCGAGGGAAAGCTGGCGGCGGGTCTCCGGCATGGGCGCCTTGTCCGGGGTGGCTTTGGCCGTGCTGCGCGAACTGGCGGCCTGGCGCGAGGAAACAGCCCGCCGGCTCGACAAGGCCCGGCCGCGGCTGCTCCGCGACGAACAGCTGATCTTCGCGGCTCAGCGGCCGCCACGGACGGTTGACGACTGCCGGGCCATCCCGAACTTCTGGCCGCGCTCTGTCGAGCGGTTCGGGGAGGACATTGTGGCGGCCGCGCGTCGCGGGCTGGACACTCCGCGTGAGGAATGGCCGTCTCTGGGCAACATGCCGATGGACAAGCGGGAGTTGAAGCGGCATGCCGACCGCCTCCTCGGCCTGGTGCGCAAAAAGGCCGCGGCGCGAGAGATTGATGCAACCCTGGTGTCCGCGCGCCGCGAGGTCGAAGGGCTGGTCCTGGCTCTGTTCCGCTCCAGGGTGCGCCCCCTTGACCGTCCCCTGCTGAAGGGGTGGCGGTACGACCTGTTGAAACCGCAGATCGACCTGGCCTTGGGGGAAATGATGGCCGTTCGTCAGGCCGGAGAGTAACCTCCCGCGGCAGCCGGTCCGGGCGCGGATGACGAAGCGGGCCGCGGGGCGCTTCCTCGCGGCCCGCCGGCCGGCCGTCGAGCGGAAAGCCTGATGCCGGCAAAGAAACAAGATGCCGGGGAAACTTCTTGCGTCTGTGGATTGATTTTCGCCTTTCCCTGTTTAAATTGAGGTGTTGGCTTGGCAATCATGTCGTTAGGAATGCCGACGGTGATGGCGCTGATTTCTCCAGGAGCATGTCCGAAGGATCAGAAAAGAACAATAGAAGGAGCATGGCCATGTTGAAAGTAGGTTTGTGTGGATTTGGAAGCATGGGCAGCGGGCACGTCCAGCTGCTGCAGAAGCATGACGGCGTCAAGCTGGTCAGCGTGGCGGATGTCCGGCCAGAGCGGCGGGAGAAGGTCTCGGCGGAATATGACGTCAAGGCCTGGGCGTCCGGCGAACAGATGATCGCCGCCGGCGGGCTGGACGTGGTGTTCATCTGTGTGCCGACGTATCTGCACGCGCCGCTGGCGATTCAGGCCATGGAGGCCGGCTGCCATGTTTTCTGCGAAAAGCCGATGGCGCTCAATCCGTCCCTGTGCGAGGACATGATCGCGGCGTCGAACCGGACGGGCAAGACCCTGATGATCGGCCAGGTGCTGCGTTTCTGGCCGGAATATGTGTTTCTGAAGAACGCCATTGATTCCGGCGAATATGGCAGGCTGCTGGCGTTGTCCATGACCCGGGTGGGCAATGTCTCGACCGGCTGGGACAACTGGTATCTGGACGAGAGCCGCGGCGGGATGCAGATTTTCGACCGCCATGTCCATGACTGCGACGCCGTGCTGTGGATGCTGGGCACGCCGAAGGCCGTGTACTCCTATGGCGCCACCCGCGACCCGCGCACGAACGGCGGCATCTTTCATAGTTTCACGGAATACCGCTACTCGGACGACCTGGTGGTCAGCGCCGAGGGCAGCGCCGACACCCCGCCCGGCTTCCCGTTCACGGCCTGCTACCGCGCTGTCTTCGAAAAGGGCCTGATTGAATTCAACAGCCGGATGAAGCCGACGTTGCAGGTGTTTGCCGGGGCCGAGCCCTTCTCGCCGGAACTGCCTGACCCGATTGGCGCCCTGACCAGCGGCATGAATATCTCCACGGCCGGGCCATACTACAACGAGGAGGCGTATTTCTTTGATTGTCTGCGCCAGGGCATCAAACCGCAGGTCGTCACCCCCGAGGCGGCGAAGGAGACCATCCGAGTGGTCCGTGCGGAAATTGAAAGCTGCCGGGCCCGCAAGGCAATCTCGCTGGGCTGAGGCGGACAGCCGGCAGCTGTCCAGCCCGCAGCTGCCGGTTTCACCGCCCCAGGTGCCCGGCTGGTCCGCGGCTCTTCACTTGTGCATAACGCCGCTGGAAGCACCGGGCCGATAGGACGGTGGAACAGGACGTGGGGGACGTAGGGGACGTAGAAGGTTCCATGCATCCACCGCGGATGAAACCGCCGCCGAAGCCGCCTGTCATCATGCCCTCCCGCCGCATCAGGAAGTCCGAAACACCATGCGCAGAATATTTCAGAAGTGGCTGCTGTTCTTTGTCGCAGTCGGATTTTGCGTGACGTTCCTGTTTTCCTTTGGCATTCAGACCTGGATGGCCCGTTCGCATGCCGAGACTCTGCTCAGCCTGAAGATTGAAGACGTCAAAAGCCAGCTTCTGGCCAATCTGCACAACCTCCGGGTCATCCGCGAGGAATGCCGGGAAGCGGCTCTGAGCAAGGCCCGGACCTTGGCGTTTCTGCTGGCCTCGCGTCCCGAGGCCGCCCAGGACCCCGTGCGACTGCGGGAGATCGCGGCCATGCTGGTGGTCGACCAGCTGCTTGTCGTCGACGGCGCCGGCCTGGTCGCCGGCTCGCCGGCGCCCGAACATCTGGGCGAAGACCTGGCCGGTTATGCCCAGATGCTGTTTTTCCTGCCTTTGCTGGCCGACCCCGCCCTGGAACTGGTCCAGGAGGCGGCGCCGATCGGCGCCGCCGATGCTCCGGCGTGCCAGTTTGCGGCCGTGGCCCGGCAGGACGCACCTGGCTTTGTCCTGATTGGCTACAGTCCCCGGCGCATGGCCCGGGCCGCGGAGATCGCCAGCATCCGGAGCCTGGCGCCCAGCTTCCGTGTCGGCTCCAGCGGGCGGGTGATCATCTGCCGGCGCGGGATGATGGTGAGCATTGAGGACACCCAGTGGCTGGGCCGCGGCATCGCCGAATACGGCATCCCGCCCCTGATGCTGATGGCCGCCCAGAACGGCGCCTTCAACGCCAGCCCGCAGCAGCAGGCATCGCTGTGCGTCTACAAGAATGTCCATGACTTCCAGATCGTCGGCATTCTGCCGGAAAGCGAAATCTTCGCGGCGCGCAATGTCATGGGGCGGCAGCTGGTGGTCTACAACCTTGTTCTGTTTGCCATGATCTTCATCCTGGTTTCCACCCTGGTCCAGAACGTCGTCATCAGCGGCATCTACAATGTCAACCGCTCGCTGCAGAAAATCACCGGCGGCGACGAGAGCGAACGGGTCCAGGTTGACACCAATGAGGAATTCCGGCTGCTGTCACAGGGCATCAACGAGACCGTCGCCGCCCTGAAAAACGCCAAGATCGAAATGGCGCGCCGCCTGGACGCCGAGCTTTTCTTCGCCCGGGCCATTCAGCGGGCCAGCCTGCCGCAGACGTTCCCGCCCTTTCCGGGGCGGACCGAGTTTGACATTTATGCGGCCATGACCCCGGCCCGGGAAGTCGGCGGCGACTTCTACGATTTCTTTCTGGTTGACCGCGACCGGCTGGGCCTGGTGGTGGCCGACGTGTCCGGCAAGGGCATTCCCGCGGCCCTGTTCATGATGAAGGCCAAGACCCTGATCAAGAATGACGCCGAACTCGGCCACGGCGTCGCCAGGGTGCTGACCAACGCCAACCGGGAATTGTGCGAAAACAACGACACCGGCATGTTCGTGACCGTCTTCCTGGCTGTCCTGGACCTGGCCACCGGCGCCATGAGCTATGCCAACGCCGGGCATAATCCACCCTGGCTGCGCCGGGCGGGACGCGGCTTTTCCGAGCTGGCGATCGAGCCGGGCTTTGTCCTGGGCGGACTGGAGGACATGGTCTACGAGGAACATGAGCTGCTCCTGCGGCCCGGCGACATGCTGTTTCTCTACACGGACGGCGTCTCCGAGGCCGTGAATCCGCGTGGCGAGCGCTACAGCCTGGAGCGGCTGTGGGCCTGCCTCGGGGAAGCACCGGAACGGTGCACGTCCAGTGAATTGATCGGACGGATGGAAAAGGATGTGGCGATGTTCGAAGACGGCGCCGAAGCCGCCGATGACATGACCATGCTGGCCTTGAAATACGGCGGCGCCAAAACCGATGACGACCAACGGCCAAGAACGGAAATCACGGTCCCGGCCGACGTCAGGGAATTGCCGGTCGTGCTCGATTTTGTCAAGACCCGGCTGAGCCGCTGCGACTGCGCGCGGGAAGTGCTGACGCAGCTGGAAATGGCCGTCGAGGAAATCTTCGTCAACATCGCCAATTACGCCTACCAGCCCGGTCACGGCCCGGCTACGGTGCGCTGCACCATCGGGGGCTATCCGGTGCAGGTGACCATTCAGTTCCTGGATGCCGGGTTGCCCTACAACCCGCTGGACCGTGAAGACCCGGATGTCGACGCCCCCCTGGAGGAACGCGACATCGGCGGCCTGGGCATCTATCTGGTCAAAAACAGCATGGACGCCATCGACTACCAATATGTCGAAGGCAAGAACATCCTGACCATCAAGAAGACGCTTTGCGCCGGCCCAAACCCGGCCTGACGCGCCGGCGCCGGCGATTCGGCTTCGCGTCGCTCACCCGGCCTTGGTCTGCCATCGTTCCTGGGCGCGGCGGACGGTCCTGACGGCAGGGCGGATGCGGCGGGGGCGGCGGAACCGGCCATTCCGCCGGAGAAGGGCGGCTGGAGAAAGGCGGAGGGGCGGGAAAGGCTTCACAAGCCTTTCCCGCCCCCTGCGTTCTCTTCATCGTCCGACGATGCTCCTGGAAGGGCGCCGGCGCCAACAAACCGGCGCCGGCGCCGAGGTCCAGGCGTTTTGCCTGGCAGCCAGGTCATGCCCACGTGCCGGGTCCATGCGGCCCCCAGGAATTGGTGATGGTCAGCCGGTCCCCGAGGCTGGCATAGAGGTCCGGAAGGTCGAAATGGGCCAGGGCGCCAAACGGGCAGTTGGCGGCCGGCCAGTCGGCGGTGCCGGCGTCAATCCAGCTTTGGAACGACTCCGGCGCGTCGTAAAGCGTCACCTGGCCGATGGCGTCATGCATGGTGGCCGTCAGGGCGGCCAGCAGGGCGCCCTGGCCGCGGCCATGGAGGGTGACGGTCCTGGCGCCTTCGGCGGTCAACAGGTCAAGGGTGCGCAGTACGTCAAAGAGCCGACGGCCCAGGAAGCTTTCCCGGAACATCAGCCCGAAGCTGTGGTGCAGGTAGTCCATGCCGTAAGGATGGAAGAAGGGCGCGTCCGTGTCGCTCGGCAGGGATTCGCCCAGGCCGCGCGGGTCCAGGCCGTACAGGATGCCGTCCAGGCCGAGGTCTTGGCAGCAGGGGCTGTTCTGGGCGTCGTGTTCGGCGGAGAAGTGCGGCAGGTACAGGCACACGTCCGGTTCGACGTCGAGGGTGTTGTGCCAGCCGGCCTCGGCCAGCCGCTTGCGCAGGAAAGCGCGGACATGACCCTCGGTTTCAAGGGCGTAGCGGGCCCAGACCCGGTCGCCGATTCGCTGCGGCCGGAGCACGCGGTAATGGGGCAGGCCGGCCCTGGGCGGCAGCTGGAGCAGCCCGGTCAGCATCGTCCGCCAGGCGGATTGCCCGGCCGGCGGGGTGCGCTGGCCAGCCAGTTCGACCGCCCGGTCCCGGATGAGCGCATAGATGGGCCGGCTCCCGGCCTTGACGACGTTGCCTTCCGGGCATACCCAGAGTGCTTCGGGCGGCTGCGCCTGCGGCGGCAGGTCGACGGCCTGGCCGCCGAGCCCGGCATGCCGTCGGAAGAAGTTGACCATGGCCATCTGGTTGTGCGGGGAATAGCCGTGTGTCGTCGGGCCGATGAACAGTTCGGTGCTCTCGCCCGCGCCGAGCAGCTCGTAGAAACGGCGCAGTTCGGTGTGGGCTTCCTGCAGGCCGCGTCGTTCGAAGAAGTCGTATTTCTGCCCCAGGAGGATGGCCGGCTGCGGCGCTCTGGCGATCATCATGTCGACCATTTCGAGGCCGCTGCCGATGATGCCAGGCGGGCATTGTTCGCTGTCGGTGGCCAGTTCGTTCTCCAGGTTGTTGAGGAAGCTGGTGACATGGCAGCTGGGCGCGGCCATGGTCAGGCGGTATTCGTTGGCCCAGAGCCATTCAGTCAGGGTGCCGCCGCCGGAGTTGCCGGTGATGCCGACGCGTTTCGGGTCGACTTCCGGCCGGGTGAGCAGGGCGTCCAGGGCACAGCGGCCGTCCCAGACGCGCCAGGCGCCGAAGAAGTCGCCGACCAGCTCAAGCTGTTTGCCCATGACATTGTGGGCGCAGCACAAAGACGTGGCCATTCCAAGCTCGGAAAGCTGGATATACTGGTCGCGTTCGCCCTGCTGGATCGGGTCATAGATGAGCACGACGAAGCCATTGCGGACCAGCCGGATGCAGAAGTCCTGGTAGACCGGGGCGGCTTTGCCCAGTTCACTGTGGCCACAGGCGCCGAGAACCGCCGGCGCCGGCTGTTCCAGCTGGTCCGGCAGGTAGAGGTTGGCGGTCACCCAGAAGTCCGGCCGGCTCTGGAAGCGCAGTTTTTCAATGCGGTAGCCGTCCAGCTGCAGGGTGCCGGTGTATTCCAGGGCCAGGGGCACTTGTTTGGGCTTGGGGCCGAAGCTGCGGGCGATCGCCTGCCGGAGTTTGGCCTGGTAGGCCAGGGCGTCCTCGCGGGTTTTCAGTGCGGTCAGTTCGCGGGTGCGTTCGGCGCGTCTGGCGCGCAGTCGGTCCACGTACTCGTCGATGACCATATGGGGGTAGCCGTTTCTGCTCATTGTGACCTTTCGAAGTCGGTGGTTGATGCCAGGCAGGGCCTGGGGCGGGGCGGAAGCCGGGGCGGCCCGGGGAGGCCGAACGTCCTGTGGCTTGCTCTCGGGCTCGCCGGTCCGGCCCCGGGGAAGGGCGTCCGGCTACAGGTTGAACATGGTTTTGATGTCCTGCTGGAAATAGTCGTATTTGGTCGGATAGTAGATGCTGTCCCGGCCGCCGACGTTGAATTTGGCCATGCCCTTGAGGGCTGAACTGCTGACATGCTCCAGCCTCTTGTCACAGGGGATGTACACGGCCTGCGTTCCCGGCCGCATCTCCTGCATGAAGCAAAGCTGGTTCATTTCGTAGTCGAGGTCGTAGCCGTTGCGCAGGCCGCGCACCAGGGTGACATCGCAGAACACGGACTCGCGCTCCAGCAGGTCGACCATCAGCGTGTCGAAATCGACGACTTCATGGAACGGCAGGTTCCTTTCCAGCATCAGGTCCGGACTGAGGTTTTTCTGCGGGTTGATGCCCACGGCGACGATGACCTTGTCGAACATCAGTTCGGCTTTTTCAAGGATGGACAGATGGCCGATGTGGAAGGGATTGAAGGTGCCGGCGTAAATGCCGACGCGGGGCCGGCGGTGCTCGAGGTATTCGATCAGAAAGCGCATGGTGTTCCGGCATTCCGGAAAGCGTTTGGCAAAGCGGTTGAAGAAGGCGCTGCGGCCGCGCCGGTATTCAGTCATGTTCAAATATTGGAATTCACGGAAAATCTGGAATTCGTAGGCCAGGAGGTCGACCGGTGAGCCATGGATGATGATCTGGCAGTCGAAGTCGTGGAACTGGGCGGCCAGCTCGCTGACGTTTTCCTGGTTGCAGGTGGCCAGGATGGCCTGGCGTACGCGCTCGACCGTGTCGCCGGGGACCGGGTTGCCGATGGCGCCCAGGATGTACCGGAAGGCCTCGCTGGACCGCTCCTCGCTGTCATTGCCCTGCGGAAACCACACCACGTCGTGGAACAGCGCGGTCAAAAGCAGCTCCGCGGCCAGGGCCTGGTTGTCCCAGGCCTGGTCGCGGATGCCCTGGCAGATCGACAGCAGGTGGTCCAGGGTGTGGAAATAACGGTGCGGTTGGCGGTAGGCGGCAAAGACGCGATCCAACCAGACGCCGCCCAGGTCGAGATGGTAGGGATTGCAATCCGCCAGGATGGCGCGAATCTGGTTCTCGCGGAAATGGTCGTCGGGATGGCGCATGGGTTCCTCTTCGGGTTCAAGGCCGGCCTGGACGTCGTCGCGGGACGGGCGGCTGACGCGTCGGGACATGCGGCCGTGATGGGCGTGCGCGGCTTCGCGGCGCCGGCCAGCACGGCCCTGACGCCGCGGCGCGGTTGGGCGGCGTCAAGGGGTGAAGAAGCTTTCCAGGAGCTGCTGCATGGAGCCTTTGTATTCCGCGCATTTCAGATCCGAGCAGCCGGCCTGGTTGCCGCCGTTCCACCAGACCAGGACCTTGCCGTCGCGCTCGATCATTTCGGCGTCCGAGGCGTTGATGTCCTTGCAGCCCGGGTGGAGGTCCGGATTGGTCAGGTGGCTGCGGTCCGGCGTCATGAACGGCCGGTTGATGGGGGCGTCTTCCCAGTTGACCAGGTCCTTGGAACGCGTGACCCGCGTTTCATAGATGTCGCCGACGTGTTCCAGGTAGAGCAGGTAGTAGAAGCCGCCGCGGAAGTACATGGCCGGGCCGCCGACATAACGGCTCGCGCCGTAGACGGCCGACGGGATTTTCCGCCAGGAGACCAGGTCGGTTGACTCCGCGAACCGGAACGTGAACGGCACCCATTTCGGGTTGTCCGATTCATACAGCAGCACGTATCTCTTGCCGTCAAACACCACCGTGCAGTTGAACAGCTTCTCGTCCTTCTCGGCCGAAAGCACCTCCCGGGGCGCGGTCCAGGTGACCAGATCCTTGGACGTAATGGTGATCAGGCGCTTGATGTGCCACCAGGGCTGATTCTCGCCATAGTCGGCCGCAAACACGATCACCTGGTCCTTGACCACGATCGCGGAAGCAAAATAATGGTTTAACAGAGGAAGGCTGATGATGCGGTCGCTGTCCATCTCCCGAATCAGAAAGCCGTCCTCCTCGTAACGGTACTGCACCGGCTTGCCGGGATACAGAAAAACCGAAGCGAGAAAATTCTCCAGCAGGTAGTACTTGCCCTGGAAGCAGAAGGGCGTGACTTCATTGCCGGCAGGACGGACGACCCGCTGATTCTGCCATGGTGTTTTCCATTCCATGTCGAGATGCCTTTGTCTGATGATGAATACGTCGTGATCATGGCCCTTTATCATGTTGATGTGCTTTTTGTTCGGAATTTAGTAAAAATAGCATGAAGAACCGTTTTTGGCAAACCGTCCCAGACGTTTTTCCTCCGCGCCGACCGCTGCCCGGCCAGCGCGGCGAAGTCGTGCCCGGCCAGCGCGGCGTGGCATGGCACGACCCCGGCCGTGGCGCCGCCATCTTGAGCGGAACAGGCATTTTTCCGGTCAATTTGATTGAAGCTGTCATTGACAACGCCGAGCCGGCGTGTACGTTAAAGGGGTGGTGTGGAGGCCGTTGTTTGGGCAAGGCAAAGCGATAAGGACGCAGAGGTTCAGGGCATGGGCAGGAGCGAAGAGCATCGCGAGCGGGTTCTGGCGATGTTGCGGATGCATCGGCAGCTGCGGGTCGGCGAAGTCGTCGAGAGCCTCGGGCTCTCGGAAGCGACCGTGCGCCGGCTGTTCTCCAGCCTGGAACGCTCCGGCGAGCTGCTGCGGGTGCACGGCGGCGTGCGACTGCCGCCAGCGGCTGGTCTGCGTCAGGACTATTCATTCCAGCGGGAAGCCGGTCAGCAGGTGGCCGAAAAACACGCGATCGGCGTGGCCGCCGCCAATCGCCTGGTGGACGGGGATAAGATTTTCCTGGATTCCGGGACCACGCCTCTGGAATGCGGCCTGGCGCTGATGGCGCGCCTCCGTTCCGGAACGCTGCGCGAGCTGACCGTGGTGACCAACTCGTTGGCCTACAGTGACAGCCTGGCGCGGGTCAGCGCGGTCACCCTGACCGGCGGCAGGGTGCGGCCGGAACGCCAGGACCTGTGCGGCATCCCCGCCTTCGAGAGCATCGCCAAGTATCATTTCAGCGCCGCCGTGCTGGGCGCCGACGGCATTGACGACGAGGGCGTCTTGTACAGCACCGACGAGGATACGGCGCAACTGGCCCGGACGGTCGTGGAACACAGCGACCGGGTCTACATCCTGGCCGCCAGCCGCAAGCTGGGGCAGCCGTCGTTTGTCAGCTATGGCCGTCTCCGCGGCCGTTGTCACACGCTGGTCACGGACCGGGGCGTTCCGCGCGAAATGCTGGCCGCCTGGCGCCGCCGTGGCGTTGACGTCCTTGTCGTTGACGAGGACGACGACGACG
>CAYOUR010000035.1:0-1442 GCA_964407145.1 uncultured Lentisphaeraceae bacterium | reverse complement strand
TCACAAACGCCATTCATTGAGGAGAGTTGAACATGGGCATCAAGATCGGCCTGGTTGGTTTGGGCAGTTTCGGCACTGCGTTCGCAAAGCTGTTCACCTCACATCCCCTGGTGGACAAGGTCGCCTTGTGCGACTGCGAGGCGGAGAAGATCAAAAAGATTCTCTCAGATCCGTTCATGGCCTCGAAGGTGTCGCCCCGGGACTGCTATGCCACCCTGGACGACATCTGCCGGGTGGACGGACTTGACGCCCTGGCGATCATCACGCAGCCCTGGCTGCACGCGCCCCAGTGCCTGCAGGCCATGGCCAGCGGCAAGAGCGTCTACAGCGCCGTGCCGGTGATCTCCCTGCCGGACGACGACGAGGTGCTTGACTGGTGCGGCAAGCTGGTGGAGGCGGTCGGCCGGACCGGCCGGCAGTACATGCTGGGCGAGACGACGGTCTACCGGCCGCAGACGATGTTCTGCGCCCGCCAGGCCGCGGCCGGCGCCTTCGGCGAGTTTGTCTATGCCGAAGGCGAATATGTGCACGACGTCGACGCCAGCTGCAACCTGCGCGACGTCAACCGCCATCGTACGGTTGGGGTCATCGGCAGCCAGTATGCGGCCATGAAGAAGAAGTACATGGACCGCGGCTGCCAGAACAGCCCGATGAGCTATCCGACCCATTCCGTGTCGGGGCCGATCTATGCCATGCAGACCCGCGCCCTGAAGGTCAGCGCCCTGGGCACCCCGAACACCAACGGCGATACCTTCTTCGCCGGCCATGATTTCAGCAACATCGCCGCCTTCTACCAGCTCGCCAACGGCGCCTCCCTGCGGGTCTGCGAATTCCGCGAAATCGGCGCCGGCTCCATCGACCGGCTGGAAAGCGAGACCTTCCGGATCTTCGGCAAGAGCGGCAGCTTTTCCCGGAACCGGTGGGAGGAGAATGGCCGGACCGTGGAAGGGACGGCCAAGCCCCTGACCCGCCAGGAGCTGACCGCCGCCGAGATGCGCGACCCGCTGCCGCCGGAGGTGGCCGCGGCCTTCAAACACGCCCTGAATCCGGACGCGTCGCCCGAGGACGACTTCCAGCCGTCCGGGCACGGCGGTTCGCATCCCTACCTGGTGCATGAGTTCGTTACCTCGGTGGCGGAAAATCGCGAACCGGCCATTCCCGCCCGCCTGGCTGCGCATTTCATGGCCATGGGCGTGGCCGCTCATCGCTCGGCCCAACGCGACGGCGAGCTGGTCAAGGTGCCGGAAGTCGGCGGCTGAGACGGCCCCGGACCACCCCGGCCGGAAGGCCGCACCGGAGTCCCGTAAGCCGCCGGCGTGACCAGAACGGGTGCGGTACGCACCGGGCCGGGACGTAACCGGTCACCGATTGAGAATAGGCGGTCAACGTGCGAAATGCGGTGGCAAACGCTTTATTTCAGGCTGCCGTAGGTAGTCCAGCCT
>CAYOUR010000034.1:21705-22783 GCA_964407145.1 uncultured Lentisphaeraceae bacterium | reverse complement strand
GGACCGGCTGAAGCCCAGTTCGGTGTTCGGCAGGATCAGCAGGGTGGGGTTGCCGATGTCAGCCCAGCGGTACAGGCTGCGGCTGATGGCGTCCCGGCGATGCAGTTCGGAATACGGCGGCAGAGCCACCACTTTGACGTCGTCTTCCAGAGGCAGGTTGGTTGGTGTCGGCACCGGCGCGGTCCTGACCAGGAACAGCGGGAAATAGATCGCGGCGGCGATGGCGGTGGCCAGAGACATTCTGACGACAGGCGCCCAGGTCAGTTTATGAATGGTATCCGTTGTTGATGGCATGGTGGTGTTCTGGTCAGGCCGCCCTGGGCGTTCTGGCGCCTGGCGCCTGGCGGGAGGCCATTGGCAGGCCCGTCTTCGCCGCTATCATCGGTATGGTTGGGCGGTGCCGCGGCCATCCACTTGGTGGCGTTGGGCGATGTGGCGTCCGCAGGCCATGCCGGCGCGGGCCGGCGGCGGTGTTTTCGGCGGCAGTCAGTCGGCGAGGTTCCTGGTTTGGCTGCCGTCGCCGGAATTGGTGTCGGTGACCATGTATACTCCGAGGCCCAGCGAACGGGCCAGGGAGACAACGCTGGTGATGACATCGTAGGACAGATTCCTGTCAGCCCGGAGCACGACCATCGGCGGCCGGCGTGTGGGGTCGGCCTGGCCGGGGGGCTGGTTCAGCCGACCGGCGGCGGCAATGCCGCTTTCCCGCACCCGGTTGCCGAGTTCCTTTTCCAGGCCATGCCAGTCCAGGGATTTTTCATTGAAGAAGATTTGTCCGGAGCGGGTGATGGTGATGATCAGCTTGTCGGCTTCATGCAGTTGCGGGTTGGGGGTTCGGGGCAGGGACAGTGACGTCTCGACCTTGGTGCCAGGCCAGAACACGACGCTGTTCTCAATCAGGAAGAAGATCAGCAGTATAAAAAACAGGTCGATCAGGGCAACCAGCGGGTAGTTGCCGGGAACGACCTCGACGTCAGTTTTCCACCGTGCCATTGTCGTTGCCTTCGTCTGTGTCTGGGGCGCCGCCGTTGCCGCCGTTGTCGGCCAGGGTGAATTTCTGGGTCAGCAGGAAATTGAT
>CAYOUR010000034.1:11390-21695 GCA_964407145.1 uncultured Lentisphaeraceae bacterium | reverse complement strand
CCGAGGCGGCCTTTTCCATTTCCTGGGCGATGGTGTCAATGCGTTCGGATAAAAGGAAATAGAAGAGTTGCACGGCCATGGCGACGATCAGGCCGGCCACGGTGGTGATGAGGGCGGCGTGGACATCCCCGGCCAGCTGGATGGTTTCGACGAAATGGCCCTGGCCCTGGATTTTGGTGAAGATGTTCATGAGGCTGATGAGGGTGCCGAGCAATCCCAGCACCGGGGCGACTTGTCCCAGGCAGGCCAGCAGCTTCATGTTGCGCTGCATCCGCGGGATTTCCGTCAGGGCCGTGTCGTCCGACGCGGTGCGCATGCGCTGTTCCTCCTGGTCGGAATGGCAGATGACGGCGCGGGCCATGTTGGCGATCGGCGACTTGGTGTCATCGCAGATGGCTATGGCTTCGATGGCCTTGCCATTCTTGAGGATATTGAACAGGCCGCGGAGAAACTCCTGGGTGTCGATCCGGGCGCGGTGCAGATAGAAAAAACGGTCCAGGAAAATGACGGTGGCCAGGCCGAGGCAGCCCAACAAAACGTACATGATCGGGCCGCCGGCGTTGATAAGCTCTTTGATGTAGGGCATGGAGTGCTCCGCGGTCAACAGCGTTGCAAGTCAGGACATCCAAAAATCTATAATGTAATCCAGATGTCCCCATGTCGCAATCCGGGCCGGGAACTTGCGTCCGGATTCGTGCCATCGGTCACTGGGCAGGACAGGACATTAATGGCCAGTGGCCAAGAGGGCAAGAGCCCTGTCCCATTGTCCTTGTATGTTCCCTATACGCCCGATGCGTCCAATGTTTCCAGCCAGAGTGACGCCGATATGGGGGGGCATTGGGTCGTGGAAACATGGCCCGGGGCTGGGTGGCCTGGCCGGCCTGGCCGGATCACATGTGTCAATTCTGGCTGATGGTCTCGGGCAGGGCGGGGCGGACGCGGAGGAGGCGTTCGTGGCTGATGGAGACCGTGCCGACCGGGGCGCCGCGCGGCTTGCCGACGAAGCGGGCGCGGGTGCAGGAGACCGAGCAGGTGCCGCCCTGGCGGGCCTTGCTATGCCAGGCCGCGATGGCCGCGGCGCGGGTCAGCAGGGACTTGTCCGGAACGGCGTCCGGGTCCGCGGCGGGCGGGCGGAGGAGCACGTGGCTGCCTGCATGTCCGGCGACATGGAACCAGAAATCGTCCGGGTGGGCGACGTGCAGGGACAGGCATTCGTTGTCCGCCGCCGTCTTGCCGGCCAGGGCGGTCCAGCCATCGCCGAGGTCATAGGACCAGCATTGCGGGTGGGGTTCGGGGCGTGATGGCATGGCGTGATCGTGTTCTGGTCGGCGTCGTGATTATTGCAGCAGGGAGTAGCTGAGCACGTTGACGCCCAGGGCCAGCGCGTCCTTGGCATGAATTCCACCGCAGTACGGGCATTGGGCCAGCTCCCAGCCGCAGGCGAGGCCGCGCGGTGAAAAGATGACGGCCAGGTGGCCGTCGAGGTTCATGCCGTACAGTTCCGGGACGATTCGGCCTTTGGCGTTCAATTTTCCGGCCAGGGCCGAGGTCGGCTGGACATCCTTGATGGCATTGGGATACATGAAGATCACGTGGTTGGCGGGCAGGCGTTCCAGCTGGGCGCCGGGCCGGATGGCGGCCAGTTCGCGGCGGAAGCCGTCGGCAAACCCTTCGCGGCCGCAGCAGCTTTCCGCGAAGACGATGCCGCCCTGGCGGAGGTACTGCGCCAGGTTGGCGCGTTCGGCGGCTGTCAGTTCGAAATCCTGATGGCCGGTCAGGTAGAGCATGGGCAGGTCGAAAATCCGGTTGGAGTTCAGGGCGACTTCCTCGCGGTCGAAGCAGACGGGGGTCTTTGTCTGTTCATGGAAGCTGTTGAGGAGCATGGACAGTCCGGCGTCCCGGCATTTCCAGAGGCCATTGTACTTGGCTTGGGCGATGACGAATTTTCCGGATTTGGCCTTTTCGGCGTCGACGAATTGGAGCGCCTGGCTGAGTGGCAGGGCGGCGGAGCGTTCCGAGCTGATATAGGCCATCAGGTTGGCGCCAAGGCGTTTGGCGGTTTCGATGTCATAGCCCATGCAGTGGTGGTGTTCGTTGTCATGTTGTTCATCCCAGCCGCAGCTCACATCCCAGCGGAACATGAACACGGCGGTGCGGCAGCCGATGTCAATGCCGATGACGGCCGGGTCGCCGTTGCGGGCGCCGGCTTTGATGGCCGTCGGCCGGTAGGTGATGTCCTTGATGTCGAAATAGGAATGGAAGACCGGGTGGTCATTGGCCAGGCGGTATGGCGGTCGTTCCGGCACCAGTTCGCGCATTTCGCGCAGAGCCGATTCGGCGAAGGCGGCCCGTCCGCAGCAGGCTTCCAGGATCAGGGTGCCGCCATGCAGGAGATAGGCGCGCAGACGCTGACGCACTTCCGGCGAGAAGCTGAAGGCGTCATGGCCGGTCCGATAGAGAATCGGCACGTTCTTCGGGTCGCTGGGAATTTGGTTTTCCGGCAGATTGATGTCGCTGAAATGGACATTGAGGGTCTTGGCCATCCATTTCAGCAGGTTTTTGGCATCGGCTGGATTGGTCGCCCAGTCGCTTTGGCGCTGGGTGGCGATCTTGGCAATCAGGACCGGCGGCCGGGGCGGGTTCTTCTTTTCGGTCCGGCGCAGCGGCACGACGGGCAGGGGCAGGGGCGGCAGGCCTTCGGCTGAGGAGTGCTGGGCCGGCGCCTTGGCCTCCGGCGCCGGAGAGCAGGAGAAAGCTTTTTCTTCCCGGGCCGCCTCGCTGTCCAAGCCGAGGTCACCCAGAAGGGGGTCGGCCGCGTTCAGGCTGACGGCCAGGCCAAGAAAGCAGAATAAAGCGTTTTTCCATCGTTTCATGACTCGTCTCCAACCAAGCGGGCGGTGGACGAAAAAGGCATCTAACTCAGTCATAATTAAAAGTATAGCATATCGAGGAGAAAAAGGCAAATGGCGGCACCCGGAAAAAAACTTGGCATTCGTAATCGGTCACGCATTGATACCAGGCGGTCTCGGCTGGGCCTCTGCCGTGGCGTTTTTCCCAGGCCGCCGCCGAGGCGCAAAGGCTCCCGCGGCATCATGAAAAGCCATGCCCTCAAAGTCAGGCAACGCCTCACCAGCGGCCGCCCCGGCCGGGGCGCGGCATGAAAGCCCAAGGCAAGCGGCCTCAGGCCGCGCAGCCCTGGGAGAGCGTTTTTTCCGAAGTGGGCCCTGCAGGGGCGACACGTAGCCGTGACTACTCAATTCGCAATGGGTGACCGGTTACCATGGGGGATGGATTTGTTTTCCGGGGAAGATGCCTTTCGCGCATCATGGCCTATATTAAAAGCCAAGGCAAAGCCAGAGCCAGGCCGGTTCCGCGTCCGGCGCCTTGAGGGCAGTATCACAATTTCCCCCTGAATGTCACATTCCCGCAAAAAGTTGTGACACTGGTACTGGCAATTGGTTGCCGCGAGGGGTTTCGCCTTGCTGCGGGCTGGTGTTACGTCACCACGTCTCCCTGGCGAGGACGCGGAACCGGCGTGACCGGCGGCGGAACGATGGCGGGGATGAGAGCCGGCTATGTATGGTCTGATCGACGGCAACAACTTTTTTGTCTCGTGTGAGCGGGTTTTTGACCTGTCGTTGGCTGGGCGGCCGGTGGCGGTGCTCTCGAACAACGACGGTTGCGTCATTTCGCGGTCGAACGAGCTCAAGGCCCTGGGCGTGCCGATGGGCATGCCGTTTTTTCAGCTGCGTCCGTTGGTGGAGGCACATGGCATCCAGGTGCGTTCCAGCAACTATGAGTTGTACGCCGATATGTCACGGCGGGTCATGGAAGTCCTGGCTGAGCACGCACCGCAGGTGGAGCAATATTCGATTGACGAGGCTTTCCTGGAACTGCGGCCCGTGCCGGGCTTCGATTTCGCGCGCTTTGGCGCGGTTCTGCGGGAGCGGGTCTGGAAATGGGTCGGGATTCCCGTCGGGGTCGGTTTTGCCGTGACGCGGACTTTGGCGAAGATCGCCAATCACCTCGGCAAGAAGTCGTCCGGCGGCGTGTTTGTCATGCCGGCCGACCCCACGCCGGTGCTGGCGGAGTTGCCGGTGGAGGAGGTCTGGGGGGTGGGCCGGCGCAGCCGGGACAAGCTGCGCCGGCTGGGCATTGTGACGGCCGCCGGCCTGGCTGCGGCCGATGGGCGGGACCTGACCCGGAAATTCAATGTCTGCCTGGCGCGGACGGCGCTGGAGCTGCGCGGCACACCGGCCCTGGCGCCGGAAGACATGGAAAAGCCGGCGCAGACACTGACGTGCTCGCGGTCGTTCGGCCGACCGGTCTTTGCACTGGCGGAGCTCCGGGAGGCCGTCGCCTATTATATTGCCACGGCGGCGGCACAGCTGCGCAAGCAGGAGCAGCTGGCCAGTGGCGTCAATGTCTTTTTCCAGTATGTCCGCGAGGAGCATGGTCCAGCTCAGGAGCATGCCTGGGGCAACACCGGGGCGACGGTCATGTTTGGCCAGCCCACCGCGGCGGACAGCGTCATGCTCGCGGCCATCGCGCCGGTCCTGGATTCGATGTTCATCCCGGACCGCCGCTACCGCAAGGCCGGCGTCATGTTCTTCGGGCTGGAAAGTGCGGCCAGGCGTCAGCTGAGCCTGTTTGCCGATCCCAATGACGCGCGCCGTGAACACCTGTACGCGGCCATGGACAAAATCAACCGCCAGTTTGGCCGTGGGGCGGTTTTCCACCTGGCGCAGGGCATTGACAAGCCGTGGTTGATGCGGCGCGAGCATCTGTCGCCTTGCTTTACCACGAAGTGGAGTGATATTTTAGCCTTGAATCCTGACTTGTAGACCGATGCCGGCACGGTGGCGGGCCGGCATCGTCCTCACAGGCCCAATCCTACCCATGCCCATGCCCATGCCCATGCCCATGCCCATGCACGAGACCGAGACTATTTTGATGAGCAGCGGTTTTCTGCCTGCGTCCCTGGCGGCGGTGCGGCAGCGTTGGCAGGTGATTGACATCCCGTGCCAGCGGGAGGCAGCGGCGCATTTGCGCGGCATGGTTTCGCCGCCGCTGGTGGTCTGTATCGGCCGGGTTGATTCGCGGGGCCGCGGCGCCGACCTGGATGTCTGGGAGATGCTGCGTGAAGTCAAGGCCGCCGCGCCAGGCGTCCCGGTGCTGATTTCGACCGGCGTCAACTCGCCGAAGCATATTGTCGAGCTGGTCAAGGCCGGGGCGTTTGACTATGTGCTGGAGCCGCAGTGCCGGACCGACCAGCAGGAGATCGACCGGTACACCGAGGATTTGCTGCTGGCGCTGCGGCGGGCGGTCGAATGGCGCCGGCTGAGCATGGAGAACCTCAGCCTCAAGCAGGGGTTGTTGAGCGAAGACCTGCCCGTGCCGCTCCGCGGCGTCTCCCGGGCCATGGGCCAGGTCATGGAGCTGGCCCGCAAAGTCGCCCCGACGGCGGCGACCGTGCTGATTACGGGCGAGTCCGGCACGGGCAAGGAGCTGGTTGCGCATGCCATTCACGCCTTGTCGCCGCGCGCCCGTGAGCCATTTACCGCCTTGAACTGCGGGTCGTTTTCCGAGCAGCTGATCGGCTCCGAGCTGCTGGGCCATGCCCGCGGCGCCTTTACCGGCGCAGTCATGGCCAGGGCGGGGCTGATTCGGGAGGCCGGGGAAGGCACCCTGTTCCTGGATGAGGTCGCGACCATCGGGACGAATTTCCAAGTGGTGCTGCTGCGCGTGCTGGAGCAGCACACCGCCAGGCCGGTCGGCGCCGGCGCGGAGTACCCCGTCAGGTGCCGCTTTGTCGCGGCCGCCAACCGCGACCTCGGACGGATGGTTGCCGCGGGGCAGTTCCGGGAGGACTTGTTCTATCGCCTGAATATGTTCAACATCCACCTCCCGCCTTTGCGTGAACGGCGGGAGGACATCCCGGTGCTGACCAATTTTTTCCTGTTGCAGGCCAGCCAGGAGTATGGCAAGAAGGTGCACGGCATCAGCGCCGAAGCCCTGCGTCGGCTGGAGGAGGCGCCCTGGCCGGGCAATGTCCGCCAGCTGCGCAACGCCGTCGAGCGGGCTGTCATCCTGGCGGAGGACCATGTCCTCGACCTGCGTGACTTCGCCTGGACGGACCGTTCCGGCCCTGGCCGGCCGGGCGAAGTCGAGGACGACTCCCGCCCGGTCGGCCCCGGCCCCGGCAGCGCTGCCGGTTTCGACCAAGCCATGGCCGACTATGAACGGCGCCTGCTGGCCGAGGCCATGCGCGACGCGGGCGGCAACACGAGCGAGGCCGCGCGCCGCCTGGGCATCAAGCGGCCGCGCCTCTGCTACCGGCTGAAGCTGCTGGGGCTGGCATAGCCTTTGCGCTTACGGCACCTGCAGGGAGACGGTCACCCCGGCTTTGCCCACCGTGATGGTGGCGCCTTCGACCTGCTGCGGGGCTTTGGCGTCGGCCGGCGGCAGCTGGATTGTGACGGCGGGAAGGGCCTTGTCCCCGAGCGTCACCGTCAGTTCGTAGGTGCCGATGAAGGCCTCCAGGGCTGGCGCCGTGCCATTGGCGTCCATGACCAGGTCGGCGGTGGTTCGCCATTCTTCGTTCAGCAGTTTGAAGGCCGCCTCGGTGGCCGGTCGCGGGCTGAAGTCGTCGTTGAAAAAGGCCATGCGCGGATTCAGGATGGCCGGTGCCCACGGTTCCGCAAAGGACACGCTGACGACGGCGGGGTGGGAGTAGAACAGCAGCAGGTAGTCGCGGACCATGCTGGCCTGGATTTCATCTGAATCGGCGTTGACGGCGAAATTGGCGATGTGGATGGGCGCCTTGACCCTGGCGCTCAGTTGGTCCAGGCGTTTTTCCATGGACTGTGGGCCGACGTCGAGCCGTTTCAGGTTGGCGCCCAGGACGACGCCGTCTATTCTGGTGCCGCTCTGCTGCAGCCATTCCGCCAGTTCGAGTGTGTCGCGCAGCGGCACGTCGGAAAGCGCGCTCAGGGCCTGGATGTCGCTCAGCAGCAGGCCGGCCGACGGCGCCGCTGCCCGGGCCGCCGCGAACACCTGGGCGATGCAGTCGACGCCGATGAAATTGTAGATTTCGAAGTATTCGATGGCGCCGTGCACCACATTCCACTCCGCCACGGCGTCCTGATGCCGGCGGCAGATGCCGTCGACATGCTCAAGCAGCGCCTTGCCCATGGCCTCACGGTTGAGATTGCGGCACGCGTTGGGGGCGAATTTGTAGGCCGGAATAAAGAGGGCATGGCCGCGGACTGGTCGGCCGGCGGCCTTGGCGGCGGCCAGCACCTGGGTGTCGAATTGATGACCCCAGGCCGCATGGTCACGCCATATCAGCGCATCGTAAAACGTCACAAACTCGAATGGGGGTGTTTTCAGGATCAAGTCGCGGTACTGGTCGAACTTGGCGGCGTGCGGTTTGACGCGGGAGGCGAAGTCGGTGATCTCCGGGGCGGCCAGGGCTGCCGGGGCGAGCAGGGCGGCGGCGGCCTCGACGCCGAAGCGGAAGGGCCGGCCTGTCTGCCGGACCGCGACTTTGGCGTTGGCGACTTTCCGGTCTTTCCTGACGACTTCGAGGGTCAGCGGGAAGCGCCTGATTTTCTCCAGGCGGGCGGCGACATGGCCGCGCCAGTCCTTGTCATAGAAATCGCCGCCGAGGACCGGATTGACATTGGTGACCAGGGTTTCGGGGTTGACTTCCGCCGGGACCATGATCGCGGAAAAGTTGCGCAGCTGGAGGATGCCGACATTTTCGGCCAGGTGGAACGAGAAGGCCGTGGTCTGCGGCTGGAAGGTCTGATGGACGGGCACGGCCATCTGGACCCGGTGCCATTTTTCGGTCGGGGCGTCGACATGGAGGGAGAGGAGCTTGGGCCAGGGCGAGCGTTCCTCCTGCCAGTAGAAGTTGAAGGAGTAGCCGGGGCTGATCTTGTAATCAAAGCTGATATACACGGTGGTGGCTTTTTCCACCACGGCGTCGACGCGTTGCAGCAGCTCCATGTTCCAGGGTTTCGGCGACGTCTCGCTGACCTTGACCGTCAGGATGCCAATGGCGCCTTCCTCCTTGCCCTTGGCGACGCTGAAGGAGCCCAGGCCGCCACTGCGCGGCTGCCAGAATTCCAGGGGGGTGGCCGGGTCGTTGAACGTGCCGTTGCGGGCGATCTCCTGCCCGGGCGGCAAGGTTTCGGCGGCCGGCGACACGCTGCCAAGGAACAGGGCGATGGTGGCAATCAGCCAGGTGGAGAACTGTCTCATGGTTGTCGCCTCCTAGGAAAATGTGCCGTAGTCGTTTCTGCCGGTGGTCGCCCCGGAATTGGGCGGCAGTCTGGAGAGCCGGCCTGGCGGGGGCAGAGTCGCGGCAAGTCGAACCGGCGGGTACTGGCTCCCGGCGCCGGCCGGGTTGGCCGGCGCCGGGAGCTGGAGGGTTCGGAACGGGGCGGGGATCAATAATGCGGGACTTTGACGTCCTTGCCGGTCCGGGCGGATTCATAGATGGAGAGGATGAGGTCGACGGCCTTGCGGGCGGAATGGCCGACCACGTACGGGTCGCGGTTTTCCTTCAGCGCCTGGATCAGGTCGTTGACCAGGAACGTATGGCCTTCGGTGGCGAGGGCCTTGGGGTCGTGGGTGGTGCCGTCTTCGGCGACTTTTTCCGCTATTTCGATGTTCTTGGCGAGGTCGTCGCTGCCGATCGGCGCGGTGGCCCAGCGGGTGATGTTCTGGCCGGTCAGGCAGATGCTGCCGTTGTCGCCGTGCAGTTCCCAGCGCCGGGTTTCGCCCGGGTTGCAGGAGGTCGTGCCGACGATGGTGCCCAGGGCGCCGTTGGTGAACTGCAGGGACGCCACGCAGGTGTCCTCGACCTCGATGTCGCGCACCAGGTGGTCGGCGCGGGCGAAGACGCGGTCGACGTCGGCGCCGGTGAGCCAGAGCAGCTGGTCGACGCCGTGCACGCCCTGGTTCATGAGGCAGCCGCCGCCATCGAGGGCCCAGGTCCCGCGCCAGCCGGCGCTGGCGTAGTAGGCCCTCGCGCGGTAGTCCTTCAGGTACGCGTCGGCCAGGGTCATCTTGCCGAGGATGCCTTCGGCGATGGCGTTTTTGACCTTGATGGTGTTGGCATAGGTGCGCAGCTGGAACACGCAGGCCAGCTTCACGTTGGCCTTGTCCACCACGTCGAGCATTTCGGTCATGCGGTCGCGGTTGATGTCCAGCGGTTTTTCACAGAGGATGGCCTTGCCGGCCTTGGCCGCGGCGATGACGCCGTCACCATGCAGGCCGGAAGGTGTGCAGACGCAGACGATGTCCACGGCCGGGTCCTTGACCATTTCGAGGTAGTTCTTATAGAAGTTGGTGACGCCGCCATGGTCCATGCCGAATTTGCGTCCCTTGTCTTCGATGATGTCGCAGACGGCGACCAGTTCCGCCTCCGGGGTGGCCTCGATGGCCCGGATGTGTGCGCCGGCAATGCCGCCGCAGCCGATGATGCCAAAGCCGAATTTACCGTTCTTCATGTATTGCTCCTAATGCTGGTTGGGGTTGTTTTCCTGACCCTGGCAGGGTGGAAAGCTGCTTGAAGTGGGAAGGTGTTGACTCCAGCCGCGGCGGTGGACCCGGGACCCGGGAACAGGCGGACGTGGTTGGTTGGATGCGGTCAGTTGGAGGTGAGGGTCATGACGACGACGATGCGCAGGCTGGCGGCATTGCTGCCGACTGTGCTCAATGGCGGCATCTGCCGGATGCCGGCGAAGAGGTTGCGGATGGATTGGACCAGGACCTGGTTGTTATTGGCGCCCTGGATGACGACGTTGGTGATGGTTCCGTTGGCAAAGACGGTGAACGATACCTCCACCGGCCGCACGGGTGTCGGGCCGAGCGCCGCCCGGGTGGGCTGCTCCCAACGCTGGTACAAAAAGGGGCCGACGACCTTTTCCGCGTAGCTGCTTGATTCCTTGATCTGCTGGGCTGTATATGAAGTATTGACGGCCGGTGCGCTGGCATTATTGGCGGTCGAGCCGGCCGCCGCAATCAGCTTGTTCTGCAGCTCCTCGCGATTGGGTACATGGCGCGGGGCCGGGCGCGGAGCCGGGCGGGGCTGCTGATTTTTTACTTCGGCCTCCTTGAGGCGTTCCCTGATGCTTTTGATGGGCGTCGCCGGTTTGGGCGGCGCTGGTTTGGGGGGCGGCGGTTTGGGCGCCGGCGCCGGGGTCGGTATGACCTGTGGTTTAGGCGGCTCGGGCTTGGGCGGCTCGGGCTTGGGCGGCTCGGGCTTGGGCGGCTCGGGCTTGGGCGGCTCGG
>CAYOUR010000034.1:2850-11290 GCA_964407145.1 uncultured Lentisphaeraceae bacterium | reverse complement strand
GCTTGGGCGGCTCCTGGTTGACAGCGGCCGGTGGTGGCGGCAGGGTGACCAGCTCGACCTTGATGTTTTCCGGCAGGGGCTCCAGAAGGGGGCGGCTCATGCCGACGATCAGCACGATCAGGGCAGCATGCAGGCCGGCGCTGAGGATAAACGCCAGCGTCTGTTCAAGCCATCTATGACGGTACTCATGCATGTCGTCCTGTTCACCTCGGTTTCAGGTCTTCCGCCTGGGTGATCAACGATGCGGAATCCACCTTGGCGTGCCGGGCGGCGCGCAGGATGTCAATGACCTCGGAATAGGGTCTGCTGCCGTCGGCCCGCACCATCACCGTCAGGCTTTCCTGAGCTTGGCGCATGTTGTTAAGGTAATTCGTCAAGTCGTCGAGTGCAACTATGCTGCCGTCAATCGTGATGACGCCGTGCTTGTCGAATTGGATGACGATTGCCCTGGTGACCGTTTCCGTGCTCTTTTCGCTGTCCATTTTCGGCGGATTGGTGTCGACCTCGGTGGAGTATTCCAGGGCTGGGACCGTGATGACAAAGATGATCAGCAGCATGAAGGTCAGGTCCATCAGCGGCGTCATGTCAATGGTTGCCTGGGGCTTTTTGAAAGCTCGTCGTGAAGTGATCGGCGGCATGGGGCTGTTCCTCGAAGCAAGAGCGGCACGTGGTTGCGCAAGGGGTGTCGGGCCCGGGGTGGCCGATTCAGGGCTGCGCCGGCGCCGGTTCGCGGCCAGTGATGGCGGCCGGCCGGGTTATCGGCTGGACCGCCTCCTCCAGCTGCAGGCTGGCGATGAAGTCCGTCACGAAGTTGTCCATCTCCAGGCTCGTTGTCTGCACCAGGTTGTTGTACAGGTTGTTGGCGACCAGGGCCGGGATGGCGACGACCAGGCCGGCGACCGTGGTCAGCAGGGCGCCGCTGATGCCCGGGGCGATCGCGCTCAAGTCCGGACGGCCTTGCAGGGAAATGGCGATGAAGGTCGCCATCACGCCCCACACCGTCCCGAACAGGCCCAGAAACGGCGACACCGACACAATGGTGCCGAGGATGCCAAGGTCGCTTTCCAAAACGACGATCTGCTGGTTGACCTGGCTGTTCATGGTGCTGCGGATTTTCTCGATTTCGTTTTCGCTGAGCAGCCTGGGCAGCTGGCAGTGACGGTAGAACAGGGCTTGGCTCTCCTGCCCGATATGGCAGATTTCAAAGAGCTCGCCGATGCCGGCCTGGCAGATGTCCTTCAGGGGGCCGCTCAGGTCGGCCAGGCGGTGGCCCATGCCGATCGGCGACTTGACCTGCTGGTAGACGCGGGTGAATTTCTGGCATCCGGAACGCACCCGCAGGATGTCGCAGGCCTTGCTGAAGATGATCATCCAAGCCCAGGCGCTGCACAGGCCCAGGAAGGAGACGATGATTTTTCCGACCGTATCGCTTTGGACAAAGGCATATTTGATGGTATCCAACAAGCTGGGCATGGCTACTGTGGTCCTTCCTGGGTCATGGCGTTGCCGGGTGTACAGTCAATGGAGCGGGCCAGGGCGACAAAGCCCGCCGGGGAAATGCCGTCGGCCCGGACATCGGGCGCCAGTCCCGCCGCGGCAAAGGCGGCGGTGACCTGTTCTTCCGGGTAGTGGTCGGCCAGCAGGCGATAGGATTTCTTGCGGCGCTGGGCAAAGACGGTCCCGGCCAGGGACGAGGCCAGCCTGCGGACGTCGGCCGCGGGGGCGTCGGCCCGCAGCGTCAGGCGGACAAAGGCCGAGGTGACGTCAGGCGCCGGGAAGAACACATTGGGTGGCACGGTTCGCAGCATGGTTGTTTCATAGCGCAGGGCCAGGCGGACGGTCAGGACCCCGTATTCTTTGGTGCCGGGGCGTGCGGCCAGGCGGTCCGCCATTTCCTTCTGCAGCAGGACGTGCATGGCGGTGGGCGGGTTTTCGAGCGTGGCCATGGTGGCCAGAAACGGTGAACTGCAGGAATAGGGCAGGTTGGCGACGCAGCGGTACGGTTCGCGGCCCATGACTGTGTCCAGGTCCATCCGGCAGGCGTCCCCCTGAAGCAGGCGGAAAGGCTTTCCTTCCGGCCCGAAGCGTTGATTCAGGTACGCGGCCAGGCGGTGGTCCAGTTCAATGGCGGTCACCCGGCAGCCGGCCGCCAGCAGGGCTTCGGTCAGGACGCCAGTGCCTGGACCCACTTCCAGAACGCGTTCGCCGGGGACGAGCTGGGCGTCACGGACCAGGGCCGCCAGCAGATTGCCGTCCAGGAGAAAATTCTGGCCGAGCTTCCGGCTGGGATGCAGTCCCAGTTCCGCGATCAGGGCGAGGAGTTCACTTTTGTTCATGGCGTCAGGGTATTCAGGGCTGATGGCGGCCGCCGCAATGGTCTCGCCGGTTCCGCTTCGCGGCCGGTCCGGCCGCGGCTTGGGTAAACGGCTGCTGCAGACGCCAGGAAAAGGCGCCTGAACCGGGCGCGGCGCCGGCGCCGGCGCGACAACCGCCGACAGGAAATATAACTCAAAGTTTTTTGTTTACTATGTTTTACGGTGTATATTGCAAATTAACCCCGATGTGGCCTTTTTCCGAAATTCGGCGCTGGCACGGCTGTTTCCGGTCAGCGCCGTAGGGCATCCGGGCCAGTGCGGTGCGGCAGGGTTTTCCTTTCCCTGCGGCTGGTCGTCGGCAAGCCTTGCTTCAACACTTCCATGGCAATCATCCTGATACCTCTAGGCGTCCTCCTGCTGATTCTGGCTTTGGTTGGAATCGTGATGGGGGTGTTTTCCCGCATCAGGGCGCATTGGGCCAAGGCCGAAGAGGCCACCCGCCAGCAGGATGCCTATCGGCGCTTCCTGAATCAATTTGTCCAGAAGCTGGGCACGGTGAAGGAGGTGACCGAGGCGATGAGCATTATTGTCACCAAAGTCTGTGAGGACCTGGATGCCGAATCGGCTGGCATCTTCGTCCCCGATGAGAACGACCCGTCGTATCTGCGCGGCATCGCCTGCACCGGCTATTTCCCGATACTCACCGTCAGCAAGAAGGCCCCCAGCCTCAAGGTCCAGGAAAAGGCGAGCAACCGGATCGCCTATTTTCATTCGGAGATCATCCGCCCGGGCGAGGGGCTGGTCGGCCAGGTCGCCGCTTCTCGCCAGCCGGTGTTGTTCAACTGGCAGGATGAGGCCGCCGCGGAATGGTCGCTGCCCAGGGAAGTCAAGACCATGATGGTTATGCCGTTGTTGGCTGAAGACCGTTTTGTCGGCGTGATCTGCGCCGTCAATCGCCGACGGGACATTTCGCCCTTTTTGCAGCACGACCTCGACTTTTTCCAGCAATTCTCCTCGCAGCCGGCGTTGGCCTGCAGCCTGGTCGCCATCTACGCTGAACGGCGCCGCCAGGACCGGCTGAACCGCGAGCTGGAAGTCTGCGCGGAATTGCAGCAGAGCATGCTGCCGGACATTCCCCCGCAGCTCGGCGAATACCACTTTGCCACGCTGAACCGGCCGGCCTACGAAGTCAGCGGCGACTTTTATGACTTCATGGTCATTGATGACAACCGCATCCTGGTCATGGTCGCCGACGCCACCGGCAAGGGCCTGCCCGCCTGCCTGATGACCTCCATGTGCCGCTGCTTCGTCCGGGCGTTGGTCGAACGCTACACGGACATGAAGTCGTTTCTCCTGGAGGTCAACCGGCTGATTTACCTCAATACGGACAGCGCCCATTTTCTGACTGTCAACCTGCTTCTGATTGACCAGAGCACGCATACGTGTGAATACGGCTGTGCCGGGCATACGCCCCTGCTGCGACGTGATGCCGACGGCAGTTGCTCCGTCCTGAAACCCTCCGGCCCCGCCTTGGGCATGTGGCCCAATGATTTTCCGGACCTGTTCGAAACCATGACGTTCACCATTGAGCCGGGAACGCGGTTCTGTCTGTTCACGGACGGTCTGACCGAGGCGCTCAACAAGTATCATGAGGAATTCGGCCTGGAACGTCTGGCGGTGGAGTGGAAACGGGACTTTTTGTCCCTCGCCGAGGTCACTGAGCACATTGCCGCCCGAGTCAAGGCGTTTGCCGGGGAGGAACCCCAGGCCGATGACCAGACCATCATCGTGTTGGGCCGTGCCGCCGGCCCGTGAGCCGAAGGCGCCGCCGCTGGCGGCTCTCCCGCGCCAAACCCCGGCGGCGCGCACCTCAAGGCCGCCTTAGGCATCATGCTCCTCGGCGTAATACGGGCAGGCGTCCGGCGGGCGGATATTGGTCAGGTCGCCGCGGTAATGGCGCAGCTGGGTCGCGACGAAGGGATGACGGGCCAAGGCGTTTTCATCCAGCTCGACACCGAGCCCCGGGCGATTCGGAATCACCATCCGGCCATTGCGCAGAACCAGCTGTTCGTCGGCGATTTCCGTCCGGAAGGGCACGTCCGTCATCATCATTTCGAGAGTGACGA
This sequence comes from uncultured Lentisphaeraceae bacterium, assembly GCA_964407145.1. Classification (GTDB taxonomy): domain Bacteria; phylum Verrucomicrobiota; class Lentisphaeria; order Oligosphaerales; family Oligosphaeraceae; genus JAAZKI01. The sequence goes on along the minus strand of CAYOUR010000034.1, from coordinate 6,849 downwards.
AATTGGGCACGCAGGCCGCCAGCTGGAGAGTCGCGGCATTCGCCACCGGGCCGGATGGGTTGTGTGGGCAGAAGCCGAGGTGCCGCGCCTCGGCCTCCGCGCCCAGGAACCGCATTTCCAGCAGGCCGCCGGCATGCGACACGTCCGGCTGAATGTAGTCGGCGGCGCCGAGTTCAAACAGCTGTCGGTATTCATAACGGTTGTACAGGCGTTCGCCGGCGGCGATTGGCACGCGGACGCGGTCCTTGACTTCACGCAGGCCGTCCAGGTTGTCCGGTGGAATCGGCTCCTCGAACCAGAAAACCTCGAACTCCTCCAGGCGACGACCGATGGTCACGGCAGTGGGGAGGTCAAAACGGCCATGGCCCTCGACCAGAAGCTGGGTGTCCCTGCCGACGGCGGCGGAAACCTGGCGGATGCATTCGATGGCCGACGCCAGTTCGTGTTTGCCGATTTGCTGCCAGGCCCGGGCGAACGGGTCCCATTTGCAGCCGAGAAAGCCATGCTCGCGCACGGCCACGGCCTTGGCCGCGAATTCGTCCGGCGTTTTGGCCGGTGCAAACCACCCGTTGACGTAGCAGGGCACGCTGTCGCGGACTTTGCCGCCGAACAATTCATAGACCGGGACGCCGAGGAGCTTGCCCTTGAGGTCCCAGAGCGCCATTTCCACCCCGGCCAGCGCGCTCATCAGCACGGGGCCGCCGCGCCAATAGGCATCGCGGTAGCAGTCATGCCGGAATTTCTCAATGTCGCCAGGGTTGCTGCCCAGGAGGTAGTATTCCAGGTCATGGATGGCGGCGGCGACGGTGGGTTCCTTGTACTCAAGGGTGGCTTCGCCCCAGCCATGCAGGCCACTGTCAGTTTCAATCTTGACAAACACCCAGTTCGTCCGGAAACAGTGGCAGAGAAAGGTTTTGACGGCAGTGATGCGCATGGCGATTCCCGGTTGAAAGATTGCCCATGTTTTTGTTTTTGTGCTTTCGGGCTCTGAATAGCCTGGCTGGAGAGCTCGCGGCCGGTGGGCAGTGACCTTGCCGCCGTCGACCGCCGCCTCTCAGGTTGGTGCGCGCCTGCCGGGCCAGGCTCGTGGTCATTTGGCGCTGTAGCCGCCGTCGACCGGGAGGTTGGCGCCGGTGATGTAGCTGGAGGCGTCCGAGGCCAGGAACACCAGTACGCCCATGAGGTCCGTGTCGTTGGCCATGCGGCCCAGCATGGTGTTGGCGCTGTACTGGCGCACGAATGCCTCGGGCTGATGGTTGAAGAAGCCACCGGGGTGGATGCAGTTCACCCGGATGCCGAAGCCGCCGTAATGGCTGGCCGCCCAGCGGGTGTAGTTGGTCATCCCGCCCTTTTCGTAGAAGTAGATGGGCGAGCTGGTCTTCATGTCCGTGCCGGCATAGTTGACTGGATTGGGGCCAAGCAGTCCCATATAGGAGCCGATGTTGATGATCGACCCGCTCCGGCGCTTCTTCATGTCTTCAGCGGCCAGGCGGGTGAGGACGAACAGCGCCGAGGCGTTGACATGCAGGCTTTCGTCGAATTGGGCCATGCTGATGTCTTCACCGCCGCAGGCGCATCTGGTGACGGCGTTGTTGACCAGGATGTCAAGGCGTCCGGTCTGACGGACGACTTCCTCGATGGCGTCGCGGATGGACGCCTCGCTGGCCAAGTCGAGCTCGAGGGCGTGGGCGCCGTATTCCCGGGCGACGGCGGCCAGCGGCCCGAGGTGGCGCGAGGCGATGAAGGTGGTGGCGCCGGCTTCGGTGAGGGCTCGGGTCATCTGCCGACCGTACAAGCCGGCCCCGCCGGTCAGCAGAGCGGTCTTGCCCTGCAATGAAAAGCTGCTGAGGACGTTCATACCAGGATTTCCTTTCCCTGCTGCTGGCGGCTTTCAATGCCGCCGATGACGAGGCGCATCAGCTCTTCCGTCTGGCTGAACGGGAAGGGCCGCCGGCCCGTGCGCAGGTAGTCGACAAAGGCGACCAGCTGCGCCCGGAAGGTCGAATACGTGTCGGCCAGCCGGATGGTGAGGCAGCCTTCGGTCCCGGCGATTTGGATGCCGGCCGAGTGCGGCTGGTCGTGGATGTTGACGATGACGACGTCCACGCCCAGTCGATGCTTGAGGTGCACGATGTTGCGGCGCTCGCTGCCCGTGTTGCGGATGCTGGCAAAGCCGGGTCCCAGGAGCGGATACACGGTTTCCAGGGCGTGGATGCCGTAAGTCTCCCATTTCTTGGCCGTGCTCAGCACAATCGAGCGCGGTTCGCCGATTTCGTGGAAGTTGCGGTTGTGATAGGGCGTCAGCTCCTTGGCATAGCGCAGGGCACTGGAGGAGAGCAGCCGGGCGCCGGCCGCCACGCGGGCGCTGAAGAAGGCCAGGTCCTCGCGGTTGTCGCAGAGCGGCTTGTCGATGAAGACGGGTATTCCGGCCTCAAGGAAGGGCTGCGCCCGCCGGACGTGTTCGGCGCCGATGTCCGTGGCGATCAGCACTGCGTCGACCTGCCCGATCATGTCCTCCGGCCGTTCGCATACCCGCGGCACACATGCCAGGCGGGCGACATGCTCGGCGTCCTGGCGGCGGTCGCAGCAGACGCAGGTGACCTTGGCGCCGGGGATGCCGATGGTCTCTGGTGGAACCCGGTTGAGATAGGCGGGAATAACCGGAAACGGGCATTCCGCCGTCATGGCGGCACGGTCATAGTTGTTGAAGATGGCGCTCCAGGAATAGGGATGGCCATTGCCTTCGGTCATGCCGATGATGCCCAGTGAGAGGGGCTGCGGGTGGCTCATGTGCGTTCTCCGTTGGATGGGGTGGCCGTTGCCTGTGGTGGCCCGGCCCGCCGGGTCGCCGGGTTGGTTGGACGGGTGCGGTCTGCTCGCCTGGTTCAAGGTGTTCAGTGCGAGTCGATGAGGCGGGAAAGGAGCTGTTGGACGGTTTGTCCGTCCGGCGGCACCGGCCATTCCGGCGCGATTTGAGCCAGTGGTTCCAGGACAAATCGCCGTTGGCGGAGACGCGGATGCGGGATGACCAAGTCAGGAAGATCAATGTGCTGGGAATCAAACAGGAGCAGGTCGAGGTCGATGAGCCTGCTTTCGCGTCGGCTGTGCCGTCTGGGACGGCCCAATTGCCGTTCAATGCCCTGGCAAAGTGCGAGCAGGCCTTCGGGTGTGCCGGCCCAGGTGGCGGTGATGGCGCTGTTGACAAAGTCCGGCGTGCCGGGTTCGCAGTCAACCGGCGTTGTCAGGTATAGCGGCGCCTGACGGATGTCGTTGACGCCGCCATTCCGCAGCAGCTGCACCGCGGCCTGGAAATGTCCGGCGGTGTCGCCGATGTTACCGCCCAGGGCGATGGCGATACGGTGCCGGGAGGGGGCTGATGGATGCGGTCTGTTCATGGTTGTGACTTGAGAAGCCGGAAGTTTGAGCAAGGCAAGGGGTGGATGACACGTTCGACGTGCGCCGTTGGCACGGCGTTCGTCGGCGCGGACGCCGTGTCGATCGCCGAGTCCGCATCGGCCGAACCATGCCGGTGCGGGCTTCAGGCGGGTTTATGGCGAGAGGGCGTTCTTCATCATGGTGATGTGATGGCCGCTGCGCCGGGAAGGAGCTTTCCGACATTCTTGAGGCCGTTCGAAAAGTCCGTTGGACCTCCGGGTGCGGCGTGCAAAAACGTTCTCTCGGCGAGGCCTGCTGCTGCCAGATTGAAGATGGAATGAGCCGGGAGAATGGCGTGATGATTTTGCAGCAGGAGAAGCAGATGCCATGGAAAGCAGTTCACCTGCTGGCATCCAAAATCCCGCAGAAGCACAAAATCACTATGATTCTGCAAAAAGGCGTTTGAAAAATGGCGTGTCCGGGGGTATTTTTCGACCGGGTTCCAGAAATCAAGCCCACCCACCCTAAGGGGGCCCCCATCCAAATTTGTCGCGCGCGAGGATGTCGTGTGGGCGGGCGCAACATCCCGCAGCCCGAAAGGCCCCATCCAAATGGGCGGGCGCA
>CAYOUR010000034.1:0-2750 GCA_964407145.1 uncultured Lentisphaeraceae bacterium | reverse complement strand
CCCGCAGCCCGAAAGGCCCCATCCAAATGGGCGGGCGCAACATCCCGCAGCCCGAGAGGTTCCATCCAAAATTTGTCGCGCGCGAGGATGTCGTGGGCTTTTGATTCGGCTGAGGTCGTGGGTCTGCGATTCGGCTGTGGTTGTGGGTCTGCGATTCGGCTGTGGTTGTGGGTCTGCGATTCGGCTGAGGTTGTGGCCTTTGGTTCGGCTGTTCCGGTGGCCGTTGCGGTTTTCGGGCCGCCTTGCTCTATGCGTGTTCCATTGCTGGAAAATGGCTCAATATGGCGAGTGCTGCAGCCGAGCGCGAGCACGGACGCAGTGCCTCGCCGTCAGTTGTGTGCTCCGGTTATTTCAGGCCGATGCGGCGTCGCGACCACCAGAACAGCAGACCGCTGCCGCAGAACAGAATGAAGACCAGCCACGAGGAGGCCAGTGGCCGCGTTTCTTCGCGCATGGGCAGAAGCGGTGACAGGGGCAGGTCATGCCCCAGCGCCAAGAATTCCTCCGGTGAGAAATACCGTCCGCCGGTGATCCGCGCCAAGTCACGCAGCAATTCTTCGTTGAAGGCCGTGTTTTCGGCCTCTACGCCGACGGGCCTGGCGACAAAGGCGGTGGTCCTGTTCAGGCGACTGGCCGGCAAGCGGATGTCGTAGTCAACTCGGTGTTCGCCGGCCATCGTCGGGAAAAAGGCCGCTTCGTAGCGGCCAAGTACTTCGCCGGCTGGCTCCAGGGCGACTTGCCGGGTCTGGCCATCGGGCAGGTGGACGGTGGCGGTGGCTTGTGCGTCCGGCGCCGGGCGGAAGTCGTCGCCGAGAACATCCAGGTCCAAGCGCAGTTCCTCGCCCAGTCCGGCCTTGGCGCCGTTGCAATGCAGCCTGACGCGTGGTTTGCTGGTTTCGCTGAGCCAGACCAGCATGAGGTTCCAGAAGGTCTCGTGAGCCAGTTGGCCACCGGAAGTGCGCAGGCGCCATGTCCAGGTGTTGTCGAGCCCGAGGTAAGCGCATCGTCCGGCGCCGAAGCCCATTCCGGCCAGCAGGACGCCCTGGCCATCCGGCAGACCGGGAAGGGCCATGGCCGGGCGGGCGGCGCGTTTGAGGTCCAGTGCCGGCCTGAGGGTGGCGCCGGCCGGGAGCATGACGCCCTGGGGTGACTTGAGGATGCCGGCTGCGTCACGTTCGAAGATGAAGTCGTGGCTGATTTCCGGCCTGGTATCGCGGGTGGTCCGCAGGGTCTGGTTGCCTTGAGCCGGCAGAAGTTCCAGGAGGGGTGTCGGCAGCGGTTGAACCGGGCCGCGCAGCAGCAGGCCGCCGCCCTTGTTTTCGACAAAGGCACGCAGGGCGGCGATGGCGTCTTCGCCCAGCATCGGTGCGGCGCGAGTGTCAAGGATGACGGCGTCGAAGTTTTCATAGAAGGCGGAGTCCTGCGGGAAGGCTTGGCGGGCCGGGCCGGGCGCCTCGGGGATTCCGGCGAGGAAGAACGACTCCGGGCCGGTTCTGATGATGGCCGCGATGGTGATCTGGTCATTGCTCTGGGCGTGGATGTTGAGGAAACGCCATTCCCAGTCGAGTCCGCCTGCCAGGAACAGAACCTGGAAAGTCGGCGGCTCCTGCACCTCGACACTGAGGTAGTCCAGGTCATTGTCCGGTCGGCTGTCATCAGTCGGCGGCGTGAGCCGGAGAGCGTAGGTGTGGTAGCCGGCGACGGGTGTCTGATGCGTGAAGGCCACTGGTGTTGGCTGGCCGGGCAGGATTTTGACCTCCAGGGACGACAGGGTGACGCCATGCTCCTGGAGGCTGACCAGCACTGTCTGCGGCGTTGGAAAAGACCCTGAGACCGTGCCCCGCAGCGTGAAGGGTGTGTCACGCAAGGCCGTGACGCTGTCGGCGTCAGCATGTATCCTGAGGTCGCGTGCGGCGCCGGTTCGGCCGATGCCGACGCACGACACGGGAATGCCACTGGCCCGGTATTGTTTGGCCACTTCCACGGCTGGTTCGCCGTCGTTGCCGCGGCCGTCGGACAGGAGCAGAACGGCGCCCAGCGGAGCCCGGGCGGCATGCAGCGTGAGTTCCTGGCGCAGGGCCGGTCCGAGCGGCGTTCGACCAGGCAGGGCTTCGAGCTGCGGGGCGGCGCCGTCATAAATCACCGGCTGGCTGTCGTCGGCAAAGCCATGCACATCAAGCCGTCCCCGGGCGGCAAGTCCGGTCATTGCCGGGGACTCGCGGTCCAGGAGCCGCGCCAGAATTTGCATGCGGCTTTCGGCAGCATCATGGTCGTGTGTGTTCATGCTGAGGGACTGGTCGGCCAGGATGGCTATTCGGAATGACCCGGGCTCCGGCCGCTGAAGTACCTTCAGGGGTTGTGTCAGCAGCAGCAGGCCCAGCAGGATGACGGCAGTTTCCAGAATCAGCAGAAGGACGCGGAAGGAGGTCCGGACCTTGGCGTTCAGGTGCCGAAACGCCCAGGCCGCCAGGGCCAGCATGGCCAGCAGCCACAGAGTCGTCAGCCACCAGGGAAAGACTGGATCGAAGCTGGATATCATGAACTCGCCAGGGGAATGTGTGCTGATTGAGCCTGTGAAAAAAACATGGGTCATGCGACCTAGTCACATCAAGATGGACGCGATACACCTGAAAGCATAATATAGTCCGTTGCCGTCATCCGGCTTGTTTCGGAAAGTGAAATCCGCCGAGAAAGGGTAACCGGTCACCGATTGAGAATAGGCGGTCAACGTGCGAAATGCGGTGGCAAAC
>CAYOUR010000033.1:2223-22942 GCA_964407145.1 uncultured Lentisphaeraceae bacterium | reverse complement strand
TCCCATACGTCCCATCCCACCGTCCCTCAGACCCCACTCTTCCCACCCGGAATTTCGCCAATAATGAAAAGCCTGGGACGTATTGGGCCTGCCTGACGCAGCAGCACAAACCAGGGGCAACCGCTGATCCGCCTCAGAACGTCCACGGCCCACGGTCCGCTTTTCGCCCAGAAAAAGGCAAAGGCGGCAGGCCTGGAGCCTGCCGCCTTCTTGATGTCGGGTGACCGTGCGGCGACCCGCTGGTCTTACTTGCCCATCAGAGCGCGGATGATCAGGCGTTCCAGACCCTCGTAGTCACGCTCGGCAATGTACCCGTCCACGACCTTGTCATCCAGCGAACGCGAGACTTCCAGGAGGTCCAGGAAGATCTCCCGGCTGTTGCTCAGGTGGCGGGTGCTGGCCTCCAGCTTCTGGGTCCGCATCACCTTGATGTCAAGCCCGACCGCCTCGCCGTTGGCGCCGTAGTTGTACTTGTCCAGGATTCTCACCTGGTTGAAGGCGCGGCGCAGGTCGACGGCGCCGAACGACTTGTCCTGGTCGAATTTCAGGCCGTTCTGGTCGTTGAGATGCACGGAGAACAGCTTCTGGTGCGCCAGGGCAAAGCCCATCTCGTCCGACGGGTCCAGGTTGGCCAGAATCGCGTGCGCGCTTTCGATGTTGACGCCAACGCGGGCCGGGTCGCGGGTGAGCATGCCCAGGGCGATGGCGTGGCCCGTGGTCGGGATGTAGGTGTGGTCCATCGGCTCGTTCGGCTTCGGCTCGATCGCGATCCTGATCGTCGGACAGTACTGCAGCATCTCGTCAATGACCTCCGCAATCCTCTGCACGGCAAGGGCGCTGTCCTTGGCTTCACGGATGTACGTGCCTTCTCGCGCCAGCCACAGCACAATCAGGTTGGTCCCCAAAGCCTGGGCGATGTCAATCGATTTCTGGAAGCGTTCCCGGGCAAAGGCCCGGCATTTCGGACAGTTGCTGGTGAAACCGCCGTCAATCGTGCGCGGATCAAACCAGAGGCGCGGCGCCACGAACTCCGCAAACAGCCCCTGGCGGTCCAGCCGGGCCTTCAAGTCCCTGGCCGCCGCCGCGATCTCGGCGGCCGACATGTCATTCAGCTCCGGAACGGCATCGTCGTCATGGAACTGAACGCCGTCAAAACCCAGCTTCTTGTACATCGCCAGCTTGGTGTCAAAGTCAAGGCTCTGACGCACTTCCGGACCAAATGGGTCAGCGCCCTCATGAATATTCCACGGGCCGAAGGTGAAAACAAATTTGCCTGCCATTTCGCCGTTCTCCTTTCTCAACCGGGTTGATGATGCCTGCTGGACGTGCGCTGCTGTTCTCGACAGGCCGACCGCCGCTCAAATACCCCTTACAGTAACACCGCAATGAACTTCTGCCAGTCCGTGAATTGATGATAACGCGAACCGGGCTACATTAATGGCCATGCCGCACGCCCCTGATCGCCGGCCACCTTGCCGGAACAGCGCTCCTTGCCAGGCTGACACCGGCCAGCGCCGCCTGGACCACACCATACCCGGACCGACACCATGTTCATCGAATATCTCTGGCAGGAACCGGCCTTCTACTTCTCCTGGGTGCTGGTGGTCGTCTTTTCCATCTGCGTCCACGAATACACCCATGCCTGGATGGCCTGCCAACAGGGTGACGAGACGGCCCGCAGCCACGGCTTCCTGACCCTGGACCCGCGCCGGGTCATGGGCGTCCAGTCACTCGTCGCCCTGGCCCTGTTCGGCATTGCCTGGGGCGCCGTCCCGGTCGACCCGCGCCGGTTCCGCCACACCCTCGGCAACGTCCTCGTCTCCTTGAGCGGCCCCCTGGCCAATGCCGCCCTGGCCGTCTTCTTTGCCGTCGCCCTGACCGCCTGCCGCTTTTTGCCGGCAAGCCTGCCGGAAGGCCTGTACCATGCCACCGTCCTGTTCACCAACGTCGGTGTCCAGGCCAACAGCCTCCTGCTGGTCTTCAACCTGCTGCCCATACCCATGCTGGACGGCTGGGCCGCGGCCGAGGCCATGTGCCCGCCGCTGCGGCGGCTGACCGCCGAACAGCGCGGCACCTACAGCCTGGTCGCCATCCTCCTGATCTGGTTCTCCCCCCTGAAAAGCGTCGTTTTCCGGCTTTCCGGCCTGTTCCAGGCCATCATCCTGGGCGCGATTGACGCCGTGCTGACCCTGTTCAACCTCGCCTGACCACCGCGCGCTTCCCACGCCTCCCAACCTCCGACCGCCGCACATGATGCTCAAGAAACTGCTCATCGCCATCCTGCCGCTCGCCGTCATCATCGCCGTGCCGATCATCCTGCAGAAACCGGCGGAGAAAATCGACCTGTCAGCCGACCAGCTCGTGGTCGTGTCCCCGCACAACGAGGCCATCCGCTTTGAATTCGAACAGGCGTTCCGGCAGTACTACCGGGAACAGACCGGCCGCAACGTCTCCATCGACTGGCGCACCATTGGCGGCACCAGCGAAATCGCCCGCTATGTCGCCAGCGCCTTCACCGCCAACTTCCGCAACCACTGGGTCAATGACCTGGGCAACACCTGGTCCGACGAGGTCGCCGGCGCCTTCCTCGACCGCCGGCTCGCCAGCGACCACCCGCTCTTCCCAGCCCGGCAGGCCTTCCTTGACTCCGACATCGGCATCGACATCGACCTGTTCTTCGGCGGCGGCCAGTACGACCTCCACAAACAGGCCGGCATGGGGACCCTCGTCCCCTCCGGATTCCAGAACCGGCACCCGGAACTGCTTTCCGGCAACAACCCCGTCCTGACCCGGCAAATGGGCGGCGAAACCTGGTATGACCAGCACGACCGCTACTACGGCACCTGCTTCTCCTCCTTCGGCATCTGCCAGAACCTCGACCGACTCGCCGAACTCGGCTACGAAATCTCCCCAGACACCCCGCCACTGACCGCCTGGACCGACCTGGCCGACCCGCGCCTGCTCGACCAGATCGGCGTCGCCGATCCCGCCAAAAGCGGCTCCATCAACAAATGCTTCGAAATGCTCGTCCAAAAACAGATGCGGGACACGCGCCAGAGCCTCGAACCGCGGCTCGCGGCCGGAACGATGACCGAACAACAAGCCCTGGACCAGGGCTGGGAAGAAGCCATGACCCTCATCCGGCAAATCGGCGGCAACGCCAGATACCTCACCTTCGCGGCCGGCAAAATCCCCATCGACACCGCCGCCGGCCAAATCGCCGCCGGCATGTGCATCGACCTCTACGGACGCTCCCAGGCGGAATGGGAGGAAAAGCACGTCGGACGCAGAACCATCGTCTACTACACCCCGCCGGCCGCATCGTCGGTCTCGGCCGACCCCATCGGCATGTTCCGCGGAGCGCCCAACCGCGAACGCGCCCAGATGTTCATCGACTTCGTGCTCAGCCGCCAAGGACAGAAACTCTGGAACACCATCCCCGGCCGCCCAGGGGGACCGCGCAAATACGCCCTGCACCGCCTCCCCATCCGCCGTGACCTGTACGGCCCCGACGACCGCCGCGACATGACCGCCCCCGAAGCCGACCCCTTCCGGCTCGCCGCCGAATTCACCTATGAGGGCGCCTGGACCGGACCGCTCTTCGATACCCTCCGAACCCTCATCCGCGTCATGGTCATCGACTGCCAGGACGAACTGCGCGCCGCCTGGAAAGCCATAGTCCAGGCCGGCGGCCCCGAATCCGTGCCCGCCGCCCACGACGCCTTCCGAAAACTGCCCTTCGCCCATCACGACGCACCCGCCGTGGCCAGGCAGCTCCAGACGCCCGAAACCCAGATCATCACCGTCCGCGAATGGACCCTCTTCTTCCGGCAACAATACCGGCAAGCCCGGGAACTGGCCCAATGACCACCGCTTCCCAACACCAGGGTACCGGCGCCACCCCGCCGCGCCCCGCCCCCAAGCCGCGAGTGCAGAGCCTGCGCGACATGCTGCTGCGCGACTTCCTGCTGCTCTGCCTGGGGACCTGCTTCCATGTCTTCATCCTGTATCCCCTGACCCTTCGGCATGACCTGTTCAGCCCCGATGGCCTGATCCCCACCCCACCTCTGAACCTGCTGATCGGCTATCTGCTCCTCCTGCTGGCCGGATATGCCCTGCCCTGGATGCGCCTGTTCCGAACCGTCCGCCGGGAATCACGACCCGGCCAGGCCGGCCCGGGCCAGACGTTGACGCCCACCCCCCCGCGCCCCGGACTGCTCATGAGCGGCGCCATCGCCATGATCCCCCTGCCCCTGTACCTGCTCGTGTTCCCCGTCAATCCCTACACCAGCATCCTGGGACTGGCCAGCGCCATGCTCCAGGCCCGGCTGCTCATGCTCTCCACCCCGGCCGGCATCAACCGAGAAGCCTTTTCCTTCCGCCGGCTGCGCTCGTTTGACGTCCAGCGCCAGGGCCTGCTCCAGCCAGCCACCCTGCGACAGGCACGGCTCACCCTCGCCGGAATGGGTGTCATCACCTTATACCAGGCCGGAGGACTGCTCCTGCCTGACTCACCCATGGCCTTCGCCGCCAGCCTCTTCGCCGCTGGAACACTGCTGGAAAGCCTCCTCGCCGAAACAAAAATCCTCCGCCATCTCCGGCTGATCGCCAGCTGGAAGGCACGCTATCTGCCGCCGGACGACCCGCGCCTGCTCGACAACGACCTCCGCGCCGTGCGCAGCGCCGAATTCTGGCGCCGCGTCCCCGGCAGCTTCTGGCTCACGGCCGCCCTGACGGCCGTCTTCCTGCTCGCCATCGCCCTGCCGGCCGGACGCCACCTCGGGCTGCCCGCCCTGTTTCTCCGGCAGATCGCCGCCACGCTGTTCCTCAACAAGGGCCTGCCCACCCAGAACAGCTTCTGGAACCGGCTCATCGAACGCCCGGGGCAACTGCTGATCACCGGCTTTCTCGGCCTGATCTTCTGCGGCGGCATCGCCCTGGCGCTGCCGGTCTGCAGCGCCAGCGGCCAAAGCATCGGCATCATCAACGGGCTGTTCACCGCCACCAGCGCGGTCTGCGTCACCGGCCTGGTTGTCCTGGACACCGCCACCGCCTTCACCACGGCCGGCAAAACCGTCATCTTCGTCCTGATCCAGCTCGGCGGCCTCGGCATCATGACCATCTCCATGTTCGTGGCCACCATGCTCAGCCACAAAATCGGCGTCCGCGGCGACGCCGCCATGCGGGAAATGACCGGCGAGGAACGCACCCGGGCCGCACAACGCCTGCTCAAGACCATTGTGCTCGGCACCTTCGCCGCCGAAGCCGCCGGCGCCGCGGTCCTGGCCAAGGTCTACTACCTCGACCTCGGCTACCCGGCCCTCTCCAGCCTCGGCCATGCCGCCTTCCTCAGTGTCAGCGCCTTCTGCAACGCCGGCTTCTCCCTGCATGCCGACAACCTCGTCATCTTTGCCCGGAACCCCCTGGCCCTCGGCACGGTCGGCTGCCTGATCGTCCTGGGTGGCCTGAGCTTCCTGGTCATCATCGGCCTGGCGCAGAGATTCGCCTCCCGCCGCCGCATCGCCCTCGGCTGCCATGAACGCCTCGTCCTCGCCATCACGGCCCTGCTTATCACGGCCGGCACGACCCTGTTCCTGCTCTTTGACCGCCATGCCGGATTCCGCCACCTCGACACCATGGATACCATCGTCAACGCCATGTTCCTGTCGGTCAGCACCCGCACCGCCGGCTTCAACACCATGGACCTCGGCGGCATGACCACGGCCAGCCTTCTGGTCGCGGCCGTCCTCATGTTCATCGGCGCGGCGCCCGGCTCCACCGCCGGCGGCGTCAAGGTCACCACCATCGGCGTCCTGCTGCTGCTGCTGCGCTCGTGGCTGGCCGGCCGCAACGATGTCATCTTCGCCAAGCGCCGCATCCCCCCGCCGGTGGTCATGCAGGCCGCCGCCGCCGCCACCCTGACCCTGGGCGCCATCGCCGTCACCATCACCGGCCTGGCCGCCATCATGCCCGGCGAAGACATCCTGCTGATCATCTTCGAAGCCTTCTCGGCCATGGGCACGGTCGGACTCAGCCTGGGACTGACGCCACGCCTGCCCGAGGCCGCCAAATTGATCATCATGACCGTCATGTTCCTCGGACGCATCGGCCTGCTGACCTTCCTCATGTCCCTGAAACCGCGCATCGCCCCCAAAGTCCAATACGCCGACTCGCGCATCCTCATCGGCTGAAGCGCCATCACGAACAAGGTACCCGCACCATGCAAAAGCAAATCGCCGTCATCGGCCTCGGCATCTTTGGCCGCGAAGTCGCCCTCTCCCTGATCGACAAGGGCTTCACCGTCCTGGCCATCGACAATGACGAAGAGGCCCTGGACGACATCAAGGACCAGGTGACCGAAACACTCCTGCTGGACACCACCCAGCAGAACGCCCTGCAGGAAGCCGAAATCAACCAGATGGACACCGTGGTCGTGGCCATCGGCACCGGCCACCTGGAAAACAGCATCCTGACCACCGCCCTGCTCCGGCAGCTCGGCGCCGGGCACATCATCGCCCGGGCCGCCAACAACCTCCATGAACGCATCCTGCGGCAGGTCGGCGCCCACGAGGTCATCAACCCGGAACGCGAAATGGGCAAGAAAGTCGCCGACCGCATCTCCCGCCCCGGCTTCAACGAGTACTTCAAACTGCCCGACGGCGTCTGCGTGGCGCAGCTGCCCATCCCTGACAGCTTCGTCGAACACACCCTGGAGGAGCTGAACGTCCGCCGACGCTTCAACATCAATGTCCTGGGCGTGCAAAGACTGCGCCACCCGGAAACCACCGCCCAGGAAACGCCGGACAACAGCGGCGGACAGAAGGAGGCCAAACCCGCGCCGCCAACCACCAGGTCCGGCCAGCCGACCGGCCAGCCGGCGCCGGCGCCGGTCGACCTCGACCGCGATGACGATGAAAACAAGCGCCGCATGATCATGAACATCTCCCCCAACAACGACCGCTTCAAACCCCAGGACATCATCCTGGTCATGGGACACCAGGACGACCTGAACCGCCTGCTGGCCGAACATTGACCGGGCCGCAACGCCGGCCAAACCGCCGCGCGTCCCGCGCCGGCCACCAGGTGTTTCGCCGCCCCGCGCCCTTCTTCCACCCTTCTTCACCACAAAGACCTCAGCCGATGAATGAATTGCTCTGGTTCGTCATGTTTTTTCTCGACTACGGCCTGCTGCTGCTGCTGTACCGCCGCTACGGCCGCATCGGCCTGTTCGCCTGGATCCCCTTCGCCACCATCATCGCCAACCTGCAGGTGATCAAAACGATCGAGCTGTTCGGCCTGACCGCCACCCTGGGCAACATCGCCTACGCCAGCATCTTCCTGGCCACCGACATCCTCTCCGAAAACTACAGCCGCCGCGACGCGGTCGCCGCCGTCGGCATCGGCCTGTTCAGCATGGTGGCCATGGCCGGCATCATGCTCCTGGCCACCGCCTTCACACCGGCGCCGGACGACTTCGCCCAGCCCGCCCTGAAAACCATCTTCTCGTTCGTCCCCAGAATCGTGCTCGGGTCGCTGGTCGCCTACGCCGTCAGCCAGCTGCATGACATCTGGAGCTACCACTTCTGGAAAAAACGCCTGCCGCAAACCAAATTCCTCTGGGTCCGAAACAACTTCTCAACCATCGTCAGCCAGGTGATCGACACCCTCATCTTCACCACCATCGCCTTTGCCGGCGTCTTCGAAACCAGCATCTTCTGGTCCATCGTCATCACCACCTTCCTCCTCAAAGCCGTCGTCAGCCTGATGGACACGCCGTTCATCTACCTGGCCAAATGGCTGTTCGTCTCCAAACGGGTGACGGAATACTGACCTCACCGCCCGCCGACGACCCCATCGCCACACCCCACCCACACCACCAGCCTGACATGAACAACAACAACAACCCTCTCCTGCCGGTCCGAATCACCGCCCCGACCGAAAAACACCGCCGCCGAGCCTTCCAGGGCATCCCCGGATTCACGATCGCCCCCGATGGCCGCTTCTTCGCCTGCTGGTACGGCGGCGGCGACGGCGAAGGACCCGAAAACTTCGTCATCGTCAAAGTCAGTGACGACCAGGGCCGGACCTGGCAGGGACCCATCGCGGTCGTCGACCCGCCCGGCCCCAACGTCCGCGCCTTCGACCCAACCCTGTGGACCGACCCCGACGGCCGAGTCTGGCTGTTCTGGGCCCAGTCCTTCTCGCCGGCCAAAGGCACCATCGCCGACGGCGTCAACGGCGTCTGGGGAGCCTGCCTGAAAGCCCCCGGCGGCGATGCCGCCGCCTGGTCCGAACCGATACGGGTCTACGACGGCATCATGCTCAACAAGCCGACCGTGCTCCCGGACGGCGCCTGGGCCTTCCCGGTCTCGGTCTGGGCGCCAACGGTCGGCGGCGGCAACCCGCCGCCGCGGCTGCTGCCCGAAGTCGGCGCCAACCTCGTCGCCACCAGCGACCACGCCCGAACCTTTGCCCGACGCGGCGGCATCCTCCTCGACCAGTCCATCTTCGACGAACACCACATCATCGCCCTCGGCGACGGCCGCCTGTGGACCCTGGTGCGGACACGGTACGGCATCGGCCAGGCCTTCTCCAGCGACGGCGGCCGCTCCTGGACCGGCGCCGGACCGGCGACCATCACCGGCCCCAACTCACGCTTCTTCATCACCCGGCTGCGCTCCGGACGACTCCTCCTCGTCAACCACCGACCGCCAACCAGCCGCAACCCGGCCGAAAACACAACCATCTGGAAAACCCGAAGCCACCTCAGCGCCTGGCTCTCGGAAGACGACGGCGCCTCCTGGCAGGGAGACCTGCTCCTGGATGAACGCGAAAAAATCTCCTACCCCGACGGCTGCCAGGACGGCGACGGCCGCGTCTGGATCATCTATGACCACGACCGCGCCGGCCAAGGCGACATCCTCCTGACCTCCTTCACCGAAGAGGACATCCTCGCCGCCCAAAACGCCCCGCCGCAACCTTTGCCCAGACTGGTGGTCGATTCCCTGGACAGCAACGCCTGAACGTCCGCCACCATTCGCCCCACCACCGGCCCGACTGCCACCCATGACCATGCTCCCCATGTCCCGCGCCGAAATGACCGCCCGCGGCTGGCAGGAACTTGATGTCCTGCTCATCTCCGGCGATGCCTACGTCGACCACCCGTCCTTCGGCGTGCCCCTGCTGGGACGCCTGCTTGAGGCCAACGGCTACCGCGTCGGCATCGTCGCCCAACCACGCTGGGACACGCCCGAAGACCTCGCCCGCATGGGCCGGCCACGCCTGTTCTGCGGCATCGGCGCCGGCTGCCTCGACTCCATGCTCAGCCACTACACCGCCTTCCGCAAAAAACGCCACGACGATGCCTTCACCCCCGGCGGCCAGGCCGGAGCCCGCCCCAACCGCGCCAGCATCGTCTACGCCAACCTGGCCCGCGCCGCCTTCCCCGGCGTCTTCCTGGCCCTGGGCGGCATCGAGGCCTCGCTGCGACGAGCCGCCCACTACGACTTCTGGTCCAACTCCCTGCGCCGCTCCCTGCTGTTTGACGCCAAGGCCGACATCATCCTCTACGGCATGGCCGAAAAAGCCATCCTGGAACTGGCCCGGCGCCGGCGCGACGGCGTGTCGACCGACGGCATCCCCGGCACCGCCAGAATCAGCGACCAGCCGGAAGGCGCCGCCGCCCTCCCCGCCTACGAGGACATCCTCGCCGAACCGACGCGCCTGCTCGAAGCCACCCTCGCCATCGAGGAACAAGTCCACCACGCCGCGCCGCGCCTGGCCCAGCCCCACGGCCGGAAATTCGTGGTCCTCGAACCGCCGCCGCCAGCCCTGTCCCAAACCGAACTCGACGACCTCTACAGCCTGCCCTTCACCCGCCAGGCACACCCATCCTACACCAAGCCCATCCCCGCCCTCGACATGGTGAAGTGGACCGTCACCGCCGTGCGCGGCTGCGCCGGCGGCTGCGCCTTCTGCTCGCTCGCCCTCCACCAGGGCCGGCAACTGGCCTCCCGATCACCGGAATCCCTGACCCGGGAAGTCGTCCGGCTCACCCAGATGCCGGACTGGCGCGGAACCGTCTCCGACGTCGGCGGACCAACCGCCAACTTCTGGAACGCGTCCTGCCGCGCCAACCCGGCCACCTGCCGCCGAACCAGCTGCATGACCCCCAAAGCCTGCCCGCACCTCGACCTGAAGCAGAATGACTTCCTGCAACTCCTGCGCCAACTGAAAAAACTGCCCGGCGTCAAGCACCTCGGCATCGCCAGCGGCATCCGCCATGACGCCGCACTGCTGGACCGCGACTTCCTCGACGGACTCGCCGCCGACTTCGTCAGCGGACACCTGAAACTGGCCCCGGAACACAACGCCGCCCACGTCACCGGCCAAATGCGCAAACCGGACTTCAGCCTGTTCGAGGAATTCTGCCGGCAATTCACGGCCTGCAGCCGCAAACATGGCAAAGAACAATATGTCGTGCCCTACATCATGAGCGCCTATCCCGGCTGTACCGTGGCCGACATGCAGCGCCTGGCCGCCTGGTTCCGAAAACAGGGCTGGAAACCGCAGCAGGTGCAATGCTTCATCCCCACCCCGGGAACCGTCGCCACCGCCATGTTCTACGCCCGCTGCGACCTCCAGGGCAAGCCGCTGCACATCCCGGCCTCCGACCGCGAACGCGAAGACCAGCACGCCGCCCTGTTCCCCTCACCGCACAAAACAAAACGTTCCTGAACCAGACAAATGTTCCCGGACAACTGTCCGTTTTAACAATCAGGATTACATTATTTATTCCCGTCCGCCCGCCTTCGGCGGCCAACCCTACCGTTCCCAGGCATCGCCATGAAACTGTCAGGATACATGCTCGTCTCGCTGGCCTTGTCGCTGGCCCTGCATCTGATGCTGATGCTGGCCCTGTCGCGCCTGGCCTTCCCGCCGCCGCGCCACGCCGTCAGCCCGGCCGAAAAGGCGAGGCGCGTGCCCACCATGCAGACCATCGACCTGCGCGACCTGGCCAAGCCAGCCCTCTCCCCCGATGACTACCTGAAAAATAAGGCCACCGCGGAAATCAGGGCCGAACTGGCCGAAATCGGCGAACAAGCCGTGCGCGAAATCTTCGAACAGGAAAAACTCCTGGCCCCGAAACCGCCGCCAAGCCTGCGCTTTGCCGGCGTCGACAAGGCAATCCTGACCCCCAAGCTGCCCAACGCCGAACCGCCCCGCCTGGCCACCGCCCCGCGCCCGGAAATCATCGCCATCGACTTCAACGACCTGCCGCCGGCACGGCAGGCCGTCCGCCGCGACGACCTGATCCCCGGCGTCGAACGCCTTGACGTGCCCGACCTGCACCTGCCCAGCCTCCTCCCGCACGGACCCCTGACCGCCGCCACCGGCGCCACCTATGACGTCGGCATCAAACTGGGACCAAACCCCAAATTCGGCGTGCCCGAAGGCCTGGGGGACGAGGACCTGACCACCGCCACCGCCGAAGACCTGGCCGCACTCCTGAAAAAAGGCGGCCTGCCCGGCGGCGTCGACCGCCAGGACGACGACCTCGGCCTGAAACCCCTGGACGACGCCGGCCTGAAACAGCCGCCCAAGCCGTTCGACACCTTCGTCACCGTCACCGTCACCGTCTGGGAGGACCGGCAAAAGGGCGGCGGCTATTTCAAAATCGCCATCACCCCCAACCGCACCAGCGACGCCCTCCGTGACATCGCCAAGGACACCCTGATCATCATCGACCACTCCACCAGCATTGACGTCAACAAACTCCGGCAATTCAAGACCGCCGCCATCGAGGCGCTCTCCTACCTCAACCGCCGGGACCGCTTCAACATTGTCGGCTTCAATGAACGGCCGCAGCAGCTGTTCCCGGATTTCACCCCCCTGACGGACGACACCCTCGCCGCCGCCCGGAACTACATCGCCAGCCTCTTCCGCGGCGGCATGACCGACGTCTTCGGCGGCATCGCGCCCTTTGTCCAGAAAAGCAACCGCGACCCCGAACGCCCCCTCAACCTCTTCCTGCTCACCGACGGCAAGTCGACCGTCAACATCTACCGCGAGGACGACTTCATCCGCCGCATCGTCGGCATGAACCCCGGCAATGTCTCCATCTACCCGTTCAGCGCCGGCCAGGACGCCAACCGACAGCTGCTCGACTTCCTCGGCTACCTGAACCGCGGCTACAACTACCACGTGCCTGACCTGAAACAATTCAAGAACCAGCTGCTGTCCTACATCGGCGACCATTCCAGCCTGATCATCCGGGACCTGCAGTACATGGTCGAAGGACAGGTCGGCAGCCAGATCTTCCCGAAACGCCTGCCGCACCTCTACCGACAGGAAACCCTCGAAATCCTCGGCCATTACGGCCCGCAGGACGAGGAACTGGTCTTCACCCTCGCCGGCAAGGACGCCGAAGGCGATGTCCGCGACCTGGTCTTCCGGCGCAAGTACCGGGATTGCCAGACCGCCACCGAAGAGCTCCCCATACATTGGGCCGCCAAGAAAATCTTCCACCTCATCGCCCAGAAGACCCTGAGCGAAAATCCCCAGGAACGGACGCGCCTCGACCAGGAAATCCAACAGCTGGGCCTGGACTTCAAACTCTACATCCCCTATTGACAACACCACCCCAAGTGGCCGCCAACACCACGACCCACACCCCCAGGATTGACGATGCCCCGTAAACCGCTCCTTGTCGCCATGGACCTCGAAGGAGTCCTGGTCCCCGAAGTCTGGATTTCCGTCGCTGAAAAAACCGGCATCCCGGAACTGCGCCTGACCACCCGGGACTTCTCCGACTACGCCGCCCTGATGCGTCACCGCCTGAACATCCTCGACCAACACCGGCTGACCCTCCATGACATCCAGGACGTGATCAGCACCATGCAGCCTCTGCCCGGCGCCGTCGAATACCTCGACTGGCTGCGCGAACGCCATCAGGCCGTCATCCTCTCCGACACCTTCTACGAATTCGCGGCGCCGCTGATGCAGAAGCTGGGCTGGCCCACCCTGTTCTGCAATTCCATCCACGCCGACGGCCACGGCCGCGTCACCGGCTACACCATGCGCCTCCCGGACGGCAAAAAGCATGCCGCCCTGTCGTTCAAGCAGCTCAACTTCGAAGTCGTCGCCATGGGCGACTCCTACAACGACACCGACATGCTGAAGGAAGCCGACCTCGGCATCCTCTTCCGGCCTTCCGACAAGGTCAAACGCGAATTCCCGCAGTTCCAGGTCGTCAGCGAATACCGCGAGGTCGTTGCCATCATCAACGCCTTCCGCGAACACCAGCCCTGACGCCCCAGCCCCGACGAAGCACTACCCATACCCAGCAAGGAGCAACCCCGTCATGACCCTTCCCCATGTTTGGAGCGAACCACTGACCGGACAGATCAACGCGCAACTCCGCGCCGAAGCCGAAAGGCTCTTCCGCGTCCACCAGCTGCCCGCCAAACTCGACGACTGGCAAAGCCGGCGCCAGGAACTGCGCCGCCAACTGTGGGAAGCCATGGGCGTGACCTATGACAGCTCCGTGCCGCTCGACCTCCAGATCACCAAAACCATCCCCTGCGACGGCTATAACATCCTCTGCCTCCACTACCAGAGCCGCCCCGGCATCCGGGTCACCGGCAATCTCTACGTGCCCGACGGCAAAGGGCCCTTCCCCGCCGTCATCAACATGCATGGCCACTGGGCCCAGGGACGCCTGGCCGAACGCGTCCAGTCCCGCGGACACTCCCTGGCCAAGAACGGCTATGTCTGCCTCTGCGTCGACGCCTGGGGCGCCGGCGAACGTTCCACCGAACACGGCGTCTACACCTACCATGGCGCCGGCGTCGGCAGCTCGCTGCTCCCGCTCGGCGAAACCCTCCTCGGCGCCCAGGTGGTCGACAACATGCGCGGCGTCGACCTGCTCGCCAGCCTGCCTGACGTGCAGGCCGACAAGATCGGCGCCACCGGCGCCTCCGGCGGCGGCAACCAGACCATGTGGCTGGCCGCCATGGACGACCGCGTCGCGGCCGCCATGCCCGTGGTCAGCGTCGGCTCCTTCGAATCGTATGTCATGCGCTCCAACTGCATCTGCGAACTGCTCCCGGCCGGGCTGACCTTCACCGAGGAGTCCGGCGTGCTCGCCCTGGTCGCCCCGCGCGCCTACAAGCTGTGCAACTGCCTCCGGGACAGCAACCCGACCTTCTTTGTCGCGGAAATGCTGCGCTCCTTCGCCGAAGCCCGCAAAGTCTTCCAGGCCTATGACGCCGACGACCAGTTCACCTACCAGGCCTTCAACCTGCCGCACGGATTCTGGCCGGAAGTGCGCGAAGCCATGCTCGGCTTCTTCGACCTGCACCTGAAAGGCGTCGGCCATGGCCAGCCACGACGCGAAATCCCCTTCACCTGCCTGCCCGAGGAAGACGTCATGGTCTTCCCCAAAGGCCAGCGGCCCGACACCGTCATCTCCATCGTCGACTACTGCCGCCGGCAGGGCCAATGCCTGCAGGCCCGGCCGGAACCGGCCATCGAAGACCTTGACGCCACCCGCTTCGACCTGTTCTCGCTGCTCAATCCCTCCGAACTGGAACTGGAAGAAGCCTGGCAGCACGACGACCAGGACGGCTGGCAGCGCTGGAGCGTGTCAGCCACCGGCGGACGGCTCATTCCAGTCCTCTTCCGGCCGCCGGCCAAAGCCAGCGGCGCCATCGTCATCCTGTCTTCCCCCACCGGCAAAGACGGGCTGGAAAACAGCAGCCTGCTCAAGACCGCCCTCGCTGAAGGCCTGGGCGTGCTTCTCTTCGACGCCTGGGGCACCGGCGAAGCGCCCAGCGACCACGAAAACAGCACCCTCATTTCCTACCACACGCTCAGCCGCGCCCTGCTCTGGCTCGGAAAAACCCTGCTGGGCGAATGGTGCCAGGAATTCGACGTGCTGGCGGACTTCGCCGCCGCCCACCTGGACGCCCGCAAGATCATCCTCGGCGGCGTCGGCGACCTGGCCATTGCGGCCACCTGCGCCGCGGCGCTCTGCCTCAACCCGTCTTCGCAGGTGACCGAAGTCATGGTCGCGGACCTGCCGGATTCCCTCACCTGGCAGGACGGCCCCGACGGCACCGCCCGACGCACCATGGCCGCCTTTGTCCCCGGCATGATCACCTGGGGCGACCTGCGCCTGGTCCGCGCCATCCTGCAGAAGGCCGACATCCGCTGCCGCAACATCACGGCCTGAAAACAGCCGCGCCACGGCCGCCACGGATGCCAGGGGCGGTCGTGGCGACAACGGCCGACCGCCGAAACGGCCAGCCAATCGCCACGCAAACCGGCTGCAGGCCAGGCTTCTTTGCGCCACGATACCTTCGGTCATTGTCGCCGCGCCCCGTTCAGACCGTGATGACCTTCCCCCAGGGCGGCGACGCGTGGCATTCCGGGGCGACCCAAAGCACCGGATAAGGTGGCTTCTCCCGCGGGAACCGACTGTGGAGGTCGGACAGCCCGATGAACAGCGTGGGATTCAGACGATGCCGGGCGATATATTCAAACACACAGACATGGTCAGTCCCGCCACCGCCCCCAAAGACGCCGTTTTTCAGGAAAGCCTCCAATTCGTCCATGCCGATGACCTGCAGAATGGCGCAATCAGCCACAATCAGGGTGATGTCCTGGGCATGGGAAACCATCCCGCGCACCTCCCCCGCGACTTGTCGAATCTCTTCCCTGCTCATGCTCCCGGAGGTGTCAAGGGCAACGACGATGGAGCGGACCGTTTCACTGTAATGCCCGGGAACCAGCATGTCCTGCGCCCGGTAGCGCTTGTTGGGACGGGCCAGCGAATAATCGTCGGTGTTCAGCGCCGAGCCGGCAAAGTGATGCAGCAGCCGTTGCCACGGTATCTTCGGCGGACCCAGCACGCCGGCCTGCCGCAGGATGTCCAACGGCAGATGCCCGCGGTCGGCATGGGCATGGAAATTCTCCGCCGCGGCCTTGAGCCGATTCCGCAGCAGATCAAGCTGGTTGGCGGTCATGGCGACCGGCAGATGCACGTCAATCCCGCCACGGTGGTCCAAGACGCCCGGCCAGGCCACATCCTCACCTTTCACGTTGGGCAAAAACAGCTCCACGGTAACCGCCTCGCCGTCCTGCGGCTTACGGCACAAGTCCTCATAAATCATTTCCGCGATCCAGTCGCGGTATTTCGGGTTGAACAACCCATTCTCCGGCATTTGGTAAAGCTTTTTTGCCCAGGCCGCCGCACCGGGAACGGGGATTTCCGCGACCATGGCATTGATGGCGTAGTCAGCGGCCCTTTCCCATTTGACCGTTTCCCGCCCGTCCTGCCTGGCGGTGGTGGCAAGCACCTGGTGGCAGACCTCGTGGGTCAGCACAAACCCCAGTTCGGGCAGGCACAGCTCCCGCGTCCGTGCCGGATTATACCAGATATGGCGCACCCCGTCCGTGGCGGCGTAGGTGGGCAGCCTGGGCGCCGGCAACAGACGCATCTGCAGCAGCAGATAGCCCCAGAACGGATGCATCTCCAGCATCTGCATCCGCAAGGCCGAAAGCCGTTCCGCCTCGGCATCGCTCCCGGTTTGATTCATGCTCTTCACGATGAATACAGCGATGAAAGCAACGTGACGATCTTCCCCGCCAAAACGCGGAATTCCGGCAACGCCTTCAGACGGGCAAAAATTCCCGGCGACCGGCTGCGGAGCTGACGAAAGAACAGAATCTGATATTCAGGGCCGACTCCCGGAGCGGTGATGAAGGCGACGATGTTGCCCAGGTGATGATCCGGAACTTGGGCATGGGACAAGTACCCAGCCACCGCGAAAATCGCCGCATAAACGAAGGAAGGCTCCGATGCCTTGCCAAAATCCAGCTTCGCTTCCCCTGAAATGATTTTGGCGGCGTTGACCTTGCGGTAGATGTCCAGGTAGGTGCAGAAACGGTCCGCCATCGGCGCCCCGACACAGGCGGCGATGACGCGCTTGAGATCACCGTCGTCGACCCGACGCATGACCTTACTGGCCATTTCCCAACTGCGCGGGGTCGGAAAACTGTGGGTGTCTGACGCGGAAAACAGGACTTCCTCGCCATAGGTCTGGATAAAGGCCATGATGTGCTCATGGATGCCGTGCCCCGCCGCCCATTTCAGCCAGGTTGCCACATCCGGCCGCATCTCAAAATGTGCAAAGCGGTTGCATAACGCACTGGAAAGCGGGGTGACGATGGCGTTGTCATCCTCATGGTTGCCTGCCGCCAACACCATGGTGCCGGGATGGAACTGAAATTCGCCGATGCGCTTTTCCAGAACAATCTGATAAGCCGCCGCCTGGTGCAGCTTGGTGACCGCCGCGTTGAATTCATCCAGGAACACCAGGCAGGGTTCCGCACAAGCCCGTTTGACCCATTCGGGCGGAAACAACTCCAGCGTCTGGGCGTCACGGTTGGGAAAATAGACTCCGCCAAGTTCCGCCGGGTCCTTCTGGGCCAGACGAATGTCAATCAGCGTCTTCTTCATGTCCTTGGCCAGGGCCACCGCCAGCGTGGACTTGCCAATGCCGGGAGAACCAAGCAGCAGGACGGAAATCCCCGCCTCCAACGTGGAACGCAGCAGCGGAAAAAGCTGGTCATACGTATAGGCCGAATCGGAGGATAAACGGAGCTGGACTTTCATAGGAACGCCTCCAGCAGCTGGCAGCGGAATTCATCGTCGCTCAACAGCACCCCGATGATATGCTTGCAATAGCCGCGGGTCTGCTCCTTGGCACGATCAGCGGCGTCCGGGCAGGTGCATTGGGGATTCCGAAGCCATTCCGGGTGAATCCGGACGACATAATCCTGCGAGCCGCCTTTGATGTCGAAAAGGACATAACCGTCTTCCAGCTTTTCGCGGCGGGCGATCTTATAGGTCTTCAACACCGACTCGGCCGCCCGGAAAAAGCGGTCGTCCCGCGCCCGGAGATCAAATTTCCCATCGTCTTTGCGGTTCATGACCATTGTCCTTTGTGACGGCCTGGCAATACCGGCGTGCAGGCATCCCCCCGGCGGCCCAGACCGCAACGACATCCTGTTTTTTGGACATGCCCATCGCCCCACGCCACCCACGCCTCTCCCGCACGTGACCTCTTGGGGATGGCCCCACCCCTTCATGATGGTGGGCATGATTGCGTAACCCCGTAGAAATAATAGCTGCTGCAGACCGATTTTTCAAACAGAACCGCGCCAGTATCATCGGTATTCTTACTCAACCGGCAAATTGACCTGCCAAGTCACACTCAATGCGGCACATGGCATTGACCGCGACCGGCGACCGCGACCGCGACCGCGACCGGCTCCAGGCGCAACGCATCTGGCCGCGCTCGGCGGCGGCCCGCTGCGCGAAAGGCCGCCGCTCAGCCTGTCGCAGCAGTCACCAATACCGTTCAAGACACGAACTTCCCGACACCGGCAGGCGCTGCCAGCCGGAAAAACCATGGTCATTCATGGGACACGGAACGGCTGCATTCCTCGCCAGCCAACGGCGCCAAGTCCACTTTCGGGCGGCGGTTGGCGACAGACGGCCCTGGCAATGGCGCCGCCAAGACTACCGTCCACCCGCCTCCGCCGCCTGGCCGGTCCGGTTCGGCGCCGTAAAGGCACGAAACGCCTCCATGGCTTCCGGACAGCTCAGAAGATGCACCCCGGAGCAGATCATGATGTCCCTGCCGCCAGCATCAAGAATGGCCTGCAGCTCCAGGCGCAGGCGCGCGCCTGACTTGTACGGGAAGGCCGGCGAGCGCAGGGAATCGTAATAGCCCAGAAAAGGTATGCCGCCGGCATACGACGACACCTGCTTCGTATATCGGTAAATTTTGCTGACATCCCAGGGGATGTACCAGGCCACCGTTTCGCCGCAGGCGTCAAAGGGCAGAAGCTCGCCGTACAGCGGCCGCGGCAGAAAAACGGGATACAAATGACTCATGACCAGCATGCCCGGCCGGGTCGCGCGCACAAACGCCACCAGCTCCCGGTTGATGTCAAGAATCTGCCGCAGGTAAAACTCGGCCTCGCCGGCCGGACCGGCGGCGACTTCGCCCGCCTTGACCGCTGACGCCAAGCCGGCCAGGCAACTCTCACAGTAGCAGCCGCGGAAATTCTGGAACCCAAAGAAGTCAAAGGCAATGCCATCCAATTCCGGCACGGCGCACATTTCCGCCAACGTGGCCTTCAACGCCTCGCGCAATTCCGGGCTGCCAAGGCATGGCAGACGCGTGCCCAGCACATCGCGGCCCGGCTCGACGCCATGCAGGCCGACCATGGGCTCGCCGCCCCAATGTGTCGGATCAACGCCGCGCGCCCCCTCGTTCCGGACCTTTCCCAAGACGTCCTGGCGATCGGCCTTGCGGCCCCAAAGCTCCTGCCAGCACGCCTGCTCCTGTTCGGTCATCTTCTGCCACGGCCGCGGATTCTCCGGCGTCTCCGGCGCGGGCCAGCGCCCACCCGTCGGCGTGATAATGGCATACGTCCTGATGCCGTATTTCTTGGCGAGGGCGATCTGCGCGGCATTCTTCCAGTTCACCGTCGCATCGGTGAAGCCGACCTCCGCCGCCTTTCGGACCCCTGGGTCATCGGCCGGCAACCCCCAGGAGAAGAAACGCTCGAAGCGCCGCCGCTGTTCCCGGAAGACCACCCGCCCGGCCGGCGCGGCCGCCGGCCACTGGAAGACAATCAGCTCCGAGCCGAAATCCTCGCGGTGGCCGCGGCCTAACCCCAGACCCCACTCCTCGCCATCCTGCGGCGGACGGTTGCCGGCGGCAAAGGGCGCCAAGGCCGACCAGGGCAGAAAGACTTCCAGGCTCCAGCCACCGTCGACATCGGTCGCGTTGTTCAGAGTGCCATCCAGAAAAACCGCCTGGCGCATGCCAAAGCAGCTCCAGTCCGGATGAACAGCCCAGGCCGCCCCGCCATCGGCCTCGCCGGCTGACCGTTCCCGCCACTGCTGACTGCTGAATCCCAGCGGCGTCCACCGCCACTCCAGTTCGTGGCCAGGCGACGGCGACAGCGTCAGGCGGGCATGACGTTCATAGCGCCAGGCCATGCTTTCAAGCAGCGTGTCAGCCGCTTCCGGGCCAAAGACAGCTTCCTTCAAGCCCCTGCTGGCCTGCCCTTCGGTCAAGGCCCAGCTGGCCCGCAGGTCAGGGTCGCTGAACTCGCAGCCGACATACAGGCCGGTGTCGTCCCAGACCAGCCGCGCCGTGGCGCTCAGATAGCGCGAATACGCGTCCGCACCGCCATCCAACACCAGGCACGGCGCCTCGCGCCAGGCCCGTTCCGTCAGACGACCGTCCAGGACAATCGGCTCCCGGATACTCTGACAAACGTACGCATCCGACGACGCCGCCGACGACGACGGCGCCAGGCCCCCCAACAGTCCCAGGACCAGCCAAACAATCGTCTTCCTGAGTGACATGGCTCCTCCTTTTTCCGCGCCCCCGGGGGGGGCGCTGCCCCCAATTAAGGTGTGGGGTATGGGTAATGATCCTTATTCCGCGCACCCGGGGGAACGCTGCCATCAGGGTCTTACCGGCGCCGCAACCCGATCCTTTGCCGCACGCCCCGGGGCGCCGATGGAGCTATACGACGTCAAAGTCACTGCAATCCCTGTTCCGCGCGCCCGGAGGGGCGCCGTCATTGCTGCTTCTTGGGCATTCTCAGGAAGTCCTTGGCAATCATC
>CAYOUR010000033.1:0-2213 GCA_964407145.1 uncultured Lentisphaeraceae bacterium | reverse complement strand
ATCGGCCTCGTCGCCATACCGCTTGATGCACAGGTTGCATTCGCTGCAATTGCGGTCGTAGCAGTTACGATGGACGCGAGCCGGATACATCCGCCGGAAGGCCTCGTAACAGTCATCCGAGCAGAAGCAATACCGCTCCTGGCTGACGCCAAAGGCGACATGCACCAGGTGAAAACCATCCTTGGTGATGTCACACACCCCGCCGCACCAGCCGCACATGATCTGCAAATGGTCGGTGAAGGCCTTCTGACGCTGCTCCAACTCCGAATCGTTCCAGACATACTCGACCCAGGAAAACGAACTGGCCGGAACCCGCGCCAGAACCACGTCCCCTTTCACCACCAGACAGTCGCCGCCCTTCAGGACATACGCATGCTCACCCTCAACCACCGCGTCCGTGTTCCGCAGGTGGACACGGACGCTGCCCGACTTCGGCGTGTCATACCGGTTCCACCCGCACGACTCGCAGATGTTCGCGGACATGTGCTGGCTGAGATGCTCGCCGCAGACCGGACAACGCCCCATCTTGATGACGTGAATCCGCTTCAACGACTCCTCCGCCGCGCTGAGCACCTCCCGCTCGGCCACCTTCAGAAGGCGCTGCTCGTGCGTGCCGTCCTCATCCTCCAGCAACGCGATGTCCTGCTCAAAATTCGCCCGCTGCTCATCCGGCAAAAACGCGTTGTTGCTGCGCTCGGTCGTCGGCGCATCCTCTTCCTTGTCCTTCTTGCGGCTGAAAAAACTCATCATCGGCATGGTAACACCTCACACGGCTGATGTTGGCAACACATCGGATTACGGCTGCTCCGGAGTAGCCGTGGTCATCGCTTCCTCCCGATAACCAATCGCATACAGATAGTTCGCCCGCGCCCGCAGCAGATCGGCAGCCGCAGTGGCCTGCCGCTGCAGAATCGTGGTCAGATTCTTCTGCGCATCCGTGACATTTTTGCT
The DNA here is from genome assembly GCA_964407145.1 of uncultured Lentisphaeraceae bacterium. Taxonomy (GTDB): domain Bacteria; phylum Verrucomicrobiota; class Lentisphaeria; order Oligosphaerales; family Oligosphaeraceae; genus JAAZKI01. The sequence goes on along the minus strand of CAYOUR010000033.1, from coordinate 1,262 downwards.
GGTGCTCTCGCCAAGGCGAAAACGCTCCTGCTCCGCGGCGACCGTGTCCTGCGCCGCGGCAATTCCCTGATTGACCAGCTCCAGACGCGTGATGGCCGCACGGTAATTCAATTCCGCATTGCGGATTTCCGCCCGGATGTCGACGCCCACCGACCGCAGCTGCTCAGACAATTCATGCACCCGGGCCTGGAATCGCGCCTGGCGGGCCCGCGGGCCGCGATAGTCCAGGGAACGGCTCCAGACCACCGTCACCTCGCCGCCCAGATGGTGATCCGTGGTCAAGGTCTTGGACTCGAACGGATGGTCCGTGCCCTCGCCCAGCCAGGTCACGCCGAAATTCAACGACACATCGTCCTTGGCCTCCTCCAGGGCGCTGTCCATCTGCGAACGCGCCACCTTCATCAGGTTGAGCACTTCGAGGAAGTTGCCGCGGCTGTGGCAGGCCAGCTCAAAGGGCACCCCGGTCAACACCGGCGACTGCAAGGCCTGCCGGAAAAACTCCTCCGGCGCAATCGCCAGCACGACTTCATGGTCGATGCCCATGCTCCTGGCCAACGCCACCAGGTTCAACTCCAGCCGGTTCCGGGCCTTCTCCTCGTCTTCACGGCCAATCTGGAGTTCCAGCAGAGCCTGGTTGATCTGATACTCCGGCACGACCTTCAGGCGGCACAGCTCCCGGGTTTCATCCAGCAGCGCCTGGAAACGCGCCGTGGCGGCCTGGGTGACCCGGTAGGAGGACAGCGTCTCATACGCGGATATATAGGCCAACTCGACATCACGCCGGAGAACCTGGTTCTCCCGAAGAAGGGCGGCCACGGTGACGTTGTATTCGGCCAGAGCCTGCGACCTGGAGAGGCTCAACTTCCGGAAGGCGCGGTCACGCAGCAGCGGTATGCGGACCTTGACGCCATACAAGGTCTGGTACAGATAGTCGTAGTCGCCCGTGTCATCCAGGACACGCAGGGCTGACCCAAGCGTGACATACGCCCCGGCAGGAACCGGAATCTGCACGCCCAGCTGCGCCTCGGTCCCATTGTTGACCAACGAGGAATACCCCACCGCGCCCGGCACGCCGCGGACATCGTCAGAAGCGCCAATCGCGCCAGTGAACGACGGGTCCAAGAATTCCAGCAGCTCCTGATGCTTCAGCAGCGCCTGTTCGACCCGCCAGCTGGCCGCCTGGATGCCGGGATTGACCTGCTCCGCCTCCCGCAGAAACCCCGCCAGCTCTTGGGCACAGACCGCCGCCGGCAGCCCGAACA
>CAYOUR010000032.1:12946-23178 GCA_964407145.1 uncultured Lentisphaeraceae bacterium | reverse complement strand
GCTGGTCCTTGCGGTCCTGGCGGGCATAGCCGAAATAGGGCAGCACGGCCGTGATCCGCCCGCAGGAGGCGCGCCGGGCCGCATCCAGCATGATGAGCAACTCCATGATGCTCTCGTTGGGCGGACAACAGGTCGGCTGGATGATGAACACGTCCGCGTCGCGAATGTGCTCGGTGAACTTGACAAACGACTCCCCCCCCGGAAAACGCCCCAACTCCACGGCGCCCAGGCTGATGCCCAGCTCGCCGGCAATCGCCTGCGCCAGCCGCGGGTGCGTCGAACCGCTGAATACCTTCAGTTCCATCGCTGACTCCTTCTCCCCAGGCCACCATCCCGGTCGGCAACCGACTACGGCGGCGCCCCCCGGCGCCGGGCATATTCCGCCCCCCCCTTCTGTCAATATGCCAATCCAAGACTATATTAAATATAACATGCGGACGGGAAAAGCCAACGTCCGCCGAACTTTCCTGAAATCACCACGCTTTGCCCGGAAAGATGACGGCCATGCCTGACAAGATCACCATGACGGACGCCGGCCTGCAGGTCGGCAACAACCCCATCATCCCCTATATCGAAGGCGACGGCACCGGCCCGGACATCTGGCGGGCGACAGTCGGCGTCGTCGACGCCGCGGTCCGCCAGGCCTATGGCGGCCGCCGCGCCATCGCCTGGAAGGAAGTCCTGGCCGGCGAAAAAGCCTTCCAGCAGACCGGTGAATGGCTGCCGCAGGCCACCCTGGACGCGTTCAAGGAATACCTGGTCGGGATCAAGGGCCCGCTGACCACACCGGTCGGCGGCGGTATCCGCAGCCTCAATGTCGCCATCCGCCAGCAATGCGACCTGTACGTCTGCCTGCGGCCGGTCCGCTGGTTCACCGGCGTGCCCTCGCCCGTCTGCCACCCCGAACGCGTCGACATGGTGATCTTCCGCGAAAACACCGAGGACATCTACGCCGGCATCGAATTCGCCGCGGGCACACCCGAGGCGGAACGCCTGACCGCCTTCCTGCGGGAGGCCTTCCCCAGGCAGCACGCCAAAATCCGCTTCCCCGAACAATGCGGCCTGGGAATCAAACCCGTGTCCCGGGAAGGGACCTGGCGCCTGGTGAAGGCGGCCATCGAGTACGCCATCGCCAACAACCGCGACTCGGTCACCCTCGTCCACAAGGGCAACATCATGAAATTCACCGAAGGCGCCTTCCGTGACTGGGGCTATGAATGCGCCCGCGCCGACTTCGGCGCCCAGCCGCTGGACGGCGGCCCCTGGCACGTCCTGACCAACCCCCGCAACGGCAAGACCATCACCGTCAAGGATGTCATTGCCGACGCCTTCCTGCAGCAAATCCTGACCAGGCCGGCCGAATACAGCGTCATCGCCACCCTCAACCTGAACGGCGACTACATTTCCGACGCCCTGGCCGCCTGCGTCGGCGGCATCGGCATCGCCCCGGGCGGCAACATCAACTATCAGACCGGCACCGCCGTCTTCGAGGCCACCCACGGCACCGCGCCCAAATACGCCGGCAAGGACATGGTCAACCCCGGCAGCCTGATCCTCTCCGCCGAAATGATGCTCCGCTACCTGGGCTGGACCGAAGCCGCCGACGCCATCATCCGCGGCCTCGACCAGACCATCGCCAACCGGACCGTGACCTACGACTTCGAGCGCCTGATGCCCGGCGCCACCAAGGTCTCCTGCTCCGAATTCGGACGACTCATCGCCGCAAATATGGGCTGACACCCCGGACGGCGACTGACCGGACCGGCGCCGCCGCCCGGACCGGCCGCGCCGCCGGACAGCATGACGACGACCTATGGATAAACCGCAATACTATTGGGATGAGTTCGACTGGGAGCGCTTCTTCCGGCGCAAGGAACGGTTCGTCCGCGCCTATGTCGAACTCCTCGACCGCTTTGCGGAGCTTCCCGACGGCGAGGACCTCATCCTGAACGAGCTGACCCGCCGCTTCGGCGCCGCCGAGGTCGAGGCCATGTACACCTACGACGAAGAGGGCGACGACCTGCTGCCGGACGGCGATGACTTGTCCGACCCCAACGACGACGGCCTGGACCAGGACGGCCAGCCCCCGCCCCCCGACTTCCCGCCGGATGAGGACGACGGCTGGAAGGACAGCCCGGCCGAGGACGACGCCTTCGCCGAAAGATACCAGCGCCTGAGACAGATGGAGGAACAGTTCCGCAGCATCATGGTCATCATGGAGCAGACGACGCAGGGCTGGTGCAACATGATGTCCTCGGTCCTGCCCACAGCCCTGCGCGGCAAGGCCCTCCGGGTCCTCTTCATCCTGTCCCGGACCGCCATGAACCTCAACAGCTGCGCCGGGGAAATGGCCGCCGCCAGAAAGACGGCGGTCATCTCCCTCAGCAAACGCGTCCTGGCGGACCTCAACGACGCCGTCGGCCAGGTGGCGAACCTGCGCGAACAAACACCCCATCTGAACGAAATCCTCGGCTCCATCAGCGAACGGCTCGTCACCGCCGCCGACGAAGTCGCCGACTTCATCTGCTCCTGTCGTGAACTGCCCGGCGAGGGCGATGACGACGACATCCCCTTCTGAACGACTTCCCCTACCCTCCCCTGGCTGACATGGCAGACCACCTTCCGGCAATCAAACCCGGCCTGGCGACGGCCGAACTGGCGTGCGACGCGTCCGGCCAAACCGGCGTGCTGCACCTGCGCGGCCCCTGGCGCCAGGCGTCCCGGCGCCCCGCCCCCGGCGCCCCGCCCCTGCCCGTGACCATCACCAGCCTCGCCTTCGCCTGCACCGACCTGACCGGCTGGGACAGCACCCTGCTGATCTACCTGCATGAACTGCGGCGGCAGTGCCATTACCGCAGCGTTGCCGTCGCCTGGGACACTCTGCCGCCCGGCATCAACCGGCTGCTCAAGCTGGCCGAGGGCGCCGCGGCCACCCCCCAGAACCTCAAGGCCCCGGACTGGTCATGGCTGGACCGGCTGGGACTCCACAGCCTCACCGCCTGGAACCACACGGTCGGCGTCCTCGCCTTCGTCGGCGAACTCGTGCTGGCCACCCTGAAACTCGGCGCCGGCAAGGCCCGGATGCGCTGGTCCGACCTGACGCTGGAAATGGTCAAGGCCGGCCCCCAGGCGCTGGCCATTGTCTCCCTGATCGGCTTCCTCATGGGACTGATCCTCGCCTTCATCGGCGCCATCCCGCTGAAATGGTTCGGCGCCGAAATCTATGTCGCCAGCCTTCTCGGCATCGGCATCCTGCGCCTGATGGGGGCGGTCATGACCGGAGTCGTCATGGCCGGCCGCACCGGCGCCGCCTATGCCGCCGAACTGGGCTCCATGCAGGCCAACGAGGAAATCGACGCGCTCCAGTCCATGGGCATCCCGCCCATGGAATTCCTGGTCCTGCCCAGGTTCCTGGCGCTGACCGCCATGCTGCCCCTGCTGGGGCTGTATGGCGACCTGATCGGCGTGCTGGGCGGCATGGTGGTCGGCGTCTTCTACCTGGACCTGACCTTCATGCAGTTCTGGCAGCAGCTGATGCAGACCACCAAGCTGGCGGACCTGTTCGTCGGCCTCTTCACCTGCTGGGTGTTCGGCATGCTGATCGCCGTCTGCGGCTGCCTGCGCGGCATCCAGTGCGGCCGCAGCTCCGAAGCCGTCGGCCGCGCCACCACCTCGGCCGTCGTCAGCAGCATCGTCGGCATGGTCCTGGCCACCGCCGCCATCACGGTGGTCACTGTCGCCCTCAAAATCTAGCCTGGCACGCTTGACCGCCCGCACCGCCGCCGTCCATTCTCCGGTTTTTCCGCCGCCAGTCGCCATGAACACACCCCATCCCATCGAAGTCCGCGACCTGACCATGGCCTATGGCAGCCTGGTGATTCAGCGCGACCTGAACTTCACCGTCCGTCGCGGCGACATCTTCATCGTCATGGGCGGCAGCGGCTGCGGCAAAAGCACCCTGCTGCGCCATCTGATCGGCCTCCAGACCCCTGCGGCCGGCAGCGTCCTGCGCAACGGCATGGACTTCTGGGCGCTGTCTCCCCGCGAGCGCGACCGCCTCCGCCGCCATTCCGGCATTCTCTATCAGACCGGCGCGCTGTGGAGCTCCATGACCCTGGGCGAAAACATCGCCCTGCCCCTGCAGCAGTTCACCCGCCTGAAACCGGCCGAGGTGCGCGAACTGTGCGCCTTCAAGCTCGCCCTGGTCGGACTGGCCGGCTGCGACCACCTCTATCCGGCGGAAATCAGCGGCGGCATGCGCAAACGCGCCGCGCTCGCCAGGGCCCTGGCCCTCGACCCGGAAATGCTGTTCTTCGACGAGCCCAGCGCCGGCCTGGACCCGGTCAGCGCCCGGCGCATGGACGACCTGATCCTGGAACTGCGCGAAAGCCTGTCCGCCACCATCGTCGTCATCACCCATGAACTGGCCAGCATCTTCGCCATCGGCACCGATTCGATCTTTCTCGACGGCGAAACCAGGACCATTGCGGCCAGGGGCAATCCCCGCGAGCTTCTCGACCATACCGACCATCCACGCGTGCTGCAGTTTCTGACCCGCGGCGGCCCATCATCCTGAACGAGGCAGACATGTTTCAAAAACGACACCCGGCCCTGATCGGCGGCTTCGTCCTCGGCGCCATCATCCTCCTGTTCGTGTTCCTGCTGGTCCTCGGCGGCCAGGGGCTGTTCACCACCAAGGTCACCTACCACTTGTATTTCGACAAGTCGGTCAAGGGCCTGAACAAGGGGGCCGCGGTCATGCTCCGCGGCGTCCGGGTCGGGCAAGTCGCCGACATCCGGCTGGCCCCGCATGACAATGACCGCACCAGCGGCACCATCTCCTGGCCGATCCTGGTGGAGGTGGACATCGTGCCCGCCGCCTTTGAAATCGCCGGCGCGGAGGCCGGCGCCCCCGACTCGGCCCTGGCCGAACTGCGCCGCACGTCCCTGCAGCACCTGAAAAGCCGGCAACGCCTGGATTCCTGGATCAGCCACATGGTCCTCCATGAAGGCCTGCGCGCCCAGCTCCAGTCCCTGAGCCTGCTGACCGGCCAGCTTTACATCGAACTGAACTTCTTCACCGACGAACTGGCCGAAAACACCCTCCGGGAAAACCTGAAGCGCCGCGTCATCCCAACCCGCATGTCCGCCTTCGAACGCCTGTTCCTGTCCCTCAGCCAAAAGGAATTCGGCGACCAGGTCGACGCCTTCCATCTGGCCACGGCCACACTCAGCCAATTCATCAAAAGCGGCCAGGCCGACCAGCTGCTGGCCAATGTCTTCGCCATCTCCAACAACCTGAAATACCTCAGCGGCAACCTGAATACGTCGCTGCCGCTGATCACCGGCCAGGCCCACGACGCCATGACGAAAATCAACCGGGTCACCACCACCCTTGACGAACGCACGCCGCAAGTCCTCGACGCGGCGGAGGAAAGCCTCCGCGTCTGGAACGCCAACATCGAAACCCTGGCCATCAAGCTCGGGGAAACGATGGCCAACATGAACCAGCTGATCGCCAGGCTGGACCACGTCACCAACCTGGAGGAGGGCCCCGGCGCCGAAGTCCTGCGGGAACTGCGAACCACCCTCGGCGCCGCCCAGAAATCCCTGGCCGATTTTTCCGAACTCACCACCCGGGCCAAAGGCAGTTTCGACCAGGATTCCCCCATGCGCCGGAACATGCAGAACGCTCTGGCCGAAATCGAAGCCGCGGCCAAGTCCTTCCGCGCCCTCGCCGAACTGCTGCAACGCAAGCCCGAAGCCCTGATCCGCGGCAAGTGACAAGGACTTGACGGTCCTCTGCCAAGAGGCGCAACACGCAAACCACCCACCCTGACGGCGAAAAACCACCCCATACCGCCCCGCGACGGCAACCGCCGGCCCAGCCCAAACGCGAAAGGAGCACCAGATGCTTCCCCCAACCATCCACGCCAGTCTCCGGCCGTTGGCCTGGCCCCCCGCCATCCTCGCCGCCGCCATCCTCGCCGCCGGTTGCCTCGGCTCCGCCAAAACACGCTACTTCCTCCTTTCCCCGACCGCGACCCCGACCGCGACCGCGCCGGCGACCGCGACCGCCCCCGGCGCCAACCTCGTCGCCATCCGCGGCTGCCGGCTGCCGGACTACCTCAACCGAACCGAGATGATCACCCGCAAAGGCCAGCATGAAATCGTCATCCGCGACTTCGAAAGCTGGGCCCAGGCGCCGGAAAAAATGATCCGCCGCACGCTGCACGACAACCTCGCCCGCATCATCGGAACCGACAAAGTCGCCGGGGACAGGGCGACGCGACATACCTCAGACATCCTCCTGGTCGACTTTGAATTCAATCAGCTTGACCCGACGACCGACGGCGTCCTGGCCGTCAACGTCGACTGCCGGCTGCACCCTTTGCCGGACAGGACGGAGGAAATCCACAACCTGGCCTTCACCATCCCCTTGGCCGGCAAGGACGGAAAAGCCATCACAGCCGCCGTCAACCAGGCTCTCGCCAGAATCGCCGCGGAAACCGCCTTGCTGCTGAAATGACTTGTTTTTCGATAGTTATGGCTTATATTGATTGTTCTGACTTTTCCGCTCAACAGCCACGACGCCCTTCCCCACGCCTTGATTCCACCTCTCACTTACCCTGGGTTCCACCCGACAGGAGCATATTTTGCGATTCGGACTTTTTTCACGCCTGATAGACAAACTCACCGGCCGCCAGGCCCCGATACACAAAGCCGGCACGCCGGCCGACAACACATCCCCAACCGCAGCCACGCCCAAAGACCGCACACCACGACCCAAACAGAAGAAGACAACCGGCCAGGACACCAATACCGGCACCATTGAGAAAAACGCCGCGCCGACAACGGCAAAACCAAAAACGACGGACAAATCCGCCAGCGGCGACCGCCGGCCGGCCGACCGCCACCGCGACGGCGAACGCCCGCGACGCGAACGCGACGGCGAACGCCGACAGCCCCGCGAACGCCGCCAAAAAACGGCCGAATCACCCGAAACCGACGGCCGCGAACCGGTCGCCAACCTGGAACACCGGGACAGCGTGCCTGGCATGGACGGCTGGACCGCCCCGGCCGGCGAACGCCAATCCCCCGACGAAAAGCTCTTCCAGGACCTGGACCTCGATCCGCGCCTGCTCCGGGCCATTGTCGACGAACTCAAATTCCGGATTTGCTCGCCGATCCAGGCCGCGGCGCTGCCCTGCCTGCTGGAAGGCCGCGACCTGGCCGGCCGCGCCCAGACCGGAACCGGCAAAACCGCCGCCTTCCTGATCACCATCCTGCAGCGCTTCCTGACCCAGCCGCAACGCGACCGCGACCCCTGGCAGCCCATGGCCATCGTCCTCGCCCCGACCCGCGAACTGGCCCTGCAAATCGCCAAGGACGCGGCCGCCCTGAGCGCCTACTGCCCCTTCACCACCGTCGCCGTCTACGGCGGCATGGACTATGACCGCCAGCGCAGCCTGCTCGCCAAAGGGGTCGACCTGGTCGTGGCCACCCCAGGACGCCTCATCGACTACCTGCGCCAGCATGTCGTCGACCTCTCCACCGTCGAAGTCGTCGTCATCGACGAAGCCGACCGCATGCTTGACATGGGCTTCATCCCCGACGTCAAACGCATCGTCGGACACCTGCCCAAGGCCGAGACCCGACAGACCATGCTGTTCAGCGCCACCCTCTCCCGAGACATCATGAACCTGGCCGCGCGCTGGATGCGGCCCGAACCGGTCATCGTCGAAGTCGAACCGGAACACGTCGTGGCCGACGGCATCGAAGAAATCGTCTACTCGGTCACCACCCATGAAAAACTGCCGGTCCTGCTCTGGACCCTCGCCCACGAAAAATGCGAACGCGTCCTCATCTTCCGCAACCGCCGCCGCGACGTCGAGCAGCTGCATGACCAGCTCGTCCGCTGCGGCGTGCCCTGCGACATGCTCAGCGGCGACGTCGACCAGAAAAAACGCCTGCGCCTGCTGGAGGATTTCCGCCGCGGCGCCATCAAGGTCATCGTCGCCACCGACGTCGCCGGCCGCGGCATCCATGTTGACGACATCACCCATGTCATCAACTACGACCTGCCCTACGAGGCCGAAGACTACGTCCACCGCATCGGCCGCACCGCCCGGGCCGGACAGACCGGCCGCGCCATCAGCTTCGCCTGCGAAGAAGGCGCCTTTGTCATCCCCGCCATCGAGAAATACATCGACCGCGCCCTGCCCATCACCCAGCCCGAAGCCGACATGGTCGTCATGCCCGAAGGCATGAAGCTGCCGGCCGGCCGCCCCGCACGCACAGGCGGCGGCGCCGGCGGCCCGCCGTTCCGGCGCGGCGACAACCGCCCGCGAGGCGGCCGCGTCCAACGCGGCGGCCCGCGCCGCTGATCCCGGCCGGCCCACCTGGCAGACCAGCGCCTGACGGGCTATAATACCAGCTCCCCCACCCACACCTAATCTCCACCACCACCCCATGAGTGTGACTGTACGCCAGGGCGACCGGCAGACCCCCAGGGAAAATGGCCTGATGCCAGTGACCCTGGTGCTCGACCGCCTGCGCAGCGCCTACAACGTCGGCAACCTCTTCCGCGTCGCGGAGGCGACCAGGACGGAACGCATCATCGCCTGCGGCTACACCGCGGCGCCGCCGCACCCGAAACTGGCCAAGACCGCCCGCGGCTGCGACGAGCTGGTCACCTGCGAAACGGCGCCCGACGCCGAAGCCGCCGTCCTCTCCCTGAAACAGCAGGGCTACACCGTCTATGGCATTGAAACCGCCGAACGGGCCGTCCCCTTCTGGGAAGCACACATCGCCTTCCCGGCGGCCCTGGTCCTCGGCAACGAGGCCCTCGGCATCAGCCCCGCCGCCCTCGAACAATGCGACGCCCTGCTCTGCCTGCCGGCCCTCGGCGCCAAAAACTCCATCAACGTCGGCAACTGCGGCGCCGTCGTGCTGTTCGAATGCCTCAGGCAATGGCGCCGCTGAACCGGCGGCGCCATTCACATAACCATCCTTCAGGAGCCTATTGATGAGCGACGAGCAATTACTGGCCAAGGCGTACGACCCCGCCGAGGTGGAGCAGAAATGGTATTCCTTCTGGGAAGACCGGGGCGCTTTCCATGCCGACCCGGCCTCACCCAAAACACCCTATGCCATCGTCATCCCGCCCCCCAACGTCACCGGCATCCTCACCCTCGGACATGTCCTTAACAACACCCTCCAGGACATCCTCATCCGCTTCGAAAAAATGCGCGGCCGCGAAACCTGCTGGGTCCCCGGCACCGACCACGCCGGCATCGCCACCCAGGCCAAGGTCGAAGCCGCCCTGAAAAAAGAACAGGGACTGTCCAGATACGACCTGGGCAGAGAAAAATTCCTGGAACAGACCTGGGCCTGGAAAGAGAAGTACGGCGGCACCATCATCCGACAGCTCCGCACCATCGGCTCCTCCTGCGACTGGCAACGGGAACGCTTCACCATGGACCCCGGACTGTCCAACGCTGTCCAGGAAGTCTTTATCCGACTCTATGAAAAAGGCCTGGTCTACAAGGGCAGCCGCATCATCAACTGGTGCCCGAAGTCACGCACCGCCATCTCCGACGAGGAAGTCGAATACCAGGAGGAACGCGGCCACCTCTGGCATTTCCGCTACCCCTTTGCCGACGGCTCGGGCTGCGCCGTGGTCGCCACCACCCGGCCGGAAACCATGCTCGGCGACACCGCCGTCGCCGTCAACCCGCGCGATGAACGCTACGCCGGCCAGATCGGCAAAAAACTCATCCTGCCGATTGTCGGCCGCGAAATCCCCTTGGTCGCCGACGACTTCGTCGACCCGGCCTTCGGCACGGGCGCGGTCAAGGTCACGCCGGCCCACGACCCGAACGACTATGAGATCGGCCAGCGCCACCAGCTGCCGTTCATCAACGTCATGAATGACGACGGCTCCATGAATGACGAGGCCGGCGCCGAGTTCGCCGGCCTCGACCGATATGCCTGCCGCAAGGCCGTCGTCGCCAAAATGAAGGAACTCGGCCTGCTGGACAAAATCGAGGACTACACCCACCAGGTCGGCTATTCCGACCGCGGCGGCGTGCCGGTGGAGCCGCGCCTCTCCGAACAGTGGTTTGTCCGCATGGCCCCCCTGGCCGAACCGGCCCTGGCCGCCGTCAACGACGGCCGCATCCGCTTTCACCCGGAACGCTGGGTGAAGACCTACCGCCACTGGATGGAGA
>CAYOUR010000032.1:11096-12936 GCA_964407145.1 uncultured Lentisphaeraceae bacterium | reverse complement strand
GGTGCATCAGCCGGCAGCTCTGGTGGGGGCACCGCATCCCGGCCTACACCTGCGACCAGTGCGGCGAACTGACCGTCGCCCGCGAAACCCCGAAAGCCTGCCCGAAATGCGGCCACACCGCCCTCACCCAGGACCAGGATGTGCTCGACACCTGGTTCAGCTCCTGGCTCTGGCCCTTCTCCGTCTTCGACTGGCCACAAGACACCCCGGAACTGAAACGATTCTTCCCCACCCACAGCCTGGTGACCGGACCCGACATCATCTTCTTCTGGGTCGCCCGAATGATCATGGCCTCCATCGAATTCACCGGCCAAATACCCTTCCGCGATGTGTTCTTCACCTCCATCATCCGCGATGACAAGGGCCGCAAGATGTCGAAAAGCCTCAACAACTCGCCCGATCCCCTGGAAGTGGTGAAAAACTACGGCGCCGACGCCCTGCGCTTCACCATGATCTACATCGCGCCGGTCGGCCAGGACATCCGCTACAGCAATGAAAAATGCGAGATCGGCCGCAACTTCGCCAACAAAATCTGGAACGTGGTCCGCTTCCGCCTGCGGCTGGGGCCGGTCTCGGCCGACTGGCGCAACCTGGACGGCCTGGCCGCCGCCGACCTCCGCCCCGATGACCAGTGGATCATCGCCCGCCTGAACACCGCCATCACCAGCATCACCGCCGCCCTGGAAGACTTCCAGTTCAACGAAGTCAGCAAAATCCTCTATGACTTCATCTGGAATGAATTCTGCGACTGGTACCTGGAGTCCTGCAAGCCGGTCTTCAACGCCGCCGGCAATGCCCGCCAGACGGCCGTTCTGCGCGTCTTCGACTACTGCCTCGGCGCCTTCCTGCGCCTGCTCCATCCGGCCATGCCCTTCGTCACCGACGAGCTCTACCACCAGATGGGCTTCGCCGCCGACCAGGAATCCATCATGGACGCCGAATGGCCCGCCGCCATGACGGCGCCGGCACTGGCCGCCCTCGGCGCCACCGACGACAGCGTGGCCCTGGCCCAGGATAAATTCGAACTCGTCCGCGCCGTCCGCACCCTGCGCGCCAACTACCAGATTCCCACCACCAGGACCCTGGCCGAAATCGTCATCGCGCCGGCCAGCGCGGCAGGCGACGAATACCTGCGCCGCGACCTGGACACGCTGCAGGCCATCCTCGGCACGGACCGACTGGTCCTCGGCGACGCCGGCCAGGCCAGCGGCCCCTGCGGCGTGGCCGTCAGCACCATGGCCACGGCCTATGTGCCCCTGGCCGGAGTCGTCGACCTGAAGGCCGAATGCGAACGCCTGGCCAAACAGGAGGACGACATCCTCAAATACCTCGCCAGCCTGAAAACCAAGCTGGGCAACGAGAACTTCATCGCCCGCGCACCGGCGGAAGTGGTCGCCGCCGAACGCGCCAAACAAGAGGACTTCGAAGCCAAACTGGCCCGGGTCCGCGAACAGCTGACGGCCTTCACCACCCAACCGTAAATACCCACAGCACCAAAAGGAAGATGCACATGGAAGACAAAATCAAAGAATTGCTCGAAATGGTCCGCACCAAGCTGCAGGATGACGGCGGCGACCTGGAACTGGTCAAGATCGAAGGCAAGACCGTCTCGGTCCGCCTGAAAGGCGCCTGCGGCTGCTGCCCGCATGCCATGGCCACCCTGAAAGGCTTCGTCGAAAACGTCCTGAAGGAAAACATCGACCAGGACATCGTGGTCGAACGCGTGAATTGACCCGCCAGCCAATGCCTGAGCCCCACCCGCGTCCCGGCCGGTGACGCCGGCGCCACCGGCCGGGACGCCGCTTCAGTCGCCCCGCGAAACGGCCGGAAACGCCGGGAC
>CAYOUR010000032.1:0-10996 GCA_964407145.1 uncultured Lentisphaeraceae bacterium | reverse complement strand
CACCGGCCGGGACGCCGCTTCAGTCGCCCCGCGAAACGGCCGGAAACGCCGGGACGGACCCGCCCGGGCTACGCCGGCGCCAACCATCCACCCGGAAGGAAAGGTCGTCTTATGCCCGAGCCCCAAATCCTGCTTTCCCTGCCGCCCGGGGGCGTCGAGACCTTCCAGGCGGATGGACGCTACCCGTACCCCCGCTGGCAGGCGGACTGCGATCCGCCCGGCCACCGCCTCGGCTCGGGCGGCGGCGCCGCCTGGCTCCTGTTCCGCGCCTGGCAACGCCAATGCCAGTCCAAGCCCGTGTCCTTCCCCTCCTGGCTGGGGCAGTCGCACCGGGTCATCATCCACGCCGGCGGTGAAAGCCGGCGCCTGCCGGCCTACGCGCCGGGCGGCAAAGCCATGCTGCCGATGCCCGCCCTGCGCTGGTCCCTCGGCCAGCACCTGGAACAGACCCTCCTCGATGTCCAGTTGCCTTTCCTGACCGGACTGCTCCGCCACACCCGGGAGCCACGCCTGGTCATCGCCTGCGGCGATGTCATCCTCCAAGGAGACCTCACAGCCCTGCCGGACGCGGACGTCGTCGCCCTCGGCATGTGGACGACACCGGAACAGGCCAGCCGACACGGCGTCTTCTTCAGCCCGCGCGATCACCACGACCAGCTCGCCTTCGTCCTCCAAAAACCACGCCCCGGCCGAGTCAAGGAACTCTCCGAAGACTTCTTCTTCCTGATCGACACCGGCTGCTGGCTCCTGTCCCCGCGCGCCGTCATGGCCATGATGCGGAAAGCCGGCTGGGACGAGCGACACGACGCCTTCCCCGACGGACCCGCGTTCCACGACCTGTACACCGACTTCGGACAATCCCTGGGCCGGACGCCGTCCATGCCGGACGAAGCCATCAGCCCCCTGACCGCCGCCGTCGCCCCGGTCCAGAACGGCGGCTTCCACCATGTCGGCGCCAGCCGCGAACTGATCAGCACCACCGCCACCCTGCAAAACCTCAAGCTCGAGCAAGACCAGGACATCGGGCGCTACCCCCGACATCCCAGCGTCTTCATCCAGAACGCGGTCGTGGAAACACCCCTGCGCAGCCGCCACCAGAACATCTGGATCGAAAACAGCCACTTGGGTCCGCAATGGCAGCTGACCAGAGACCACGTCATCACCGGAATCCCGGAAAACAACTGGCCGCTCGCCCTGCCGCCGGGAGTCTGCCTGGACCTGGCGCCAATCGGCGAACACGACCTGGCCGTGCGCGTGTACGACATGGACGACGCCTTCCGGGGCCCCGTCGCCGGCGCGGACACCTTCTGGCTCGGCCAACCCGCCCAGAACTGGTTCACCCAGCGCGGCCTCACCTGCGCCGCCTGCGGCATCGAGGCGGCCACTGACCTGCAGCAGGCACCGCTCTTTCCCGTTCTGAATCGCAGCCAACTGGACAGCGGCTTCCTGCAATGGCTCTGCGGCGCCCCGCCCAACCCGCCCCCGCCCAACCAGGACGACGACCGCCTCAACACCCCGGCAGTCCCTGCCGCAAACGCAGCCGCTCCGCCTGAAACCAGCACCGAGTCCATCCAGGACTACGCGCGGTTCTACCGCGACTGCCGCCGGGTATCGGCGGCCGAACTGGGCGATTCCGCCAACCTGGCCCGGCTTTCGAGCCAACGCCGCCAGTTCATCCGCCTCTGCCTGCCGCGCCTGTACGCCGGCGGCACCCGCTGCATCTTCCTCCGCCTCGACCTGCGACGCACCGCCGCCCTCTGGCATGACGCCGGCCTGGAACTGCCGGAAGCCAAGGCCGTTGCCGGGGAAAACCTCTTCGCCGCAGCCCGCGAAACGATGTTCCGCTCCGAAGTCCTGCGGCGACAGGGCGATGCCGCCAAGGCCGCCCATGAGGAGCATCTCGCCTTCGCCATGCTCTGCGAGGCCCTGGCCAAACCGGTGCGCGCCGAGGGCGTCTTCCCACAATGCAGCCTGCTCGAAGACCAGGTCCTCTGGACCCGCAGCCCCATCCGACTGGACTTGGCGGGCGGCTGGACTGACACCCCCCCGCAATGCTTCTTTGCCGGCGGCAAGGTCCTGAACCTGGCCGCCGAAATCAATGGCCAGCCACCCCTGCAATGCTTCATCAAACGCTGCCAGCGGCCAGCCCTGATCATCCGTTCCATTGACCTGGGCTGCGAAGAGCAGATTGAGCATTATGAGCAGCTGCGACAGTACACGGCCGTCGGCAGCGCCTTTTCCATCCCCAAGGCGGCCCTGGCCCTGTGCGGCTTCCTGCCGGACTTCCACGCCTCGCCGCCGCCGACCCTGGCCGACCTCCTCAAAAGCCTCGGCGGCGGCCTGGAACTGACCATGCTTTCGGCTCTGCCCAAGGGCTCCGGCCTCGGCACCAGCAGCATCCTGGCCGCCACCATCCTCGGCGCCCTCAACGAAGTCTGCGGCCTGGGCTGGACCAACCAGGAGATCATCCGGCGCACGTCGGTCCTGGAACAGCTGCTGACCACCGGCGGCGGCTGGCAGGACCAGGCCGGCGGCATCATCCCGGCCGTCAAACTGCTCGAAACCAGGGCCGGGCTGTTCCAGGCGCCGCAGCCCAGCTGGCTCCCCGAACGGATGTTCGTCGAACACGCCAACCACGACATGCTGCTCTACTACACCGGCATCACCCGCGTCGCCAAGGACATCCTCCACGAGGTCGTCCGCGGGATGTTCCTCAATGACGGCCAGGAACTGGCCATCCTGGCCGAAATGGGCGCCCACGCCCAGGCCCTCGCCCGCCAAATCCAGCGCGGAAACTGGAACGCCGTCGGCCTCGGCGTCCGCCGCTCCTGGGAGCTGAATTGCGCGCTTGACCCCGGAACCAACCCACCGGCCGTACGCAACATCTTCGCGGCCGTGCAAAAACACCTCCTCGGCGCCAAACTGCTGGGCGCCGGCGGCGGCGGCTACATGCTCATGATCGCCAAGTCGGAAACCGATGCCGCCAAAATCCGCCAGACCCTCGCCGACAATCCACCCAACCCGCGCGCCCGCTTCGTCTCCTTCGCCGTCTCCACGACCGGCCTCCAGGTGACCAGAAGCTGAGACGCTCCACTCGCCGGGAATGAAGCCAACCTGTCCCACCGTCCCATAACGTCCAATGCTCTTCACTTGTGCGTAACTCTGGCTGGACGCATGGAACCTGTAGGACGCTGGAATAGGACCTATAGGACGTATAAGACGTATGGGACGGTAGAATAGGACAATGGGACAAATATGCTATGGGTTATTGAAGTCACCCGTAGCCAAACCGAACCCTTTAACAAGGAGTATTGGTCCTATACGTCCTCTACGTCCTATACGTCCCATTCCGATTGACCTTGCGGAGCTTAAATGAAGGGCATCGCACCGATGGCCCTGTAGATTTCCATCACTGTTTTGCGTACATCGTGGATGGCGACGCCGTTTCCGGCATGCGCCAGCTCCCCACCCGCCGCCCGATGCGCCAGCGCAAAACACTGACAAGGACGCCGCCGCCATGATGCTCATCCGCAACGCCTCCGCCTTACTTGTTCCCGGTCGCAGGACCGCCATGGCCATGGCCTCGCTGCTCCTGGCCACCACGGTCTTTGTGCCGACCATGGAGCTCTACTGCCGGAATTCCTCGGAGTTCACCTTCCGGCTCACCCACATCTTGCCCGGAGTCCTCCTGGGATGGTCGGCGCTGTTTCTGCTGAGCCTGGCCGTCCAGTGGCCCTGCCGCCACCAGCGGTTCTTCCCGCTCCTCAATGTCCTCGTCATCAGCCTGGCCTTCGTCATCTGGATTCAAAATCTTTTCCACACCAGGCTGCTGCAGGTCCCCAATACCGTTCTGCCGGAATACAGCGGGCAGATTCTGCCCATCATGCTGTTTGGCCTGCTGCTGGTTTTCCTGCCCGTCGCCCTGGTCGTCTGGCAACGCCGCTGGTTCGCCGCCAACGCCGTCAAGGTCTCGCTCATCGCCGTCGTCACCCAGGCGGCGCCGCTGGGCTATTCCTTCCTCACCAATTCCCGCGGCGACTATACCCACTACGACTTCACCGTTTCCGAAAAAAACAAATTCGTCTTCGGCCGGAAAAACAATGTCCTGGTCATCGTCGTCGACAGCATGGGCGAGGCGCTGTTCAAGGAAACCCTGAATGACTTCCCGGAACTGCGCGAATCACTGAAGGACTTCACCTGCTTCGACCGCATGGTCAGCCCGATCCCCCACACCACTTTTGCCGTGCCCGCCATGCTGACCGGCATCGCCTTCCCGGAAAAAAACGCCGCCGAACTGGGCGCCGCCCACGCCGACTACATCAACACCGCCTGCCATGACCAGCGCTCGCTGTTCTCCGAACTGGGCCGGGCCGGCTATGTCCGCGAGGGCTACCCCTATGTCCTGCAAACCATCGCCTACAGCCCCGAACTGCTGGAAAATGCGGTCGACCGACAGTCCCATTCACGCTCATGGCAAGCCTTCATCGACATCTGGCTGGCCAACATCACCCCGCTCATCCTCCAGCCCCTGCTCGGACACCCATACCTGGCCATGACCGACCGGTTCGTCACCCCGGGTGAAGAAACGCTGAGACACCTGTTTCAAAACCACGACGTCAACAACTACCATCGCCTCCTGGTGGAAGCGCGCGTCGGCGAACAGGACCAGGTCTTCAAATACCTCCACCTGCAAGGAGCGCATGTGCCCATCGCCACCGACGAAAACCTGATGGCGACTTTCGACACCAGCAACGCCCGCCAGCTGCGCGGTTCACTCCGCATCGTCGAGGCCATCCTTGACCGCCTGCACCTGTTCGGATTGTATGACCAGTCACTCATCGTCATCACCGGAGACCACTCGGAACGGTATACCCCGGAAGTCGTCACCCTGATCAAACGCCCCGGAGACGTCGCCGCCAAAATCCGCTTCAACGCCCTCCCCTGCCAACTGACCGACATCGCCCCCACCGTCCTCGCCGGACTGGGCCTGCGGCCACGGGAAGAATCGCTGTTCAGCCGGCCGCCAGTCGCCAGCGAGGGCGTCCGCGACCTCCCGCCCGTCCGCCACTGGCAAACGGCCTCATGGCGCCCCATGTTCCCGTCGCCCAAGCTGGAGGCCCCGGTCGTGCCCCTGGAAACCAGCTTCCAATTCCAGAACGGCGTCCTGTTCCTGACCCGCAAGGAGCGCAACGGCAATGACCCCGCCGCCTTCCGCTGCCGGCTCTACAACATGACAGACCAGACCACGCTCGCCACTCCCGAAACGCCGCTCCTCAACCCACAGAAGGGCGAACGCTACCAGATCAACTTCCCCGAACTCCAGGACGGCATTTATCTGCTCTTCCTGGATGAACGCTTCCCCGACCTTTCGGCCAACATGCCGGCGGAAATCACCACCGACGACCAGCAGGCCGGCAATACCGAAGCCCAGGCCCAGGACAATGGCGGCGCCATCTATTACGAATCCACCTGCTTCCTGCGCTTCCTGAAGGTCGCCGAAAAGACCATCTCCCTGCACGAAAAATACCCCGACCTGGAACCGACGCCGCTGCTGCCCGGACAAACCATCCCCCTGCACCCCATGACCGCCATCCCGCAGATCGACTTCTCCGCCGACTGCCGGCAGAGCCCCTCCGGCCTGCGAGTCGGTGAACTGTCAGTCTTGACCGTCTTTCTGCAACCAACCGAAACGACCCTGCGGCTGCAGCTCCAGACGCAGATCGTCTGCCACAACGACCTGATCCTGCAGATCCTGCACGGCGACCGAGTGCTCACGACTTTCAACTACTCGCCCAAGGAGCCCGGACTCAAAACCATCACGGTGCCGGTCCCCCCCGAATTGACCAGACCTGGAGAAATCGACATCCATTTCCGCTTTGCCAGCCGCTACAAAAACCGGGCCCGCCGACAGCCCGTCCCCGTCTACCTCAAAAACATCACCCTCATCAGCCAGTCCTGAGCCGCAACCGGCCATTGTCCATTGTCTGCTATTGTCCACTAACGTCCACTTCCCACGGAGACCTCCATCATGTTGAGCGCGGCGGAAGTCCTGCGCCGTATCGGCGACCTGACAGCCCTTGACAATGTATCCCGACTCTGGGACGAAAGCATGGCCCAATACCCGGCCAAACAGCCGCTGTTCTTCCTCAAGGAGGACTTCTGGCAGCCCCTGATGGCGCCAATGGGCCTGGGGCCGGAATGGACCGCGCCGCTGCGCCGCACGGCCGCCGCCGTGGCCGCCTCACCGGCCCTGTCGCAACTGGCCTGGCACGGCTATTGGCGCCTGTTCCAGCCAACGACCTACATCGCCATCAGCGGCTGGCCCGAACCGGCCGAACTGGGCGAACAGAACAAAGGCCTGTTCTACGTCCTCCTGGCCATGGCCATGTGGCCGCTGGCCCAGAAGTACTGGGACGCCCTCGGCATCCCGGAAAAAGTCCGCCAGGACACCGGCCACGGCTTCGTCGGCGCCTGCCTGCGCATCTACCAGGAAGGCCATGACGGCCGCCCCGGCATCAACCAGAACCAGCTCTGGTGGTCAAACCTGTACACCCGAACCAGCCTGTTCCGGCTCGAACGCATGCAGTACATCCTCGAACCGCTCCACAAAGCCGTCCGAGTCTACCGGCATCGACACACCCGCCAGGTCGTCGCCTTCCCCGAACCCGGCTTGACCTTCACCGCCGACGGCTACCGCTTCGCCAACCCCGACGACTATGCCGGACGACCGACGTGGACGTCGATCCTGGAACAAGACGGCCGCACCATCCGCGGCAATCCCTTTTCCCCCCGCGGCTTCGCCTCCAGCAACGTCCTCGAACTGCCCGCGCCAGACTGGAAGCTGGTCCTCCAGGACGGCGACGAATGCCTGTCCATGCACATCCCCCGCGGCGGCGGCATGACCCCGGAAAAATGCCTGGAGTCCTTCCGGCGCGGACGCGCCTTCTACGCGGAATACTTCCCGGCCAGGCCGGCCAAAGCCATTGTCTGCTCGTCCTGGATTTTCGGCAACCAGCTGCAGGACATCCTGCCCGCCACGGCCAATCTGGTGCAATTGCAGCGCGAAGTGTTCCTGTTCCCCTCCGCCAGCAGCCAGCATGACGGCCTGTGGTTCATCTTTCTCCACAACGGACCGTTTGATCTCGCCAGCGTCCCGCGTCAGACATCCCTGCAACGCAGCGTCGCCGAATACCTGGACCAGGGACACCGCTGGCGGGCCGGACACATGTTCCTCCTCCTTGAAGACCTCGACCGCTTTGGCCAACAAACATACTGGCGCGGTGAACACGACGCCACCCGCCACCTGAAACCATGATGCCGCCCGCCGCCCCACCCTCAGGCGGCGAGACTGCATTGCCATCACCCCAAACCGGTGATGCCGACCAAAAGCTGACGCGGCCCGCTTCGGCCGCGACAGCTCCGACACGCCAAAATGCCCCGGCGCGACGCGTACGGACCATCCGGCCCAGGCTGGCGCCGTTCAGTACGCCAGCGGCTCGGTCTGCAGATAGCCGTCGACTCGCGGCAGCTCGATCAGCACCCGCCGGCAACCGCCCCCGTCGTTCAGCCAGACCGTCAGCGGCGAGGGGCCGTCATTCTGGCCCGACAGCTCACAAACCACCCGATGGTCCGCGTCAACCGCGGCGGACACCAACGTCGTGCGGAACAGCCGCTGGCAGATGACGCTCACCTCTTCGCGACTGGCCGGAAGCACGTCCCAGTCCCGGCTCGCCGTCTGCACAATGGCGCCGACAATCGCGTCCCAGTCCTCCGGGCTGATCGCGTCAATGCGCTCCTCGTGCGTCATGATCAGCCCCCACGCCAGCATGTCCAGCGACGTCTGCACATTGAAGCAGCCGCGCGCGATGGCGGCCTCCCGCTTGACCTCGGCCGACTCCCCTAAAAACGGCACATGGCCATTCAAAATGTCGGGATGCGTCGGCGCGTATTCGTAGGACGGATACGCCACCGACGCGAAAAACAGCTCCGGGTGGCCAGGCGCATGGTCGATCACCGTGCCGCTGCGGCCATTGCTGCCGCGCAGCCCGTACGGCCCCGGCCGCCACAACGGCTGATTCGCATACAGTTGCCCAGGTATGTTGTTGTTGCACAACAGGCTGACGCCACGCTCCAAAAAATACGGTATGGACGGATACGACACTTCACCGTAATGGGCGTTGATGATCCGGCTGTGACGAATGCCCGCCGCCGCAAAGGCCTCGTCCATGCGACGGACATTGCGCCGCAACGTCGCCGCCGGCAGATTCAGCCCGGTCTCGTGATCCAGACCAAGACCCTCAAACAGCGTCACCTGACCGCCGTTCGACAAGTCCGGCTTGTCGGCCAGCGTGGCGTAGGGACGGTAGTTCGGACGCGCCTTGTAGAAATCGTCGCGGAACGCGTGCATGGAAAAGTCAGCGCCCTTCCCCTGAAACAGACGGGTCGCGCCAGCCCAGTCCGAGGGACCAAGCTCGTCAATGAACAGCCCCAGGTTCGGCGAAATCCCGTGCCGGTTGAACGCCTCGACGTAGCCGAACGCGCTGTAGGCGCCATTGCAGTCGTCCACCCGCGCCGTCAGATACGGCGGCATGGTGCGAGTCGGCAGAGGCTTGGCCGCCGCCCAGACAATCGCCCGCCAAAGAAGGCCGTCATAGCCGCGGCCATGGCCATAGACATCCTCGCGGTAGACGTGGATGCCGCAGCCGAAAAACACCAGCCGACCGCCGCCGCCACCGCCACCGCCCTCGCGGACTGCGACCGTCGCCCCGCCGTTGGCCGCCACCACCGCCTGCCAATCTTCGTCGGCGGTGCAGGCGCAACCCACCGGCTGCCACAGACGCCAGGCGCTGCCCGGCGCATGCCCGGCGCTGAGGTAATGCCCCGGCTCGGAAATTCGCAGGTCCTGGCAGCGCCAGCGCGCGGCAATCCTCGGCGCCAGCGCCTGCAGGTCCGCCGGCCACTCTTCCACCCGCCGGTCCAGCGACAGAAAACCCGCGCCGGACTGCACCGCCGCCGCCACCTGCCGCGCCCGCGCCGACGGTACGGCCTTCCCGACCCCGTCATGCCCGAGGACATACAACGCCCGGTCCGCAAAATGCGCCGGCGCCGACGGAAAACTGTCGGCCACGTCCCAGACCTCAAAGGCCAGCCCCAGGTGACGCAACGTGGCAAACAACTCCAGCTCCGCATCGCGCTTCTCCCCCGCGATGCGGCTGTCAATCATGATCAAGGCACTGCGATTGCCGGCATGCATGAGGCTCTTCTCCCTGAATGGTCATTTACCCATGACATGAAACCTTCGGCCCGACAAGCCGGGCTGACGCCCCGAAAACAAACCGGCACCCGCATCGACCTCCTGTCAACGCGAATGCCGGCCCTGGGCGACTTCAACCTGGTCGCCCGACATGTTCACCGGCCCTTACCGCACGGCATTGCCGGAGGCATTGGTCGACTTCATGTAGAACAGGAACGGAATCGGAATCGGAATCATCAGCGAACTGCGGTCCGAGGCAATGGCCGTGACCTTGGTCGCGTTCAATTCCTTGGCCTTCTTGGTCAGAACATTCACCGTCTTGGGAACCGTCACCGAGTCTTCGCTGAAAAAAGCCATCTTGCCGGGATTTTCCGCCGAACCGGTGATCAACGGGACGCTCAGGAAATAGAACCCCCAGTTCTGAGCATTGATGTGCGCAATCGGCTCCTCGGTCGGCGTCAGCTTCATGCCGCTCAGGTCGGCCTGCTCCGTGACCTGGACACTCGCGCAACCCGACACGACCGCCACCGCCAACACCGCCATCGCCAACAATAGTGCCTTCATACTGTCCTCCTGATTCTGCATACCTGTTGATTCATGCCCTTCCGTGCCGCTGACATCCTCAGACAGCAACACCCTGAAACATTACTGTAATGCCATGGTCACTTTTTGCAACCGCCTTTTCAGGTGATTTCACCACGACGCGGCATCGACCCCTGGGACCGCCGGCGTCGGCATCCCACTGCCCGGGGACAGTTGCTGTTTTTCAAGGGAGCACGGCTTGGCCGATTTCCTCCCACGCCAAATTGCCGGCCGCCACTCTTGGCAGCCGACCGTTCCGAGTATATATTCTGAAATCGCGTTGTTACTCGCCTGTCGGTCATCGCCCTGACGTGCGACGGCTGACAGGCCAACCCCGCCAATTTCCAGGAGACATCACGACATGGACGCCCTGCAACGCCTCAAAACCAAATTCCAGAATTGCCAGAAAATGTACGCCGGCATGGTCAATGAAAACACCACGGCGGAATCAGCGGCATCAG
Organism: uncultured Lentisphaeraceae bacterium; assembly: GCA_964407145.1. GTDB lineage: Bacteria > Verrucomicrobiota > Lentisphaeria > Oligosphaerales > Oligosphaeraceae > JAAZKI01. The sequence continues at coordinate 700 of CAYOUR010000032.1, read as the reverse complement.
CGGCGCGGTACTTCGACTTCATGTTCATCGACTTTGAACACGGCAACCTCTGCCCCGAACTCGGCCGACCCATCCTGAAAATCTGCCGTGACGCCGACTTGCCCACCATCGCCCGCGCCCAGGACTGCGAATACCACTGCATCTCGAAATGCCTCGACATGGGCGCCGATGGCGTCATGATCCCACGCACCGAAACCCTCGACCAGGTGAAGCTGGCCATCGATTCCATGCGCTTCCATCCCCGCGGCCGCAAAGGCATCGGCGGCGCCGGACTGTTCCGCAAAGGCGAGAAATTCGAAGACATCAACGACAACCGCCTGCTGATTCTCCAGATCGAATCGCCGCTCGGCGTGGCGACCCTCGACGCGATGCTGACCGTCTATGGCCACGAAGTCGCCGGCGTGGTCATTGGACCCTGCGACCTGGCTTGCATGTGCGGCCACGGCATTGACACCGAATGCGAACCGGTCAAACAGCATGCGCAGACCGTCATCGGCATCTGCCAGCGGCACAACAAGCCGTCCGGCATTTACTGCAGCATGGGCAACATCGGCCACTACCACAAGTCCGGCATGTCCATCCTCTGGATGCTCGGCGACGGCCCCTTCCACACCGGCGGCGAGCAGGCCATGGCCGCCCAGCGCCAACGCCTGGACGACGCGACCGCGTGACCGCTGCCCTACGTAGTCCGGCCCTTAGG
>CAYOUR010000031.1:0-23611 GCA_964407145.1 uncultured Lentisphaeraceae bacterium | reverse complement strand
CCGGGGGAAGAGACACCTCTGCTTTGGCCGCCCGGAGGGCGGGACGACATACGGCGGCCTAAAATCAAGCGCGTACCACCGCGTTTTGCACTTTGACCGTCATTATCAATGGGTGACCGGTTTCCCCGGCGTCAGCGAAAAAGGCCGGCTTGGCTTGCATTATCGCGCATACGGCATAAATTGGGACCTGGGCCACTTGAACACAAGCAACTCACTCAATCATTGGCGAGCGGACCATGTCCTTGCATATCACCCGCAAAGTCCTTTTTGACTCGGTTGAGGCCGGCAAGACCTATTTTCATCCGAAGGCCACTCTGGTGCCTCGCTTTGGCCGGCCGCCGCTTCTGCTGATGACGCTGCAAAGCATTGGCGGCAGCGACTACTTCGGTCCGGTGGAAGTCACTCGTTCCAACGACTGCGGTGAATGCTGGAGCAGCCCGGCGCCACTCCCCGCCCTCGGCCGGCATCCTTTTGACGCCGCCACGACGGAAGGCGTCTGCGATGTCGTCCCGGATTTCCATGCCGCAACCGGAAAAGTCCTCGCCATCGGCCACAATGTCTTCTACCGGAACAACCAATTCTTTGACACGCATGGCGACTTCCGCCCGGGGCAAAGCGAGCACACCTATCAGCGCTGCTCCGTGTACAGCATTGGAGAGGCAGACGGTCAATGGTCTCCTCGACAACGCATCACCTGGCCGGAATTCGACGACTGCAGCTCCTTTGTCTGCGGCTGCACCCAGAAGGTCCTGCTGCCTGACGGCGAAATCCTCATCCCCGTCAGCATCGGCCACTGGGGACGCAGGGACCGGATGTTCTGCACCCTGCTCTGCGATTTCGACGGCCGCCAGATCACTGTCCGACAACGTGGGGACATCCTCGAATGGCCGACCGGGCGCGGACTGCTTGAACCGTCGCTGGTCCGGCATCAGGGAAAGACCCTGGTCACCCTGCGGGCCGAGGACAACCGCGGCTATTGCGCCTGGTCCGAAGATGGGCTGCGATGGCGACCACCCCGCGCCTGGGCCTGGGAGGATGGCGACACTCTGGAAATGAGCACGACTCAGCAACACTGGCTGGCGCTTGGCGATAGACTCTACCTGCTCTACACCCGCAAGACACCCGAAAATGCCGGGGTCATGCGCTGGCGCTCACCCCTGTTCATGGCCGAGGTTGACGCCGACGCCCTCTGCCTGCGCCGCGATACCGAACAAGTCGTCCTGCCCATGCGCGGCGATCCAGCTCAGCCCAGGACAGTCGCCCTGATGGGCAACTTCATGCCGCTGGCACTGTCCGCCACCGAGGCCATTGTCCTGGACGGCGACTTCCTGCCCTACATGGGGTATTCCGGCCAAATCCAGATGGCCCGCATCACCATCTGAAAGTTCTGCCAGCATCTCACCCAATCCGCGCCCCGGCAACCATCACCACCCAGCCCAGCCCAGCCCAGCCATGCCGCGCCCAAGCACCAGCTCCACACCCGCCGACATCACCCCGCAATCCCCTGTGCTTCAGCCTGTTGCCAAAGCCGCCTTTCTGCTTCGCCTGGGGACATTTTCCGTTTTCCTGCATACTTTTGCCGCACTCCTGCCCCTGCTCATCAAAACTGCCGGCGCCCGTATATTCCATGAGAACGGCATCATCGAGTGGGTGCAATTCGCGCTGCTGGGCGCCTCCGCGGCCATCTTTTTCCTCGGCGCCGGGAAGCGCCCTCGTTTCCGCCAGCTGTTCCTGCTCCTGGGGACCATCACCCTTTTCGCCATGGGACGGGAACTGGACAGTCTGCTTGACCAGGCCATTCCAATCCTGGGCTGGAAAACGACCTTTCTCGCCTTCCCCCTTCTGGCGGCGGCGCTGCACCGGCACTGGCGAGACCTCGCCCGACAACTGACCGCCTACAGCAGAACCACAGCCTTCATGGTGCTGTGGACGGCATGCGTCCTGGCCGTGCCGATGGCCCAATGCATCGGACACGGCGAATTCCTTGCCCTGCTCATGGAAGACAGTTACAACCGCATCTTCAAACGGACACTGGAGGAAAGCCTGGAAATGCTGGGCTACTTCACTCTCCTGTACGGCAGCGTCGAAACCTGGCTGCAACTGCGGACCACACCGTCCGCCCGCGCCGGCGCCAAGTAAACCGCCGGCGAAAGGCGGCACCGTCAGGCTCACGGCCGATTCCTCTTTTGTTCTGACTACGGCTGTGGTTGCGGCTTCAGCTTCGGCGCCTGCCCCGGTCCTGGCGCGCCACCCCGCGCCGGCTGCCAATCGCCATGGCCGGGGCGATTCAGCGTCCATAGCAGCAACTCGGCCGCGGGCAGAAGATGATCATAGGCAAACGCCTGCATGTACTCATCGGCGGGAATAACCGGCTTGCGAACGGCCTGTCCGTCGATCTCGGCCTCGGCAAAGATCGCGAGTGGACACGGCTTCATGCCTCGGACAAACACATTCTTGACCTGGACACTGAGGACCCTGGCGTCCCCCAGGAAGACGTTCGGCCCCATGACCCGGGCATTTTCCCCGATGATTTTGACGTCACCGCCAAAGCCGTCCGCCCTGACCACGTACAACTTCAGGGCGTCGGCGCTGCCTGGCGCAATGTTCAGGCAGGACCGCGCCGAGTAGACCTGGAAATCCGGCGCCGGACGACCCAGGCGCAGCCAATAGCGATAGTCCGCCCCGCCGGCGCCAGTCAGGTCGCCGATCTCGACCGTGTATTCGCCGTCACCCGGGAGAACCAGCCGGCAGTACGGGTCGACCTGCTGCAGAAAGGGCCCCACGTTCAGGCCGGCCGGCGCGTCGTCGACTTCCGCCAGCACCGTCCCGTCCGCCTGCCGGACTCGCAGGACGCCATCCAAGGGCGAACCGGCCCGGCGGGCCGCCAAGTCCAGGATGGCGACCTCCCCTTGGCGACCCCGAAAACGATACGCGTCCTTTTCCCCGCTGACGGCGATGGTCCCGGCGATGACCTGGACAGCCTGAATCCCAAAACACTGCTTCAGGGCCGATTCTTCCGGAATAACCGTGTGGCCAGGGAATGGATGGTCGCCACCGACATACGGGCGCGTCCCCTCGCGAACCTCGATGCGGTAGACAAAGTCTTCTCGGCCGCGGTAGAGGTTGTCGGACACCTGCAGCCGGTGCAGGCCAGTCGTTGCGGGCCTCACCCGCAGCACCGGGTCCGGCAGGAAGTACTCGTCATCGGCAAAACCGACCGTCTGGCCGGCGCCGTCCACCAGCTTCAGAACCGGCTGAAAATGCCCTGGCACGGCATCGCCGATAAAAGGCAGCAGCGCCCGCCCAACAACCGCAAAACTGTAAGCCTTCCCCGCCTGCAGATAAACCCTGAAGGAATCGGTTTCCCCTGGCAAGACCTGCCCATCCAGCACACAGGGGAGCGTCTCGACCAGCGGCGGCTCCGGCCTGGGCTGGCCGGGCGCGCAGTAAGACGGCTCGGAAACATGCGGTTCGACATCCACAAAGAAAGACTTCGGGGCGGAAAGCCCACGTGCCCCGCACAGGCGCAGTTCACGCCGGCCTGGCTCGGCGCCGGCCGCGATTTCCACGTCGATAAAGGCCAGCTGCCGAATGGACGGCGTCTCCTGCAGGGCGTTGCGGCGGGTGTGCAGGTCCTTGATCACCAGGCGCAGGCAGTCCTCGTCCAGCTGGTCCAGCTGGTCCCACCAGCGATTGGGACGCCAGTCGTCACGCTTCTCCGGCAGTGGCGGCGCTTCGCGCCGCCCACCGGCAAGCCGATCCAGCCATTCCAGGAGGTACTTGCGCTGGCTGCCCGAGGGCGGCGGGAAATTCGGCGCCAGAATCACCTGGCGCACCGTCACCCCGTCGCCGCTGACCTGGGCTGAAGACAGTCCCTGGAGATACTGTCCGCCGACCAGCACCCGCACCTGGCCGCCGCGCCGGCCGCCCGACGGATACAGGTAGCCCGCGTAAGGCCCCGCGCCTGCACCGGCACCAGCGCCGGCGACGAGAAACACGGCCAACGACAACTGCAGCAGCTTCATCACGGGCGGGCCCTCCCTGACACATTGATTTCAGCCGCCGGCATCACCACGCGGCCGCGTCGGCCTTTCACCGGTACAATTCACGCAACCGGCCGGCCGGCGATTCCGGCGGCAGCACGGTGGTCTCCAGGCCGATCGGATTGGGCAGCGGCCCATCCGGGTCAATACCACACAACTCGTAGATGCTCCCCAGCATATCCTGCGGGGCGACCGGGCGGTTCACCACCTCGCCGGCAACCGCATCCGATTCCCCGACGACCCGTCCGCCGGCAAAGCCGCCCCCGGCCACCATTGCCGAAAAGCATTTTGAATAATGGTTGCGGCCGCCGTTCCAGGGCGCCTCCCAGTCAATTTTCGGCCCCCGGCCGAATTCGCCGGTCCACCAGACGATCGTGGTCTCAAGCAGGCCTTGTTCATGCAGGTCCTGCAGCAGCGTGGCGACCGCCTGGTCCATCTCCGCCGTCCGCTGCTTCATGGTTTCGAAATGACGCTTGTGCGAATCCCACCCCTGGGCATTGATGGTGATGTAGGGCACCCCGGCCTGAACCAGACGGCGGGCTGCCAGACAGGACTGCCCGACTTGGTTCCGGCCATAGCGGTCACGCATCCCGTCACTTTCCAGAGACAAGTCAAAGACCTTGGCGGCATCGCCCTCTATGACCTTGCGGGCCTGGACGCCGGCCTGGTGAAACTCCTGCAGCACCGGCAGACCCGGCGCCGCCCCGCGGCCAAAATTGTCCAGGGCATCGAGCAACTCAAACCGTTTGGCGTTCTCCGACGGCGTCAGGCCGCCGGGCGGAACCATGCCGTCAACCATAAACTTGGCCTGACTGGGATTGCCGCCGGTGACCAGGGGCGCGTACTGTTCGCTCAAAAAGCCGATCTCGGAAAAACGCCCTTTGGGAATCGTCAGAATGACGTAGGGCGGGATGTCGCCCTGGTAGTCCCTGGACTTGAACATGGCAATGACGGCGCCAATGGCCGGGTAGACCTTGCCGCCGCCCGGTTCACGGCCGGTCTGCATCAGGTAGGTCGCCGTCTCGTGGCCGCGGTGCGGATGCGTCATCGTCCTGATGATCGAATACTTGTCAGCCTGCTGTGCCAGTTTCGGCAGCATTTCGCCGATGGCAATGCCCGGCACATTGGTCGGAATGGCCCCCAGGCCATTGTTGTAGGCCTTGTCAGCGGCCGGCTTGGGGTCAAACGTCTCCAGCTGTGACGGGCCGCCCCAGACCCAGATTTCGATGACCGAACGGGCCGGGCGCCGCCCGGCCCGTTCGGTGTCCGCCGCCGCCCCACAGCCCCAAAACCAGGTCAGGACCAGCCCGGCCAGCATCACCCAGCTCCTGTACATGGTCGCCTCCTCACCGCGTTGCGCCCTCAATGCTGATGCAGGAATTCCGCCGAATTGACCAGGACCCAGCTCAGGTCCTGCAGAAAGCGCCAACGGGCTCGGCCGGACGGCAGGTTCTGATAAAAGGCCCGCACGGTCTGCCGCTCGGCCGCGGTCGGCGGCCGCGACAAAAACAGCCAGTACAGCACCTCGACCCGGGCTGCAGCGTCGGCATTCTTCACCTCTTCACGCCGGCTGACATACTGCAATTTCCGATACAGCTCACCGGAATTAAACAGGAAGAGCCGCTGTTTGGCGCTGATCGCGTTGTTGCGTTCGGCCAGTTCGCCGCTGTCGCGCGCCGGCCGCCCGAACAGAATCAGGAACGAGCTGCCGATGGAGCCATCAGCCAGCTCAATCGTCCGGTTCTGTTCCGGGACATACGTAAACGGCTCCGGAATCACGCTCGAATAACGGCTCCTCGCACCGGTCAGGTCGCCGATCGCATCGTCCAAGACCTCGGCGCCCAAGCGGCGAACCGGATAGGACGCAAAATGCTTTTCCGCCAGGGGGGCGTCTTCCCCGATGCCGGATGCGGCGCAGTACGCTGAAGACAACGCGACCTGACGGCACAGCCGCCGGACGTCATGGCCAGAAGCGGCAAAATCGCGCGCCAGGAAGTCCAGCAGCGGTTCGTTGATGCTCTCGCCGCCGGCCAGGTCGTCAGCGGGAGTCACCAGGCCATGGCCAAAAAAGCAATGCCAGACCCGGTTGACCAGCGCCCGGCTGAAATACGGGTTGCCGGCGGCCAGCAACTCATCGCAAAACACGGCCCGCGCGTCCTCGCCGGGGGCGATGTCGGCCAGCCGGCCATCCAGCCGGCGCAGCCGGCGGCCTTCCGGCAAGTACTGGACATAGACGACTTCCTCCTTCCACTCCCTGGTGCTTTTGAATCGCACGCCGGAGAAGAAACCGGCCAGGGTCTGGCGGTCAGCCTCGCTCATGGCCTCGTACCGCAGGCCCATGAAACTCAGGGCCACCGCCGCCGCGATCCCGGCGGCGCTGCGGTCCGCGGACGCACGAAAAAAATTGACTTCCGGGACCCGGAAATTGCTGCCGCTGGCAGTCAGCAGCGACCGGACGAAGTCATCGTAGGGCTCGTTCCGGCTCAGAAACCCGTGCATGCGCCGCTGATACCCGTAGACCGCATTGGGCCACAGATTGATCGGGAATTCCGACTTGACCCGGAGCATGTCGCACCAATGCAGACTCCAGTACCGGGGAAAGCCGTCGTCCTGGAGCAGACGGTCAACCAGGGCTCGCCGCTTGTCTTCCTCGGCGGCCTGCACGTATTCCTGAGCTTCAGCCACTGTCGGCAGGCGACCCAGAAAATCAAGGTAGGCCCGACGGACAAAGACGGCGTCGCTGGCTTGCCGCGGCACGGCCAGACGCTGTCCCGCCCATCCGGCCCGCAGCAGTCGGTCGACCTCGCCTTGCTCCGGCACCGGCCGCTCCTGCCAATACGGAGATTCGGCCGCTGCCATAACGGCCGCGGCCAGCGCCATGCCCAGAAACACCCAGACCACTGACCTCATGCGGCACCTGCCTGCATTGACTGTGCACCGACCTGAACAAACAATACTGCCCGGCCACCGCGGGCACCCCGGGCATCTGCGGCTTTCCACAACCAGCCCGCATGACGCGCCTAAAATCTATTGCGCCCCACCCAAAAATCAACCAGACCCGCAAAGAAATTGGCCAGCCGGCGCCAACGCGGGTGATAGATACCACTAGCCCGACGTGAAGGCACGCAACGGCTCAGACCGTTCGGAAGTCGACCGTTCCAGAGCCTGAGGCATTTCCGGCCTGCATGAAAATCGATGTCCATCGGTGTCCATCGGTGTCCATCGGTGGTTCCTCCCGAAAAAGACAACAGCCTGTCATCGCCATTCAGCCGACGCCGGCGCCGGAAGGCAGCGGCCCGTCCAGGGTCACCAGACGAAGACTCTTGCCGGACTTGGCCGCCAGCAGCATCCCCTGGGACTCCACACCACGCAACACCGCCGGCTTGAGATTGGCGACCACCACAATCGTCTTGCCGACCAGGTCCTCCGGCGCATAGTACTCCGCAATGCCGGAAACGATCTGACGCGTTTCCTCGCCCAGACGGATGGTCAATTTCAGCAATTTATCGGCATCGGGGACACGTTCGGCACTGGCCACTTCAGCCGTTTTCAGCACGACCTTGCCAACATCCTCAATCGTGATGATGCCGACCGGCTTGGCCGACGGCTTCTCCGCCCTGGCGCCAGACTTTTTCGCCTTGGGCGCCTGGGCCGCGCAACTGACCGGCGGAACGTCGTCGCCGATCGGCTCGGCCCGCGGGAACAACGCCTCCAACTCGCCGATGGGGTTGCCGTCCGGCAGGCGATTCCAGGTGCTCAGAGCCGAAATGCGCGGCTCCATCGACGCCTCCGCAATCCCCAGGGCCCGGCGCAGCGAGGTCATCTTGCCCGGCATCACCGGGTACAGCAACCCCGCGGCAATCCGCAGGCATTCCATCGTATGGCGCAGCACCCGGCCCAGCTCATCCAGCCGCCCTTCCTTGGCCATGGCCCAAGGCTTCATCCGGTCAAAATAACGGTTCCCCTCACGGACCACGGCCAACACGGCCGCCAGACCGCTGTCAAGCTGCATGTTCGCGACGCTGTCCGACATGGCCTTGACCGCGCTGAGACAGCAGTCGACCAGGACACGCTCATCCTCGCCAATGGCCGCCGCCGGCGGCACCACCCCGCCGCCATTGCGCCTGACCATCGAAATGGCCCGGCTGGCCAGGTTGCCCAAGTCATTGGCCAAGTCGGCATTGTAACGTTCCACGAAAATCTTCTCGGTGAAGCTGGCGTCCTGGCCCAGGCTCATGCCCGCCATCAGAAAATAGCGGAAGGCGTCCACCCCATAACGGTCAACCATGTCCATGGGATTGACGACATTGTCCAGGGATTTGCTCATCTTGGTATCGCCGACCAGCCACCAGCCGTGCGCAAACACGGTGCGCGGCAGTTCAACGCCCATAGCCATCAGCATGGTCGGCCAATACACCGTGTGCGTCGTCAGGATGTCCTTGCCAATCAAATGGTAGGAAGCCGGCCACCAAGTCCGGAACTGCTCGTCGTCAGCCAGGTAGCCGATGCCGCTGATGTAGTTGACCAGCGCGTCGAACCAGACATAGGTGACATAGTCGGGGTCAAACGGCAGTTCGATGCCCCAGCTCAGGCGCGACTTGGGACGGCTGATGCACAAGTCGCCGAGGGGCTGCTTCTTCAGGAAACCGAGCGTCTCCTGGCGGCGATGCGCCGGCTGGATGAACTCCGGATGCGCCTCAATGTGCGCAATCAGGCGCTCCTGGTACTCGCTCATCCGGAAAAAGTAGCTGCGCTCCTCCAGCTCCTCCACGGGCCGATGGCATTCGGGGCAGCAGCCGTCAACCAGGTCCTTGGCCGTGAAGAACCGCTCGTCCGGCACGCAGTACCAGCCGGTGTAGCTGGCCGAGTAAATCTGCCCGCGGTCCATCAAATCGGTCAGAATGGCGCTGACGACTTTCTTGTGGCGGTCCTCGGTGGTCCGGATGAAATCATCACAGGTGATGCCGAGGCGCTTCCACAATTCCTGGAAACGCTTGACCGTCTCGTCGCAGTGCTCCTGGGGGGTGACGCCATGCTTCCTGGCGGCCTGCTGGACTTTCTGGCCATGCTCGTCCGTCCCGGTCAGGAAAAAGGTCGGATGCCCGAGCAGACGGTTGTAACGGGCCAGCACATCGGCCAGAATCGTGGTATAGGCATGGCCGATATGCGGCTTGTCGTTGACATAGTAAATCGGCGTGGTGACATAGAAGGTGTTTTCGCCCATGCTGCAGCGTCTCCGGTTGAGGTCCTATGTGATGATGATGACAGTAAGGTTCCTGACGCTTCCCGGCGATGGGCGTCGTCAGGCGGCTGACCACCATGGTCAAACCGCCGGCGCCCCGCCCGGGAAGGGGCAGGGCGCGGCGCCGCCAGGCGCCTGATCCCCCAGACGGAACCGGCGCCGTCGGAACCGGCGCCGTCGGGGACGGCGCCGGCCCGGAAGTCAGCGTCAAAGCAAACGGGCACGGCCTGACCCGACCCATGCCCGTCGAAAGTACGCTCCCCTGGCGCGGTTGAGCCTGATGCCCGGCTGGCGCCTGGCTCAGGTGATGATCTGCTTGCCGACTTCACGCTCCCAGAACAAGGCAATGGCCAGAAGCATGAAGAAGACATTCATGATCACGACATAGATGCCGCCATAGACGACATAGCTGACCGGGATGGTCTTCTTGGCGGCCAAAGCGTCCGCCATCCAGAAAAGCTGCCAGTTGGGGACAAACGCATACAGTGTGCTGGCCAGAAAACTGCCGCCGTCCGGATACGGCGAGTTGTAGGTGCCGCCGGTCGGGACGCGCGGCGGGTTGTTTGAACGGCGGAAGACATACGACACATAGGCCGCCTCCAGGCCCGTGGCCCCCGCCGGAACCGTCGCCTTCTCATCCAAAATCCGCCGTCTTTCCCAAGTCTGCGTCTCCAGGTCATAAATGGCCAGATGCCGGGCCGGGCCGTCCAGGTCGGCGACGTCGTTCTTCCAGCCGGAGCGGTCGTTCCACAGCTTCTCCGGCTGGGAGCCCATCACCGACAGTTCGCCGGGCGAGGCCTGGTCACTCCAGACGACGAAGGACTCGCCGTCATCAATCCTCCCGGGCCGCTCCCATTTGCCGACGGCTCCCATTTCCGTCGGCGCAAACCGGTAACTGCTGATCCAGAGGGCCGCCTTGCCGCCGGGGACGGTATCGCCCCAGGGCTCGCGCGTGTGCCGGCCCAGAAGGTAATCCGACATCAGGCCGACCATGAACAGGACCGAACAGATGAGCAGGTTGCTGACCAGGTTGAAACGCGTCGACAGCGCCGTGGCCAGGCTGGCCATCGCCCAGACCGAATACAGAATCAGCACCAGGGCCGGCACGATGTACAGCGCCAGGCCGGGATGCTCCTCGCCATACGATTCGTATTTCAGGAAATGCGCCGCCACGGCGACGGCCGGAACCAGGACCAGCATCACCAGCACCGTGGTCATCGGAAAGGACGACCGGGTGACGTAGTTGTGCACGGCCGCAAGGACGAAACTCAGGGCAATCGCCCCGAAATACAGGCCCATGACCTTCATGTCAAGGCGGAACTGGTCGGCCGCAATGCGCAGGCTGATCAGCGTGGCCAGTGAACTCAGGAACCAGAACACCGAGGTGGCGCCCAGAATGCCCAGGATTTTGGCGATGATGAACACGGGCCGCCGCACCGGCTTGGACAGCAGCAGCAGAGCCGTGCCATTGTCAATCTCCCGCGAAATCGCATAGCTGGCGATCAGCACCGCAATCACCCAGCCGAAGATCATGGTGGTGGCCATGGCGCTGTCCACGACCAGCTTCTCCTGGGCCCGGAACACAAACATGCTGAACACGGGAAACAGGCCGATCATGCACAGCGCACTGAGCAGCACCAGCAGATAGATCGGCTCCCGAAGACTCTCACGGAAGGTATTCTTGGCAATCTGATATAACGCGGTAAACATGAACACTCCATCACAGTAGGCAATCCGGGAACGACGGCTGGCAACGCCAGACGCCAAAGGGCTTTTCCACCAGCCGGACCCGACCCATGGCGCCTTGGCAGACGGCGCCACGCCGGTCCCTTCACGGCACCGGTCAATCCTCGGCGCGGATGCCGCTCTCGGCCAGACGTTCGCGGAACTCCTGATACTGCCGCACCAACTGCCGATGCTTCAACCAGTCAGCCAGCATCGACGCGTTCTTCAGCCAGTCCTTGCTGTCCAGGATCATCACCGAATAACGGCTCCGAGCCATGTCGACAAACGCCGGCGGCACAAAATCGTCCCCGCCCAGGAACACAATCCGCTTCGGATTGATGAACTCAATGAACTCCAGGTACTTCTCGCTGTCCATGGAGGTGGCTTTGCCGCCGGACTGCAGGTAGAACAGCTGCTGGCTGCCGTCGACATCCGGCGAAAACAGCAGAACCGGCTGCTTCGTCCGATACTGGGCCAGCTCCACCAGAAGCCGTGACTCGACGTAGTTGCCCGTCACCATCAGCGTGTGCGCCCGCGTCCGACCCGCCCGCTTGAAAGGATTCAAACTCAGTGCCCACGCGCTTCCGGCCATTGACAGCATGACAAGGGCAGCAGTCAAGGCGACCAAAATGCTCTTTTTCATCTTCATTAACTCCAATTCTTGCGGTGACTCACTTGAGATAACTCGAATTCAAGATTAAAGTGTACATCAGGTCCGGAAAGCCATGTTGACGCCGCCGGACGCCGATGACGTGATGACAATTTCGTTAAATGATATACTATCGCAGAAATCCGCCAACTTTCAAGCGCTTATAGCCGCCTTCGGCAAAAAATGCCTGCCGGGGCCGCGTCCCGGCCCGCCCCGGCCCCAGGCGCCACGGACGAGTTTGCGCCGGCCAGTCCGACACCCATCAGCCCCCCTTCGTTCCCGCACCCTCTGACCACACCCCGCCAAACATGCCTGAACAACCATCACCCCTGCTCCGCCTGCGCGCCGGACACGACCGGCCCGCCATGGCCATCTTCCTCAGCGGCGGCGGCAGCAATGCCGAAAAGCTGCTCCTGGCCATCCAGGAACTGCCCGCCCCGCCGCTGGACGTCAAGGCCCTGGTCACGGACGCGCCCCTGACCAGCCGCGCCCGCGAACTGGGGCAACGGTTCCACCTGCCGCTCGTCGAATCCGACATCCGCGAATTCTACCGGCGCCACGGCGAAACACGAGTCTCCATCGCCACGACGCGGGGCCAGGAAGTCAGGAAGGCCTGGACCGATGACCTGCGCGACCGCCTGACGCCGCTTGAACTCGACTTCGCCGTCTTCGCCGGCTTCGTGCCGCTCACCAACCTGACCCGCGACTTCCCCTGCCTCAATGTCCACCCCGGTGACCTGACCTGCCGGCAAAACGGCAGACGCTTCCTGGTCGGCCTGCACACCGTCCCGATCGAACTGGCCATCCTGGCCGGGCTGGACCACCTGCGCAGCAGCGTCATCGTCGCCCAGGAGTATTCCGGCCAGGGCGGCGAAATGGACAGCGGCCCCATCCTGGGCCTTTCCCCGCGGGTGCCGGTCGACCTGCAGGGCAGCACGCTTCCCGAACTGCACGCCCTCTGGCGGCAGCGACCGCCGAAACGGCCGAAAGGCGGCTTCGGCGATCGACTGGAGCAGATCGCCGAAGCCAACCAGGACCGGCTCAAGCAGTCCGGCGACTGGGTGGTGCTGCCTCAGGTCGTCATCGACTACGCCGAACGACGCTTTGCCCTGGACGACGGCGGCCGCCTGCTGTACCGTTCCGACCGGGACTGGACCGCGGTCACGTCGGTCGTCTACCACCAGGACAAACGCCGCGAACTGCTCCCTCCAACCTCCTGAAACACCACCCGCCATGCACTTGTTTTTCTGCCTTGCCCTGCTGCTCATCGGCCTGCCCGCCATCGAGCTGGTCTGCTTCGCCGTCCTGGGCGGCCAAATCGGCCTGCTGCCCACCCTTCTCATCATCTTCGGCACCGGCTTGATCGGCGCCTTTCTGGCACGCCAGGAGGGCCTCCGCGCCTGGCAGAAAGTCCATCTGGCCCTGGCTGAAGGCCGGAATCCCTCGCGCCAGGTCCTTAACGGCCTCGCCATCCTGATCGCCGGCCTGGCCCTGCTCCTGCCCGGCTTCTTCACCGACCTGGTCGGGCTCTTCCTGCTGTTTGCCCCGACCCGGCGCCTCGCCATCGCCCTGGTCCTGCACTTCTTCCCCGGCCTCCGCCCCTTGACGGGCGACCACCCCCAGACCGGCGCCCGGACTGATTCGGACCTGGACGCACCACCCGCCCCCCGTGCCAGCGACCTGATCATCGACGTGACGCCACACGACGTCCGTGACGCAGAACCAAAACCCTAGCCGCCCCTCGCCAGCGCCCCTCGCCAGCGCCCCTCACCAGGCCTTCTTCCAGACCAACCACCCTCGTCATCACCGTGCCCCTAAAACTCCCCGACCATCTCCGCCCCGGTCCCGGCCAGCGCCTGTTCGCCTGGAACGGCATCGCCTTCCTGACCACGAAAAACTGGGAACTGGCCAGCACCGAACTCCACCAGGGCGTGTCCCGCATTGTCCTGGAGGATGACGCCTGCCCGCGACTGGAACTGGACTGGTTCTCCACCGACAGCGAAGTCGCCCGCGACAAGGTCCAGCGACGCTGCCAGAAACAGTCCCGCGCCCTGACCGAGGCGGCCACCAAAGTCCTGCCCATCGAGGGCCTGAACCGCGAATGGACGGCCCACGAATACCGCATGCCCGACGCCTCGACCCTCGTCGTCGGCTATTGCCTGCCCAGCCACCAAGGCCGGCCCTTCGCCTTTTTCCGGCTGCATTTCCCGACCGGACACGCCGATTCGCCAGCCGTGGCCTTCCGCAGCCTGGCCCGCTCCTTCTCCTGGTGGAAGTCGGGACTGGCCCCCTGGGCCTTCTATGACGTCGCCTTCACCCTCAACCGCGACTACCACCTGGCCTCGACCGCCCTCCAGGCCGGACGCAAGATGCTCGCCTTCGAATGGCGCCTGCGCCGGCTTTTCATCTGGCACTTCTCCTTGGCCGACTATATCCTCCGCACTCAGACCGCCGCCGAATGGTGCCGGGACTTCCTCAATTCATGCCGATTCCTGCCGGTGCCCATCTGGCATCTCGACGCCGAGGGCAAGCTGTCCTGCCGCCGCAAACGGCTCTACTTCCTGGGCCAGTTTGAGGAAATCGGCCGCCTCTGCTTCAAATACCAGGCCGTCTGCCGGCACCTGCCGGAACAGAACCAGATTGTCCTCTGGGTGATTCACTACCGCCGGCCCTCCGATCTGCTGCATCTGGCCGAGGCCTTCCCCGAACAGGACACCCCCCTTTCAGAACAACGCCAAGCCAAGGACAACGACAGCCATGCTGCACTTTGACTTCCATGACCGAACCGCCATCGTCACCGGCGGCACCCGCGGCATCGGCGCCGCCGTCACCGCCGCCCTGCTGGCCGCCGGCGCCCACGTCACCGCCGTCTACGCCGGCAACCACGAAGCCGCCCAGACGTTCCGACAACAGCAGAACGCCGACGACGGACAACTCGGCCTGGCGTGCCTCGACGTCGCCGACTACCAGGCCGCCGAAGCCTTCTTCCAGACGCTCGACAGCCAGGACCGACAACCTGACATCCTCGTCAACTGCGCCGGCATCCGCCACGACGCCATCGTCGCCATGATGCCCGAACAAGACTGGCGACGGGTGCTTGACGTCAACCTGACCGGGTCCTTCATCATGTCCAAGCTGGCCGTCATGAGAATGTCCCGAAAACGCTTTGGACGCATCGTCAGCATCACCTCGCCCTCGGGACGCATCGGCTTCGAAGGCCAGGCCAACTACGCCGCCTCCAAGGCCGGACAAGTCGCCTTCACCAAGTCCCTGGCCAAGGAGGTCGCCAGACGAAACATCACCGTCAACTGCGTCTCGCCCGGATTCATTGACACGGACTTCATCAGCGCCCTGCCCGAAGAACAACTGCTGGCCTATCGGAACATGATCCCCAAAAAACGCTTCGGCAAAGCCGAGGAAATCGCCCGCGCCGTCCTCTTCCTGGCCACCGACGAGGCCGACTACATCACCGGAACCGTCCTCGAAGTCTCCGGCGGCCTGAGCTGAACCAGCCCCGGACGCCTGACACGCCCGCCGGACCAGACTATTCCGCCAGCGGCCATTGCTTTTCCCGTGCCTGCAGGATCCATTTCTCCACCAGAGAAATGCCTTTCCAACCACCAGCCTCATCAGGAGTGACCGCCATGCCCAAAACACTGCCCATCGCCTTGCTGGCCCTTCTCGCCCTGTCGCCCGGGCTCCGCGCCCAGGAGGACAACATCGATGTCTGGGACAACCAGCCCCTCGGGCCGACCGTCCCCATCCCGCCGGTCGGCCCGCCAAGAGTCAACCGCGAACTGAAGTCAAACCGAGTCAGCCAGCCGCTGGCCGGCGCCCCCGTCCTCCTCGCCGAGAACGGCCGCGCCCGGGCCGCCATCGTCATCCCGGCCAAAAGCGAAGAGCGCCAGTACGTCGCGGCCGAACGCGCCGCCCGCCTCCTGCAGGCCAAAGTCCAGGCCGCCAGCCAGGCGACCCTGCCGATCGTCAGCCATGACGACAGCCAGACCAGCCGCCTGGTTGACGGCAAACTGCGCGTCACCGCCGACAACCAGGTCTTCGATTACGCCGTCCTCATCGGCGACCACCCCTTCGCCGCCGACAACGGCGTGGCAACGAAAAGCCTGCCGGAAGAGGGCTTCCTGCTCAAAACGGCCGGCAACGCCATCTGCATCGCCGGCGACCACGACAGCGCCATCTACGCCGTCATCGACCTGCTGGAACAGTACGGCTTCCGCACCCTCTGGCCCGGCGAACTCGGCACCGTCGTGCCGAAGCTGCCGACCTTCGCGGTCCAGCCGGTCCAAGTCAGCGACGCCCCCGCCCTGCATCAGCGCCACATGCGCTCCGCCGACACCTACAAACCGCGCGAATGGAACCTGCCCGCCGACCGCCAGGAGTGGTTCACGCCCGCCGAACTGGGACCGTATGACGACTATGGCGACCGCCCCCTGACCGGCCTCTACAACCTCAAATTCGCGCCCCGGCATATGCAGCACTGGGCCCCGGCCAAGGCCGAATGGTCGCTCTGGCAACGCCTCGGCGGCTCCCGCAAAGTCGGCGCCGGACACGCCTTCAACTACGCCTGGGGAAAATACGGCCAGGACCATTTGGATTACTTCGCCCTGCTCAAAAACGGCAGCCGGCACCCCCTGCCCAAGGACAACCCCCACCGCGTACAGCTCTGCTTCAGCAAGCCGGAAGTGATCGACGCCATCGCCAATGACCGCATCGAAGCCCTCAAGGCCGGCGCCACCTCCGTCGCCTCCCTCTCGCCCTCGGATGGCGGCGGCGGCAACGCCCCCTGCATGTGCGTGCGCTGCCGCAGGCTCGACATCGCCAACGCCGAGCCCATCACCCTGCCCAGCGGCGACCCCTATGTCGCCATCTCCGACCGCCATTTCCACTGCTTCAACCTGATCACCGAAAAAATCATCGCGGCCATCCCGGACGCCCAAGTGGCGGTGATCGCCTACTCCCAGTACCGCAACGCCCCCCTGGTCACGGAAATCCACCCGAAGCTGATCGTCGGCTTCGTCGGCCTGAGCTATCACGACGCCGACTACAACCAGAACTGCCGCGAACACTGGGACCGCTGGGCCAACAAGGCCATGCAACTCTACTGGCGCCCCAACCTCTTCTACGGCACCAAGGGCATCCTGGCCGTCTACGCCACCGAAATGGCCAGGGACATCAAGCACCTCTACCAGACCGGCATGATCGGCACCGACATCGATACCTTCGGCCAAGACTGGGCCACCCTCGGCCTGAACTACTACATGGTTCCCAAACTCCTCTGGAACCCGGCCGCCGACCCCGAGGAAATCATCCAGGACTACTGCCGGACCGGCTTCGGACCAGCCGCCGAAACCGTCCGCCACTACTTCGCCGAAGTCGAGAAAATCAGCGCCCGCGCCGCCCGGGAAGTCTCCGCCCGGGCCAAAGCCCAAGCCATGGCTGACGCCGACAATGACGACCCCGCCCGCGGACGCCTCCACTGGGGCGCCTTCGCCGCGGCCTATTCCCCGGCGGACATCGAACGGCTCGGCGCCATCCTCAACCGCGCCCAGCAGGCCGCACAACCCGATGAAACCATCGCCCGACGCGTCGACTTCCTCCGCGCCGGCCTGAACTTCACGGCCATCCGCGCCCGGGCCTTCGACGTGTGCTTCCAAAACCCCGGCTCCAAGGAGGAAAAAATCGCCGCCGTCAACGAACAATACGAGTACTTCAAGACCCTCTACTTGAAATACCCGCTCGCCGTCAATGTCGCCTTCCTCGGCTGGTGGGACGCAAACACCTGGACCAAACAGGGCCTGAAAATCACCCCGGAAAACCACCTCCTCGACCGCTGAAAACAACCGCGCGCCGGCCGGAGCCGCCGGCCGGCACACAGCCCGGCGGCCGCTGCCGCGCGCCAGACCCTATCGCCGCCCACCGACTATTCCCGCCCCGCCCATGTTTCCACACACCATCAAACAGAACCTGCGCCTGCTGCTCCGCCTGGACTGGCTGGCTCTGCTGCTGCAGTTCGCGCTGCTGGGCACCGGCGTGGCTTTCATCTACGGCATCGGCCAGAAGGCCGGCGGCGACCTGGCCGTCAAATGGTACCGGCAGGTGATGTGGATGGTCGTCGGCGGCGGCGTCTACGCCGCCGCCATGGTGGTCGACTATCGCCGCCTGGGGCGTTTCTCCTGGGTCTTCTATCTTCTGGCATTGACCGCCCTGGCGATCGTCATACCGCTGGGCGCCGTCCTCAATTCGTCGCGCAGCTGGCTGAACATCCCCGGCGTCGGCATGCTGCAGCCGTCGGAGCCGGCCAAGGCGACCACCCTCCTGTTCCTGGCCTGGTGCCTGTCACACCCCGTCGTCAGGCATTCGAAGATCCCGCTTCCCGTGCTGGCCGGCGTCATCCTGGCGCCGCCGCTGCTCCTGATCATGGTCCAGCCCGACTTCGGCACCGCCCTGGTCTACCTGCCCTTCGGCGTCGCCCTGCTCTTTGTCAACGGCCTTCGCTGGCGCTGGTTCGGCTACAGCCTCGCCGCGGCCATCATCCTCATGCCGCTGGCCTATTCCTCGCTGCAACCACACCAGCAGGGCCGCATCAATGTCTTCCTGAAGACACCGGCCAATTTCCTCTTCCTGGCGGCGTCGCCCCTGCTCAACGAAACACAGCGGCAAGCCTGGCAGCAGAAACAGGACGACTTCTTCCGGGACACCGAAACCAGGGGCGGCGGCGACTGGAACGCCAAACAGTCGCTGCTGGCAGTCGGCAGCGGCGGGTTCCGCGGCAAGGGATACATGCAGGGCACCCAGCACATCCTCGGCTACCTGCCCCGGACCGTCGCCCCCACCGACTTCATCTTCTCGGTCATCGCCGAGGAATACGGCTTCATCGGCGCGGCCGGCGTCATCTCCATGCTGGCCATGATCATCCTGCTCGCCTGCCGGACGGCCATCCTGGCGGGCAATGACTTCGGCGCCAGCGTCGCCGCCGGCGGGGCGGCCATCCTGGCCACCCACACCTTCATCAATGTCGGCATGAACTTCCAGGCGGCGCCCATCATCGGCATCCCGCTGCCGTTCGTCAGCTACGGCGGGTCGTTCATGGTCACCATCATGGCCATCTCCGGCCTGATTCAGAACATCCACATGCGCCGCAACACACCCGGCCGGAATCGCCACCATGCCTCCCACACCCCCTGAGCAGCTGCCACAGCCCGCCCCCGCCCGCCCCGACTGGTGGCGGCGCTTCCTGCTGCCGCCCCTCAACCGGGCCTACCTGCTCCGGCTGGCCGCGACGGCCGCCATCGCCTGGATTTTCTTCGGCCATATCTGCATCCCCGCCCTGATCAACGGGGACAGCATGTACCCGACCTACAAGAACCGCGCCTTCCTGTTCTGCTGGCGGCCACGCTACTGGTTCGCCAAACCGAAGCATGGCGACGTCGTCATGCTCCGCATCGCCGGACGCAAGGTCATGCTCCTGAAACGCATCGTCGCCCTGCCCGGCGACACGGTCGCCTTCCGGAAAGGCGTCTTCCTGCTCAACGGCGAAGAACCGGACGTCCCGTGGGCACGCCCCTCGGAATGCGACTGGGAACTGGAACCGCGAACTGTCCGGCCAGGACATGTCTACGTCGTCGGCGACAACCGCGCCATGCCCATGGACCAACATGAATTCGGCGAAACCGCCATGGCGAGGATCGCCGGCGCCCCCGTCTGGTAACCACCACCACCACCCCGAAAGGCCCGACATGGGATACAAAAACTGGCTCGTCATCATCGCCATCATCACCGCCGTGGCCGGCGCCTGGTTCTGGCTCCGGCCAACCGAACAGCAACGCATCCGAAAACAATTCCTGAACCTGGCCGAGGCCATCGGCAAAAATCCCCAGGAGGGCAATGCCGCAACCGCCATGAAGATGCTCGCGCTCGGCAACCTCCTGGACGAAAAGGTCACCATCGACCTGCGGGACTTCCCCTACAATGGCGACAACTCCGCCGAAACCATCGTCAGCCTCGCCTCCCGCGGCCGCGCCCTGTTCAACACCATCACCATCGACATCCTCGACCTCGAAACCGTCCTGGAACAGCCCGACCAGGCGACCTCGCACTGCGTCCTCAAGGCGACCCTCCTGTCGGACAGCTACCAGGACAGCACGGTCCGACACGTCCTCACCAGCCTCCGCAAGGTCGACAACACCTGGCGCTTCCAGGCCGTCCGTGAAGACGACATCCTGCAGAAGTAACCACGGCCGACTCGCCAACCATGACACCCATCAACCGCCAGAACGGCCATCCAGCAAGCAACCCATGAAAACATCCGGCGCCGTCATCATCAAAGAAGACTCCACCAAGGTCGAATGCGCCTTCCTGGTCGGCATTCAGACCCAGCAATGCCCGGAGGAGGCCTGCCGGGAACTGCTGAACGAACTGTCCGAGCTGGTCGGCACCCTGGGCCTGACCGTCGCGGAGGCCTGCGTCGTCAAGCTGCGCGACCAGAATCCACGCTTCCTGATCGGCGAAGGCAAAGCCCGCGAAATCGTCGACCGCGCCCTGCAGTCCGGCGCCGATGTGATTGTCTTCGACGACAGCCTCAGCCCCGCCCAGCAGCGCAACTGGGAACAGCTGGGCGAAATCGCCGTCATTGACCGGCAGGAAGTCATCCTCGACATCTTCGCCGCCCACGCCCACACCCGCGAAGCCAGCCTGCAGGTCGCCCTGGCCCAGGCCAGCTACTCCCTGCCCCGCCTGAAACGACGCTGGACACACCTGAACCGGCAACGCGGCATGGCCGGTGGCATGGGTCTGCGCGGCGAAGGCGAACAACAGCTGGAAGTCGACTCACGCATCGTCCGCACCCGCATCGCCAAACTGAAAACCCAGCTGGCCCAGGTGCGCCGCCATCGCCAGGTCCAGCGCCGGCAACGCCTGCGCAAGCCGGTGCCCGTCGCCGCCATCGTGGGCTACACCAACGCCGGCAAGTCGTCCCTGCTCAACGCCATGACCAACGCCGGAGTCCTCACCGCCAACCAGCTGTTCGCCACCCTCGACCCGACCGTGCGCCGCTTCACCCTGCCCGGCGGACAGGACATCCTCCTGGCCGATACTGTCGGCTTCATCCGCAAACTGCCCCACCTCCTGGTCGAGGCCTTCCACTCAACCCTGGAGGAAACCGCCGTCGCCGACCATATCCTCGAAATCGTCGACGCGACTTCCCCCAGCCTGGAGGACCACCACCGCACCACCATCAGCGTGCTGGAGGAAATCGGCGCCAGAACCAAGTCACTCCTCACCGTCCTCAATAAAATCGACCTGGTCACCGACCCGATCGCCCGGCAACGCCTGCAACGGCTCTTCCCCGAAGCCATTGCCGTGTCCGCCAAGACCGGTGAAGGCCTCCCGGAACTGGCCGTGCGACTGGAAGCGCTCGCCGACGCCGGCACCTCACGCCGCCAGCTCGTCATTCCGCATGACCGCCAGGACGTGATCGCCAGAATCCGCAAAACCTGTGCCATCGACCGCGAGGAATACGACGACCAGGGCGTGCACCTCGCGGTCCGAGCCCCGCTGGCCGCCATGGACTTCATCCGCGCCTGGAGCACGCCCTGACGCGGCACGCCCGCCCGGAGAGACCACGCGGCGGACGTCAGCAACGCCACGGGGACACCAGGCCCGTGAACGGACGGGCCGATGTTGCCGACGACGGCAGGCCCCGCGGGGCGGGGCGCCCCACCCGGCTTACAGCAGGCGCTGCAGACCCCTCAGGCACTGCTCAGCCGTTTCCAGGGCATTGGCCTCGGTGTTGCCGTATTCGACGATAAACCATTCGGTCTTGCCCCGGGTGCGGCAGAAGTCAATCACTTCCCGCCAGGGGCAGTCGTCCTCGCCAATGACCGGGCGGATGCCGGTGACGTACTGGCCGTCGCGGTGCGGCTTCATGTGAATGGTCTGGCAGCGCCCGGGAAAGCGGTCCAGGATGTCCAGGATGTCAGCGCCGCCATCCATGGAATTGCCGGTGTCCAGCTGCATGATGACACGGTCATCCGTCTCGCTCATCAGCACGTCCCAGGGACTGACGCCATCCACCATGGGATGGTCAGTCTTGTGACTGTGATAGCCAAAGCGCATGTCATGCGGCGCCAGAAACTCGGCCACTTCATTGAAACGCCGGGCGTTGGCCTGGATGCCCGCCAGACTCTCGTGCTTGACGCTGCCGCAGATCAGCGTGTGATTGCCAATCGCACGATTGAACGCAACCCCCGCCTCCAGACCGGCCGGGTCCAGCACGTTGCTCCACAACCAGCCGCAACAGGCCAAACCGCTCTCCTTCAGCAACCCGGCGTAAAATTCGGCGCAATACTGCGGCGCACCGAAAAATTCAACCGCCTCGTACCCCATCGCCTTCACGGCTCGCATCGTCGCCAGAGGATTCTCCTGAAAAGCCGCCCGCACCGAATACATCTGCAACCCGATTGGAATCTTCATGCTGCTCCTTTTGCGCCAGAATAGACATCAGCGGAACGACGGCCCCGCCCCCTTCGGAACTCGCCGAAAGGCCATAGACTGACGGGACGGTTTTTCTACAATGTACCGCCATTCCGGCCGATGTCCATGCCTCGCCACCCCTCCTGATGCAAAAAATGTAATCCCAGACTCTGGCGCAGGAGTAGATATGGCAATCAAAAACGGTTGATCATAGGACGTATGGGACAGTCCCATTGTCCTGTTCCACCGTCCCATACGTCCTATATGTCCTATACGTCCTATTCCACCGTCCTATGGGTCCCATGTTTCCAGCCAAAGTTACGCATACGTAAAAAGCATGGGACGTATGGGACGTATAGGACGTATAGGACAACATGGGACCATGGGACATATAGGACCAATACTCCTTGTTTTAAAGTTCAGTATGGCTTTGAGCGACTTCAATAACCCAAGTGCATATTTGTCCCATTGTCCTGTTCCACCGTCCCATACGTCCTATATGTCCTATACGTCCTATTCCACCGTCCTATGGGTCCCATGTTTCCAGCCAAAGTTACGCATACGTAAAAAGCATGGGACGTATAGGACGTATAGGACAACATGGGGCAACTGGACAGGAAAAATAAGTCGGCGGCCCGACGCGGCGACATCAACCCTTGCCCCGCCAACGAAGAAACCGCTGCGCCGGTGGGGAACCGCGCAACACCACCACCCAGGAGCGTGACAAAAACGGCGCATGGTGACAAAATGTCGCACCTTTCCCGGTGTTGCGGCGGCGCCCCTCGCTGATTTTCCTGGCATGATACCTGCTAGATTGACATTCATGACAGTTGCGTTCATGAGGAACAGTCTGCATAGGACAGGAGGAAACAGCCATGAATCTTGACAAGTTCACCGAGAAGTCACGTGAGGCCCTGGGAGGCGCTCAGCAATTGGCGGCGAGCATGAACCACCAGGAGCTGGTGGGCCTGCATCTGCTGGCCTCGCTGCTGAAGGACCCCGAAGGCCTGGCTGGAGCGCTGCTGGGCAAGCTGGGCCAGGATCGGCCACGGGTAGACGCGGAAGTGCGACGAGCTCTGTCGCGCCTGCCACAAGTCAGCGGCGACGGCGCCACCCAGGTGTATATGGCCCGCGAAGTGCAACAGATTCTGCAGACGGCCGAGGAGGAGGCCGGCAAGCTCAAGGATGAATTCATCAGCGTCGAACACCTGCTTCTGGGCATTTTGGAAAAGTCGCGTGCCGCCGGGGAGATTCTGTCCCGCCTGGGCGTAACCCGAGAAAGCGTTCTGACGGCGATGAAGGAAGTGCGAGGCAACCAGCGGGTGACCTCAGCCACCCCGGAATCGTCGTTTCAGGCGCTGGAGAAATATGGCAAAGACCTGACCGCCCTGGCCGCCCAGGACAAGCTGGACCCGGTCATCGGCCGCGACGAAGAAATCCGACGGGTGATTCAAATCCTGTCAC
>CAYOUR010000030.1:16398-23647 GCA_964407145.1 uncultured Lentisphaeraceae bacterium | reverse complement strand
ATGACCGCTCGGACAGTCTCCCGGCCAAACGTGTTTCACACTCAAAGGAAAGCCGAGATCGATGTCATGCCGACGTTTTTGGGCCGCCGTTCTGTCATTGTCCCTGGCCATGTCGGCAGGACTTGCCGCCGCCACTTTGGAGCTTTCCGGCACGAGTCCGGAAGCCCTTCTGGACGGCTCGGCGCTGCCGCCGTCGACCCATCAATCCGTGACGATTGTCGATGACGCTTTGCGGTTCAGTGCTTCCGCCCGGCTGGCGTTTCCCTGTCGTGTGGACGGCGCGAAGCCGCTCGCATTGTCTTTCCGGCTGACGCCCCGGGACCTGTCGCCGGTGCAGGGCGAGAAGGACATCAGGGCCGTTCTCCGCTTCACGGACCGCCGCACTGTCCTGGCTGTGGCGCTGGTCCGCTACCCCGGCCGGAACGAGCAGTTGTTCAACGTGGTCAACTACCTGGAGGACGGGACGCCGGTCGTCGGCGAATTCCATTATGGTTTCGAAGCCGGGCGGACGTATGAGGTGACCATCCGCCGCGAAGAGGGCAGGCTCACCATCGGTCTGGACGGCAAGGAAAGGCAAAGCGTCAACTTCACTGGCCACTCCTTGCCTTCGACCCAGTTGACCATTGGGGCATTCGCGGACGGTTCGGCTCTGGACATGAGCCTGGGCAACCTGCGCCTGGCTTTCAGCGAACCGCCCCGTTCCCATTCCGAGCGTCTGCCCGCCCTTGTCGGAAGCTGGAGCGTCACCGGCGATGCCCTGCGGCTGGAAGAACTCCCTGGAGACCGCCTGAAAGTCACCTTTGCCGGTGGCGGCGATGCCGCCATGACGACCAGGAAACCGGTGTATGCCCGTGCTGGCGAGCACGTCCGGGTGTCGGGACGGTTCGAGACGGTCCGGCATGAATACGGCTCCATGCTTCGGTTCCTCATCAACCAGGCCGCCCAAGCGCCGGTCGGGCTGATGTCGGGCAATCGTTATTTTCGACCGAATGCGCAGAGCAAGCCCGCCGGCACGCCGGATCGGTTTGACTTTTCGCGCAGCATGTCTCCGGACGTCCCCTGCCACTTTACGCTTTCCTTCTACGGCAATCCGCAGACCATGATCCTCGACGACGTCTTCTGCCGCAGTGAAGAAATTGTCCGGCAGTCGCGACCCGAGACCTCGCCGGAGCCGCGGTCATACGACCGGGCCGAGGTGGACGCGTCGCTGGCCGCGATGTCGCCGGTCCGCTACCGGCTGGAGCGGCGCGGGAATCGCGTGGAGCTGCTGCTGGACGGCCAGGTCATGCCGCCGGCCATTTATCGGCGCGGCCCCCATTATCCGCACTGGTCGCGGTATGCGGCCTTCCGTGACGCGGGCATTGACCTGTGCATGTTCTTCGCCTTTTTCAACAAGCCGTCCGAGACTCATCAGATGAATGTCGGCAATCTTTGGCTTGGAAAAGGCCGCTATGACTTCTCCAAGGTGGCGGAGGAGCTCCGCGTTCTGCATGGCATTAATCCCCGGGCGCGGGTGATCGTCGCGTTGGGCATTGAGCCGTATGACGGGTGGGAGCGGGACTACCCGGAGGCGGTCTTCACCAATGCCAAAGGGGAAAAGGGCTATGGCTTCACCACGGCCAAGATCGTCTACTATGGCGAACAGGTCGAGACAATGAAAAAGCAGCGCGAAAATGAAGAGTGCTTTGTTGTCCCCTCCAACTACAGCGAGGAATTTCGCCGGGAAGCGTCCCGGGCCGTCGGCGCCTTGGCGGAATTTCTGGAACAGGACCCGGCCGGGAAAATCGTCTGCGGCCTGCACATCATCGGCGGTGCCGACGGGCAGTTCTTCCCGTATGACCGCGACGCCACCCGCGGTGAGGACCACAGCCCGGCGGCCAAGCGCGCCTGGAGCGCCTACCTGCGCGAGCAGTACCGCGATGATCTCGCGGCCTTGCGGGAAGCCTGGGGCGACCCGCAGGCGACCTTCGAGGCGCCGGGCGTGCCGGACAACGCGGAGCGCGGCAATGACAACCTCGGCCGGCAGCCCACCCGCCGCGGCCGGGACTACGTGCTGTTCATCTCACGGGCGCTGACCGACCTGCGCCTGGCCATGTTTCGCGCCATCAAGGAAAAATCCGGCGGCCGGCTGATGGCCGGTTGCTACTATCCCCCAGGGACGGTGGGCAACGATGACGTCGAACGGCTGATCGAATCCCCCGAGGTTGATTTCCTGATTGACATTCAGCGGGCCACCATGGCGGGATCGTACTTGCTTCGTAACAAGCTCTACATCGGCGAACTCGACCTCCGGGTGCCGGACATCATGACGCCCATCGGCAACTACCTGTTTGACGAGCGGCTGTTCGAGTACGTCGTCCGTTTCAGCCAGGCGGAATGCGTGCAGCGCGAGGGCGGCATGTACCACCTTTTCGACATTGGTGAGGCGTACTATTCCGACCCGAAATACCCGCGGTTCTTCGGCCAGGTCCAGCAGGAGATCATCTCCTGTCTGGACTCACGCCTGGAGCTGGCGCCGTCAATGGGTATTTTCTGTGATTTCCGGCGCCTGGCCGGCTGTTCGTTCCGGTCGGCCAGCCATCTTGCCCAGATCACGAAGCACGCCATTGCCGACCTGGCGGAGCGCGGCGGCATCGGCAGCCAGTGCTACGTGCTCGGCGATGTTCTGAATCCGTCCCTGAAAATGCCGAAGATCGTCTGGTTTCCGTTCATGCCGGACTTCACGGCCGATGAGCTCGCCGCCTTGCGGCGTCGGGCGGACGAATCGGGAAGCATCATTGTCTGGGGATACTACCGGCCGTTTCAGGCGGGAACGCCGTCCCGAGTCGCCGGATACGACTTCACGTATTTGCCGGACGGCGCGCCGGCACCGCTTCGGGCGGAGGCGCATGAACTGACCAGCGGCCTGGAAAACAAGGTTCTCGGCGAAAGCTATACCGGCTTCACCTATGGCGGGACCTTCCGGATGGCCTACGAACGCCCGGCCCAGGTCGCGGTCCGGCCCGGCGACGACGTGCTGGCCACCTATGACGGCAGCCGGGCCGTCGGCATGGTCCTGCGGAAATTCGCCTCCGGCCGCATCGAAATCGTCAATGGCGCGCCCGGGGCGTTCTCACCGCGGTTCTTCCGAAACCTCGCCCGCAAGGCCGGTGCGGAGGTTCTCTGCGAGAATGACAACGTGGTCGTTTTCGCGGAGGCCGGAATGCTCTCTGTCGCCTGTGAACGGGGCGGGGAAATCGCGGTGCGCCTTCCCGCGGGTTGCAAGGTCGTTGCTTGTGCGACGGGACAGTCTTGGACCGCCGGCGCTGATGGCGTCCTTCGCTTTCAGGCCGCCAATGATGGTGAAGTCGCTTTTTTCAAGCTCCAGCGCCCATAGGGGCGACCAGCCGGTCGCCCCTATGGTTTCACGGCCCAGGCGGCCCCGGGTGGTCCCTTGGTAAGGCGCGCCTGCGCCGTTGGCGGTCTTTCCGGTGCGGTTCAGGCAATGACGTCGAGACCGGCGCCGCGGAGGATGGCGGCGGTCTGCTCCATCTGCGGGCGTGATGGCGGCGGCACATCCGGCATGGTGTCAGTCCGGCCGATGGCGGCGTACTTGCCGCGGGCCAGGTCGTGGTAGGCCAGCAGGCGTACGGTCGGGGGCTTGGGCAGGGCGGCCAGGAAGGCGGCGGCCGACGCGACGTGGTCGGCGTCGGTGTTGAGGGATGTCACCATGGGCATACGCACTTCAATGGGGATGCCGGTGGCGGCCAGGCGGGTCAGGTTGGCGAGAATCTGGCGGTTGCCGGCGCCGGTCAGGCGGCGGTGGCGTCGGGCGTCCGCATGCTTGAAATCATACAGGAACAGGTCGGCCACGGGCAGCACCTTGCGGAAGTTGGCCCAGGGCACGTTGCCACAGGTGTCAACGGCAAAATGGACGTTTTCCCGGCGCAGGACGCTACCCAGTTCGGCGCAGAAGTCGGGATACAGCAGCGGCTCGCCGCCGGAGACCGTGCCCCCGCCACCGGAAGCCGCATAGAAAGCCCGGTCGGCGAGAATTTCGGCGGCGGCCTCGGCGCTGGTGATTTGTCGGCCATAGATTTCCAGGGCGTTGTGCAGGCAGGCCTGGACGCACAGGCCGCAGGTCTGGCAGCGGGTGCGGTCGATGACGTGCTCACCCGAGCCGTTGATCGCGTGGGCGTCGACTGGGCAGACGGCGACGCAGCGGCCGCAGCCGACACACCGGCGGAGGTGCAACGCCAGCTCCTTTTTCGGGCTGATGGTTTCCGGGTTGTGGCACCATTGGCAGGCCAGCGAACAGCCTTTCAGGAACACGGTCGTGCGGATGCCGGGGCCATCGTGGACGGCAAAACGCTTGAGGTCGGCGAAGGACGCTATGGCGGTCATGGCAGAGCCTCGGCTTGGGCGATGAAGGTGTCCTGGGCAGCGGGTGTCAAGTCGGTGAAGCGCACGTTCCAGCCGCAGACCCGGACCTGCAGGTTGGCGTAATTTTCCGGGTGGACTTGGGCGTCCCTGAGCGTCTCCGCCGAGAAAATGTTGAATTGCAGTCCGGAGCCGCCGCCGTCGAGGAAGGCGCGGACGACGGCGGCCAGGTTGGCGATGCCGTCCTGTCCCTGGACGGCGCTGGGATGGAGCATCAGGTCCAGGCAGACGCCATTGGGAAACTGCGCCAGGTCGATTTTAAGGACGGAATTCATCAGGGCGGTGACGCCTTCCCGGTCCATGCCGATGCAGGCGTCGAGGTTTTTGGCGGCGGGTGTTCCGGCCAGGCGGCCGCTGGGCAGGGCGCCCAGGAGCCGGCCCCGTTCCACGACCAGCTGCCCGAACAGGGCGGCCATGAAATTGCCGCCGCGGGCATTCGGGGCGGCGTTGAGGCGTTCGGCGGCGGCTTCGGCGATGGCGATGGCGATGCCGTCGGCGCGGTCGTCACGGTTGCCCCATTTGGGCGCCCGGTTGAGGGCGTTCAGCTGCAGTTCTTCGTGGCCTTGCCAGTTGTCGGCCAGGGCCTGGCGCAGTTCGGCCAGGGTGCCTTGTTTGGTTCTGAAGACCAGGTGGTCAATGGCGGCCAGGGAGTCGACGGCATCGGCGAAGAAGTTGACAATGCAGCCGGTGGTGTTGTAGCGGGCGCCGCCGGCGGTGATGTCGCGGCCGTTGGACACGCATTCGGCCATGGTGCCGGACAGGAACGGGGCGGGGTTGATGTCGGGCCAGATGCGTTCGCAGCGCCGCTGCTGTTCGACCATATAGTCGATTTCCCGGCGCAGCCGGTCCAGATAGGCATCAAGGACGTCGTCAAAGGTGGTGTAGTCGCGCGGTTCGGCCAGGATGAGGCGGACGATTTGTGGCAGGTAGACGTGGGTGGCGCCGGAGGTGGAGATTTCCTTGCCGAGGACGGCCGGTTCGTAGCAGCCGATGGGGATGAAGTCGGCGGCGTCGGCCGGCGTGCGGCCATGCCGGACCAGGCTGCTGACGACCAGGTCGTTGTTCAGGAAGACGATGCCGTTGCGGCCGTCGCGGATGTTCCTGACAGCCAGTTGCAGGAAGTCGTCGGGGGTGTCCGGGGCCAGGCGCACCGAGAGTTTCGGGTCGACGGTATTGAGTTCATGGTAGACTTCCATGCCCAGGCAGGACAGCTCGTTTATCTCCGGTCCGAAGCAGAAGTTCTTGCCGAAGAGCTTGCCTTCGGTTTTGGCGTAGAAGCCGGTCCAGAAGTACTTGAGCAGTTCGCGGGCCTGGTCTCGGGTGAGGATGCCGGCAGACAGGTCGTGGCGGTAGAAGTCGATGTAGAGTCGGTCGAACCAGCCCATGGTGCGGACCGGCTCCCCCTCCATTTCCTGCAGGTCGTGGAAGAGGTAGGCCAGCTGGAAGGCCTCGTGCAAGGTTTGGGGCGGCCGTTCAGCCAGTACCGACAGGGTCGGCAGGCCGGCGGCGGCGCCCAGTCGGCGGCAGAGGCTCATGGCGCCATTGTAGACCATGGCCACGGCTTGGTGGAAGGGCGTGTCGCCGGCGGCGGCGGCGCGGTCGCGCAGGCCGGGCAGTCCGAGCCGGAGAACCGCCTGCCAGTCCGGGCAGGTGTGGCTGAAGTCAACCATGTAGCCGACGGCGTGGCGGTCGTTGATCTCGGTCACCGAGCCAACGCCCAGGCCGTTGTCTCCGAACTCCTTTTTCCAGGCGCTGATCAGCCATTCGCGGCGCAGTTCGAGGATGAGCCCCCCGTCCGCGACCTTGGTGGCAAAGCAGTTGACGGGTTCGGTGGCGAGGCGGCCATGTTCGCAGACCAGCCGGAACAGCCAGGCGCGGGTGAGCAGGCGCGGTTCGTCGGGGTAATGGCTGCGGTGCTCCTGGAGGGCCTGGCGCAGTTCCGCCTGGCTCCAGCCGCTGTTTTCATCGTAGACGGCGTCGACATACTGCCGTTCCAGGCGGGTGCGGACTTCGGCAAAGGGGCGCAGGGTGGAAAACATGGTTCACCTCCCGGGATACTGTTGGCAGACGTGGTCGAAAAAGGCGTCCCACTGCGGGTTGACTTTCTGGAAATCCGGGTGCCGCAGGTAGAAGTCGATCGTCTTTTCGATGCCTTGCCGGAATGGCGTGGTGCAGACGAAGGCGGGGACGGCGGCGGCGACTTTGGCGCTGTCGTAGCAGTCGTGTGTCGTCGTATGCATGATTTTCTGGGCGGCGGCCGGATTCCAGGGCAGCGTGTCGTAATAGAGGTCATGAGCCGGGACGCAGCGGACGTCCAGGGTCACGCCGAGAATCTCCGCCTGGATGGCGGCGATCTTCTTCCAGGTGAGATATTCGCCGGACGTGATGTGGAAGTCCTGGTTCATGGCCAGGGGGTTGCCCCACAGGCCGACGAAGGCCTTGGCGAAGTCGCTGGTGTGGGTGGCGGTGCACAGCTGGAGGCCGTCGTCGTGCAGGACGACGGGTTTGCCGGCAAGCATCCTCCGGGCGATGGTCCAGCTTTCCCAGTGGTTGATGGCGTAGGGGTTGAAGAAGCGGATGTGGTTGTAGGTATAGGATGGCCGGACAATGGTGTAGGCCATGCCGGTGCGGGCGGATTCCTCCTGCAACAGCCGTTCGCACAGGACCTTGTTCATGCCGTATTCCCAGAGCGTGTTGCCGGCAACGGAATTGGCTTCGGTTTTCAGCAGGACAAACGGGTCGGGCCGATACGCGGCGCAGGAGGAGATGAACACATACTGGCCGCAGCGGCCGTGGAACAGGTCGAGCTTGTGGCGGAGGGCGGCGGGGG
>CAYOUR010000030.1:0-16388 GCA_964407145.1 uncultured Lentisphaeraceae bacterium | reverse complement strand
GTGTAGGAGATGAAGTCGCAGACCACGTCGAAAGTGCGGTCGCCAAGCTGGGCGCGGACGGCGTCCGCGTCGCCGATGTCGGCCTGCAGGACGGTCGTCTCCGGCGGCAGGAAGCTGGGGTTCCGGCCGCGATTGAGCAGGGTCAGGTCGACGTCAGGCCGCTGCCGGGCCAGGAGCGTGCAGTCGGTGCTGATGATGCCCGTTCCGCCGAGCATGAGAACGCGGGTTTTTGCCGGCATGGTCAAGGCCTTTGCGGTATGATATGAGGGGAAGGAGAGCGGTCCGGGAGGCGGGCCGGGGTTCCGGCCAGAGTGCTTTTCAAAGTCAAGTCACTTGTTGCACGGGTTCCGGGTGGCCGGCGGCGGCGGCGGCGAAGAGGGCGTCCGTGATGCAGGCCGTCTGGGTGGCGGAGGCGATGGTGCACCGCGGCTGGCGGCCCTGGCGGATGGCGTCGAGGAAATCATTCACCATGGGCAGATGCCAGTTGGGCCGCTGGCCAGGCTTGTCTCCGGAAAACGATTCTTCCAGGACTTCCTGGCGCATGCCGGTGATTTTGACGATCGGGCTGTTGAAATGCGGCGGGCATTCCGGCCAGTAGAGGCGCCCCCGGCTGAAATAGAATTGGCAGGCATGGCGCAGGCTGGCCTTAACGGTGGTGTTGAGGATGATCGAGAACTGCCGGCCGTCCGGATACATCAGGATGATGTTCTGGAGGTCGGCGATGTCGTAGTTGTCCTGCCGGGTGACATTGAAGCAGGTCATGGCGGCGAAGACCGACGACGGCGTGCCGAGCAGCGTCTGGACCATGTTGATGGGGTAGAAGCCGAGGCCGAGCACCGGACTTCGGCCGAGCGCGTTCAGGCAGGGCGTGTGGCCGGGGTTGTAGTCGCTCTCCTCGTCATGGACCCAGCCGCCGAGGCAGTCGCCCAGGGCGTCCTCGCGGGCCAGCCGCAGCGTTGTCTGGAACTGGTTGGTGAACAGGCGGTAGTTGGAACAGCAGCAGACCCGGTCGGAACGGCGCGTCGCATCGAGCAGGCGACGGCATTCGGCGCCGTTGATGCCGAGCGGCTTTTCGCAGAGGAAATGCTTGTTGGCGGCCAGGGCCCGCAGGCACATGTCGACATGCAGGTGGTGCGGGGTGGCGAGGTAGACGGCCTCGGCGCCGCTTTCGCGCAGGGCCTGGTCGTAATCGGCATAGACCGCGGCGCCGCCGACGGCGGAAGCCAGGGCCTCGGCCTTGTCGCGGACAGGGTCGCAGATGGCCAGCAGGCGGGAGCCGGCTGCCGCGCCCAGGGCGGCGGCCACGCGGCTTTTGGCGATGTCGCCGGCGCCGGCCAATAACCAGGTGATCTCTCTCATGGCTGCTCCTGAACAAGGCTCCCCTGATGCTCTGCTGTCCCGGCTGTTGCCGGAGCCTCGCCGCCTGGCGTCCATGGGTTGGCGAACGGAAAGCAGGAAAGAACCACCGATGGACACGGATGGACACCGATTTTCATTCTAACAGGAGGGGACGCATCAGGTTATGAGAATGGCGGGACTTCATGTCGTGCTCATCCCGAACTTCACATGCAGAAAACTTGGTTGGAAACGTTAGGCCTGTAAACAAAAATGGCGTGCAACGGTGTCCATCGGTGGTTCAAACCAAGGTGATTTTTCCGGGAAATCAGGCGGAAAACCGCGCGGGCGGGTTGGATTCACATCACTTTGAATTTGGGCAGGTCCTGGATGTCGACCAGGCCGGTGAGGCGGCCGGTGTCATCGACCACGAGGATGTCGTCGATCTTGCGTTTTTCCAGCAGTTTCATGATTTCGACGGCGAGGCAGTTTTCGTTGATGGCGATGGGGTTGGGGGTCATCACCGATGCGATGGGGGCGTCGAGCACGGCGGTGTCGCGGGTGATCTGGCGGCGGAAGTCGCCGTCGGTGAAAATGCCGAGGAGGGCGTCGTTGTCGTCGACGATGGCGACGGCGCCGCTGCGGGCGTTGGTCATGGCCAGCAGGCCATCGCGGACCGGGGTGTCGGGGGTCACCCTGGGGGCGTGCTGGCCGGTGCGCATGAAGTCCTTGACGGTGAGGGTGATGCTGCGGCCGATGGCGCCGGCCGGGTGGAGCTTGGCGTAGTCGTCCAGGCCGAAGCGTCGGCAATGCAGCAGGGTCATGGCCAGGGCGTCGCCGAGGGCGGCCAAGGCGGTTGTGGTCGTGGTGGGCGCCAGGTTGAACGGGCAGGCTTCGCGCGGCACCGGCATGGGCACGACCAGGTCGGCGACCTCGGCCAGGCGCGAATCGGCCTTGCCGGTGACGGCCACGACGGTAATGCCCAGGCGTTTTACCGCCGGGAGCATGGCCAGCAGTTCGTCGGTCTCGCCGCTGTAGCTGACGGCCAGCAGCAGGTCCTGGCGGGAGACCATGCCCAAGTCGCCGTGCATGGCCTCCACCGGGTGCAGAAACACGGCCTGCGAGCCGGTGCTTGACAACGTCGCGGCGATTTTTTTGCTGATATGGCCGCTTTTGCCGACGCCGCAGAGGACGATCTTGCCGCCGTCACGGAGGGTACACAGGCAGCGTTCGACCAGTTCGACATAGGGTTCGCCCAGACCGTCGCGGACGGCTTTCAGGCCTTCGATTTCGATGTCAATGACTTCGGCGGCGCGTTGCAGAATGGCCTGACGGTCCGGACGGCTGGTAGGCATGTTCAAGTTACCCGGTCAAGATGAAGGCGGAATAGGTGGAAAGTGGTGGCTGCGGACAACCAAGACCTTAACGTAATGCCGCATTTCGGTTCGGCAAACGTTTTGA
This sequence comes from uncultured Lentisphaeraceae bacterium, assembly GCA_964407145.1. GTDB lineage: Bacteria > Verrucomicrobiota > Lentisphaeria > Oligosphaerales > Oligosphaeraceae > JAAZKI01. Next base: position 13,592 of record CAYOUR010000030.1, on the reverse strand, counting down.
ACGCGGAATGCGTTGATGAGCGGCCGCCGGGCTTTGGGGCGGCCGGTCTCCCGGGGGGCGGTTCCGGCGCCGTTCAGGCATATGCGCCCAGCTGGCGTCCCAGGCGCAGGAAATAGTCGTAGGTCTCGTATTCGGTGGATTCCGGGATGGAGTGGTCGCTGTGGAAGATGAAGCCGTTGCCGGCCTTGACGATCGGGATTTTGCTTTCCAGCTCGCGGCGGATGGCAGGCAGGTCGTTGCTGGCGACGGGGCGGACGTCGAGTCCGCCCATGAGGGCGATGTCGCGGCCGAATTGGCGGTAGATGCGGAGCAGGTCCATGCCGGCTTTGATCATGTCGGGCAGCAGCGGTTCGACGAAGCCGCAGGAATGCATGATGACGGGCAGGCCATGGGCGTGGGCGAAGTCGATGGTCCTGCGGTGGGCCGGATAGATGATCTCGCGGTACATGGCCGGCGACATGAAGGGCCGGCCGCGGAAGCCCATGTCCTCGAAGAACCAGATGCCGTCGGGTTTGCCGCCGGCGGCGAACAGTTCTTCGTAGAGGCCGATGAGGAGGTCGGCGTAGGTGTTGGCCATGTCCCTGACCCAATCCGGGTCGAGGGCCATGCCGACCAGCATGTTCTCATGTCCGGCGATGGGGTGGATGGCCTCGAAGACGTTGACGCCGCCCCAGCAGAAGAAGCGCTGCTGCTGGCGGGCGCGGTCTCGAGCCTGGACGTAGGCGTCAGCCTGCACGCGGTTGCGGCCGGGTGTCAGGAACGGCTTGGCTTTTTCCAGCCAGTCGGCGCGGTCCTTGATGGCGTAATTGAGGTGTTCGGGGGTGGAGGCGTGTTTTTTGTGCCGGCGCATGGTGGCGCCGTTGCCGTTGAGGGTGGTGATGGTGTCGTCGTCCTCGGCCAGGACCTGGTCAACGGCGTCGGGATTGATCTGTAGTTTGAAAGGCCAGCAGACCGCGAAGTCGAGGCCGAAATGCTCGGTGGCCGAGGCGCCTTCCGGCATTTTCCCCTGGGCGACCCAGTTGGCGACGGTGAAGCTCCAGAAGCTCTCCATGGCGCCGATGCGGTCGACCGGCTGGCGCCGCAGTTGGCGGGAGATGCGTTCGATGCTGGTTAATTCCTGCATGCGGGCTCCGGATTCGGGGTTAGCGTGCTGTTGTTGACCAATGCTGTTTCAGGTAATCGATGTATTGCTGGCAGATGTCAGCCGGGATGTTGGGCGGCATGTGGTTGCCGACCGACCAGATGTGCCCGGCGCATTGCCGGGACAGGGCCAGGGTGGCGTCGACTTCGGCCCGGACCTGCTCCCAGGTCCCGAAGGTCATGGTGCGGCAGTCGACGGCGCTGCCGACCAGGCAGTGGGTGCGGCCATACTGGCCGACCACCCAGGCAAAGTCGTTGCTGGGCTCGAAGATGAAGCCGTCGGCGCCGGCGCGGGCCAGGTCGGGCATGAACATGGTGTAGGTGCCGTCGCTGCAGAAGAGGACTTTTTTGCCGGCCTGGTGGAGCACGCGCCACATCTCGGCGTAGAGCGGGATGATCACGTCGCGGTAGATGGCGGGCGACATGAACGGCCCGCTGGTCCAGACGAAGTCGTCGTGCTGGATGAACACCTCGCAGGGCGATTCCGCCTGGGCGCGGACATAGTGGAGGGTATAGCGCCCGAACCGGCGCAGGACTTCGGCGAAGCGTTCGGGGTCGGCGGCGGCGAGCAGGAGCATGTCCCAGCCGAAGGCCTGGATGCATCCGGAGATGACGGTCTTGTAATAGCCCCCGGTGCAGAGCTGGTCGCGAAAGAAGTCCTGTCGGGCAGTGAAGCTGTTGCGGTAGTAGCTGACCAGTTCCGCGTGGGTCTGCAGGCCGTATTCCCGGGCCGGGTCGAAGGCGTAGACTTCCTCGACGTCGGTGAACGGGCAGGTCTTCGGCTCCCGGCGGTCGCTGCCGTCGGCGGCGTAGTCGGCGTGGCCCATGTCGGTGGTGCGCCCGAGCTTGGCCCAGGCGATGCAGTCGTCGGTGTTGAACAGGAAGTCGATGTCCCACAAATGCAGGAACTGGCGGAGGTCTTCCCGGCTGCGGCTGTAGTTGGGGATCACCCGGGCGAGCAGCTCGTGATGGTAGTTCATCACCGAGTACTCGGTGTGGGCCGGCCTGGGATTCGGGCGGAGGTGGACGGCGTTGAGGGCAAGCTGGCGGCTCATGCGCGTGGTTCCCGTTGGGTTGGTGGCTGGTGGGGTCAGTACTCCTGGACGACTTTTTGCGCCATGCCGGCCCATTGCCAGAGCCGTCGCGGGTCATTCCCGACCGTGCTGATGTCCTTGAGGATGATTTCCGTGTTGATTCCCCGGAGCGCGTCCAGGCTTCGGCGCAGCTGTTTTTCGGCCTCGGCCAGGGGGAACGTGTCGCCGGCCAGGAAGGCCGGGTTGGGCTTGAGGCTGATCACGTAGTCACGGCCGGTCTGTTCGACCATCTTCTCCAGGTCGCACCAGGGGCTGGCGGAGATTTTGCGCAGGTTTTTGATGGAGCGCAGGATGCCGATCTTGTTATGCAGCGCTTCGCAGCAGCCATAGTAGGTCAGGCCGAACTGCTCCAGCCATTCGCGTTCATAGCGCAGGGCGAATTCCTCGTGCATGGCCGGGCTGACATCGTTGAAAATCTGGGCCATGGTGCGGCCCCACTGATGGCGGGGGCGGACGCGTTCACCGGGTTGGGGCTTGGGCAGGTCGCGGGAGCGGCCGTAGCCGCCGGAGCCGGCCGGGTAGACGCCTTCCGGCACCGTCAGCAGGTGTTGCTCCTCGAATTGCCGGTAGGCGCTGTGGAAGGCGTCGAGCAGGCGTCGGAGCACGCGGTGGACCAGCTCCGGCTCGTCGACCAGGGCCAGGAGCGCTTCGTCGACGCGCCAGCGCATGATGACCCAGTCCCAGAGCGCGACGGTCATGAAGGAGATGCCGCCGAAGCGGATGTCAAGCAGGTCGTCGAAGGCCTCGGCCGCGGTTTCGGCGAATTCGGCGGTCTTGGCCTGGTCGATGGTGATTTTCGGGAGGGTGATGCGGTCGGCGTCGGCGAGGGTGCGGAATTGGGTTACGTAGCCATGGGAGGAAATGTCGCCCTGTCCCTGGAGGATGGTCTTGTCCTCGACGATGGGTACTCCGAACTCATGGAAGGGCTTGACGACGACCGGCCGGTAGAAGATCGGTTCGAGCACCATGTCCAGCGGCAGGTGGCGCCACTGGTAGAGGGTGCGGCGGAAGCCAAGCTCAAGGGCGCGCGGCACGGGTTCGACGCAGGCGAGCTGCAGGTCCTTTTCGGCGGCGAATTCCTTCCAGCAGATTTCGATGCACATCAGGAGCGGCCGGACGCCGGTTTCGCGGTCGTTCAGGCGTTGCCAGAGGTCGGTCCTGGTCTGGTTGACGGGCATGGCGGCCGCTTCGGCCAATTCGCCGGCCAGGCGTCGCAGGCATTCCCGGTCATGGCTGGTAAGCATAGCATCATCTCCTGCCGCATGGGCGTTTGCTGGCTTGGGTGAGGCGGCCGGTCACGGGGCGGTTCCTTTGTTTTTGCGGCTTGGGACTATATATTAGTACAACGATGGCAAAAAGCGAGACCTCACGATGGATTTGTTTTCCGGAAAGGCTGGGACAATGAGCTTGCGACATGGATTGGCATTTGGATTGGCGGTGGTCTTCATCGCCGCGGCGCGGGGGCAGGTTGAATACGGCGATTCGTTGTTGGCGGTGGTCGGCGACAAGGTGATCACGGCCTTTGAAATCATGGAAATGACGCAGCCCGAGGAAGGGCAGTTGCGGCGGTCCTGCAGCGGCGGGGAGCTGACCGAACGGCTGGTCGCACTCCGCCGCAAGGCCCTCAATTCGGTGATAGAGCGTGAGCTGATCTACCTGGAGTTCCAGAAGCTGCAGGCGAAGGTGCCGACGTCCTTTCTGCAGGACCGCTTGAACCAGGTCGTCACCAACGCCGCCGGCGGGAACCTTGCCCAATTCGAGGAGCAGCTGCATGCCCAGGGCATGACCATCACGGAGTTCCGCGAGCGTCTGCACAAGGACATTGCCATTGAGCTTCTGACCCGCGACCGGCTGACGCGCGGCAACATCGTGACGGACCATGACGTGGACAGGCACTACGAGGCGCAGAAGGCGAGTCTGGCGACGCCGGCCCGCTACCGGCTGGGCATCATCCAGCTGCTGAAGACTGGCCGCCATGCCGGCCGGGTGGAGGAGGTCTGCCGTGACATCCAGGCGCAGCTGGCCGCCGGGACGCCCTTTGCCGAACTGGCCAAGAAGTACTCCGAAGGCCCCGGCGCGGACCAGGGCGGTGACCAGGGCTGGTTCAGTGACATGAACCAGAAGCTGGCGGAGGCCGTCAAGGCGATGGCGGCCGGTCAGACCACCAAGGCGCCGATTGAAATCGGCACGAGCTGGTATTTTGTTCACCTTCTGGCCGTGGATGCCGGCGGCACGCCGCCCCTGGACGATGAGCTTCGCGAGCAGCTGCGGCGGCAGCTGGAAAAGCAGGAGGAGGACCGCCGCTATGCGGAGTTCATCCGGGAATTGTATATGAAGTATCCGGTTCGCCGGATGGAAGGGCTGTGAGGCCACGGGGCCGGTGCGGCCGAAGCTGGCCTTCCGGGTCAGTCGGAAGCAGGGGGCGGGAGTCAGGAGTCCATGCGGATCATCAGTGACAGTGAAGAGGCGACGCTGCGTTTGGGCACGGCGCTGGCAGCGCAGTTGCGTCCCGGCGCGGTGGTGGCCCTGCATGGCGACCTCGGCGCCGGCAAGACTGTTTTGAGCCGCGGGGTGGCGCGCGGCCTCGGCATCACCGAGCCGGTGACCAGCCCGACGTTCACGGTCGTCCAGGAGTACCGCACCGGTGGCGGAAACTGGTTCTACCATCTTGATATGTACCGCATCAGCGATGAACAGGCGGCTTTGGCCTTCGGCATTGAGGAATATCTGTTCGCCCCCCAGGCGATTGCCCTTGTGGAATGGCCGGAACGCATTGCCGGGCTGCTGCGGGCCGGACCGGTCCTGAACCTGACGTTGATTCACGCCGGAGAAGAGCGGCGTATCCTGGAGCTGCCGGACGATGTCGGCGCGCGCCTGGCCGGCTCCCGTGCCGGTGAATCGGCGCCGGCATGAATGAACAGGTGTCCTGGCGCGAACAGGCGTCTGGCCGACCTTGTTCATCCATCCAGTCCGTCGGTTCGGGCTGGCGGCCGACGACGCGTTGCCGGCCGGCGGCGTTGGCCGTTTGGCGGCGCGGGCGGGTGTTCTTTCCGGGCCGTCGCCGGTTGAATCCATCACCTCAAGGAAGTCGAGGCTGGTCAATTGTTTTGGTTTGACACGCACCTTCACGTCAGTCAGGAGGATGACTTTGACGCCATTGTCGCCGCCGCTCAGGCGGCCGGGGTCGGCGGGTTGCTAATCCAGGGCACCTCCATGGAGGACTGCGTTCCGACAGCCGCGTTGGCCGATTCGCGCCGCGGCATTTTCGCCGCGGTCGGGTTGCATCCGCATGTCGCCGCGGCCGGGGCTGACCTGGCGTTGATACGTGATTTGCTGTCCCGTCCCGCGGTCGTGGCGGTCGGTGAGATCGGCTTGGACTACCATTACAATTTTTCGCCGCCGGAACGCCAGCGTGAGGTTTTCGCGATGTTCCTGGAGCTGGCTTCGGAACTGTCCCGGCCGGCGGTCATCCATTGTCGGGATGCGTATGCGGATTGTCGGCAGATGGTTGCGGACCACTTGCGCCCTGGGGCGCCGTTCATCATTCACAGTTTCACGGGGACGCCGGACGAGGCCGGCGAATGGCTGGCCATGGGGGCGATGCTGTCGATGAACGGCATGGTCACCTTCAACAAGGCCGTCAACATCCGCGAATCACTCGCCGTCATTCCGCTTTCGCGTCTGCTCCTGGAGACCGATTCGCCCTATCTGGCCCCGGTGCCGCACCGCGGCCGGACCAATTGCCCGGCCTTTCTGCCTCTGATTGGCAAACGCGTGGCCCGGGAGAAAGGCGTGACCGAGGTGGAGCTCGCCGCCGTGACCACGGCCAACGCCTGCCAGCTTCTGAACGTCGAGCTCCCGGCCATCGGCCCGCAGGTATGAGCTGAACAGCCCAATGGGCAAACTGGCCGCGCCTGACAGCGCCGGCATTCCATGTGCGGCGTGGCTCCGGCAGGCTGAAGGTCGGTCGGCTTCTCACTTCCGGGGCCCACGAAGACCAACCGGTTGATGCGTCCCGACGTCGTTTGGCTGTAATCGGTCACCGATGGATAACAGGGCTTTGGGAAACGGTCAAGGCATCAGCCAACAAAACCCCAACCTCGCCTCTCCTCGCCTCAAAACACACACACGCGCGCGACAAATTTTTGGATGGTGGCCCCCTCTTGGGTGGGTGGGCTTGATTTCTGGAAACCACGCGAAAAATACCTCCGAACAGGCCATTTTTCAACGCCATTTTGTCGAATCATCGTCATTTTGTGCTTTGGCGGGAATTCCGACGCCAGCAGGCAATCGGCTTTCCTGGACCTTCGCCTCACCAGCGGGGAAAGCATAGCGCCTGTTATCCATGGCTCCGATGAAACACCGTGATTGGGCGTGCGTGCTGCCAGACGCGTGTTTCCGGCACATTGTCGGGCGGAGCGCCGGGTTGTACACTGACCGATGACGTTTGGCCGTGGCGTTCTCTGGACAGCACGTTTGCAAAAGCCCCGGGCGGCAGTATTTTGAAGGGTGCCGGTTCGGTGGGCAACGACCGGTCCGTGAAGGACTGGTGATCGGGGCGTGGCCCCGGTTCCGGTTTCGGCGTGTTTTCGAGCGGCTTGCCGCGGGCCGCGGTAGGCATGATTTCTTGACCAGCAGTAAAAGGACAGCAATGAGCAGGCAGCGTTACATCGGCGCCCTGGATGGTACAGGGCATGGCAGGGTCATTGAACAGGATGTGCCGGAATTGAAGCCCGGGATGGTGGAAGTGAAAGTCCACGCGTCGCTGATCAGCCCCGGGACGGAACTGAATGGCGCCAAGACCGCCCGCCAGGAAGGCAAGACCGAGGTCGGGACGCCCAAGCCCTTCGGCTACCAGAACGCCGGTGAAGTCACGGCCGTGGCCGGCGGGGTGACCGCCTTCAAGCCCGGCGACCGGGTCGCCTGCATGGGCGGCGGCTATGCCCAGCATGCCAATATCGCGGTCGTGCCGCAGAATCTCTGCTGCGCCTTGCCGGAGAATGTCAGCTTTGAGGAGGGCGCCTACGCGCACCTGGCCATCACCTCCATGCACGCCTTGCGCCGCGCCGAACCGGTCTTCGGGGAATATCTGCTGGTGGTCGGCATGGGGCTGGTCGGCCAGATGGCCGCCCGTCTCGGGCAGATCGCCGGCACGTATGCCATGGGCTGGGACATGAGTCCGTTCCGGTTGGACGTCGCCCGCCGCTGGGGCATTGACGGCACGACCCTGATCGGGACGGATGACGACCAGGCCGTGGCTGCGGCCTTTACCCGCGGCGCCGGCTTCGACCTGGCCGTGATGGCCTTTGGCGGAGACGGCACCAAGGCGCTCGAGCAGGTCAACAATGTCATGAAGCTGAGTCCGGACACGCATCGCATGGGCCGCATCGCCATGGTCGGCGGCCTGAAGACGCTGTGCGGCTGGGGCGCCACCCTCGGCAACCTCGACCTGCGCTGCTGCGCCCGCACCGGCCCGGGCTACCACGATGACGCCTGGGAACTCGGTCAGACCAGCTACCCGAATGTCTTTATGCGCTGGACAACCAGAACCAACATGGAATTGGCCCTGCGGCTGATGTCGGAAGGCAAACTGGATGTCAAGTGCCTGACGTCGCACCGCCTGCCCCTGGCGGAAATTGACACGGCGGTCAACGCCCACATCGAGGATCCCAACCATACCCTGGGGACCCTTCTGCTTTACTGACGCGGAGGGTGGGCCGGCCGCCGAGGCGGCGCTCGCCGCGTTAGCCATCCGGAAAAGTCCCAGGCCGCGGCGCGCCGGCGACCGTTCCGGCGCCGGCGCCCTGGTCGGCACGCCGGCGTCGAAAAGCCATTTTGGCCGAGAGGAACATGGCAAAGCATTTATATCCGGCCTCGTATGTTTTGTGCCTGGCGGTCATGCTTCTGGCCACTTGGTTCCTGCTGGCGCATCCTGGCGTGTTCCCGGCCGGGGGCTATGACGGTCCGGCGTTTTGGCGGGAGGCGACGCCGGCCGGAATCCGCTTCAGCGGCGACTCCTATCGGTACCTCAGCGGCGCCGAGCGGGTTTTGGCCGGCGAGTCGCTTTCCCCGGAGCAGGCGCCGTACCGCGGCTACATCTGGGTGGTGGCGGTATGTCTGCGAATCGGCCTGGGCCTGCCCGGGCTGGTCGGCCTGCAGGTGGCCTTCGCCGGGCTGGCGCTGCTGGCGCTGATGGCCGCGGCCCGGCGCGCCGCCGGTTCTGGCCTGGCCGCCGTGACCGGAGCTATCTTTGCGCTCAACCCCGACTTTCCGGTCTGGCATACGTTTGTCATGACCGAGTCGCTGTATATTTCCGCCGTCTGCCTGACGCTGTGGCTGGCCCTGTGGGCCGGTGCGCCGGGGCGTCCCTGGCGCTATGGGGTTGTCCTGGCCGCGGTCATGTTTTTCGCCCAGCTGCGGCCTTCCGGCTGGATCATGCTGCCGGCGGTTGCCTTGTTCTGGCTTGGCTTGGCCAGGTGGCCTGGCGCCTGGCGCCTGGCTGGGGCGGCGGCCGTTGTCGTCCTTTTTCTGGCGTTGGCCTTTGGCGGCCGTGGCTTCCGGCAGGGGATTTCCGGCCAGAGTCCGGTCGACAAGCTGTATTCGGGTGAAGTCGTCTGGCAGGAGGATTTGTGGCGGGTGGCGATGCCGCCGCCGCCAGGTTCGGACCGCACGTATTTGGGCGCCGTCACGTATATCCTGCGACATCCGGTGGCGTGCTGCCATTTGGCGTTGCGTCGCCTGGCCGTGCTTTTCCTGCGGGTCCGGCCGGGGTATTCGGCGGGCCACAATGCGGTCTTGCTGGCGGTCTATCTGCCGTTGGCGCTGCTAGGGGCCGTCGGCGCCTGGCTTGGTCGGCGGCGCCCGGAGGTGCGCCTGGCCGTGACATTGGTGCTGGCGCATGCCCTGGTGGTCGCCCTGACTTTCAATGACAATGACGGGCGGTTTTCGCTGTATCTGACGCCGCCGTTGGGCCTGCTGGCGGCCATGGCCCTGGTCAGGCTGGCCGGCCTGGTCAGTTCCCGCCATCGTCCTTCAGGATCTGCTGCTGGATGTCGATCGACTCCTGGTGCAGCAGTTTGAAGACGTCGTCGACCAACCGGATGTTCAGGCCGAGCCGTGCGGCTTCGACCCGGGCGTGATTGAGCACCTGTTCCCAGCGTGAGCTTTGCAGGACGGTCAGATTGTTGGAGCGTTTCAGTTCGCCCAGGGTGCGGCTGATGGCCATGCGTCGCGCCACGATTGAGAGCAGGGCCGCGTCCAGGCTGTCGATTTCCGTCCGCAGTTCGTTGAGCCGTTGCTGGCAGACGCTGCCGGGGCTGCTGTCGCGCTGCCGGACGACGAGTCTGGCCAGCATGGCGCCAAGCTCTTCGGGGCGCAGTTGCTGGGCGGCGTCGCTGACCGCCTCGTCCGGGCGGCAATGCGCCTCGATCATCAGGCCGTCGAAGGCGAGGTTGAGGGCTTCCTGCGCGATTTCGGCGATGCCGTCGCGGCGGCCGGCAATGTGGCTGGGGTCGCAGAACAGGGGGACGCCAGGCAGGTGCTGGCGCAGGTCGATGGCGATTTGCCAGAGCGGTTCATTGCGCCAATGTCCTGACGACAGGCAGGAAAACCCCCGCAGCACCGCGGCGATGTCCTCGCAGCCGGCGGTCTGCAGCCGCTCCATGGCCCCGAGCCAGAGCATCAGTTCCGGATTGACCGGGTTTTTCACCATGACGGGCACGCCCGAGCCACGGAGAGCTTCGGCGATTTCCTGGACGGCAAACGGATTGACGGTCGTGCGCGCCCCGAGCCAAAGCACATTGACGCCGGCCTTCAGGGCGGCCTCGACGTGTCTGGTGTTGGCGACTTCGACGGCGACCGGCAGGCCGGTTTCCTGCCGGGCCTCGGTCAGCCAGGCCAGGCCGATTTCACCGCAGCCCTCGAAAGACCCCGGCCTGGTCCGCGGCTTCCAGACGCCGGCGCGGAACAGGCCGATGCCGAGCGGCTGCAACCCTCTGGCCGTGTCCAGGATCTGTTCGCGGCTTTCGGCTGAACAGGGGCCGGAAATCACCATGGTGCCGGCGGCGACCTTCTGCAGACGACGGAAATAATGGTTCTGGGGCATGGTGGAGAAGCCTGAAGGCCGTGACGGGTGAGGCGGGAGTGGTATTTCTGCCGGCTACTATAGCCTCCCGGCCGGAGATTGAAAACACGTTCCGGCGGGATTCTTTCCCGCGCCTGCCAGTCCTGTCTTCCTGGACGGCGTGAATCGTGTGGCGGCGGGTCGCGCGGGTGTTGGCTGTCCTTCGGGCAAGCCATGCGGCCAGGCCTGCCGCGACATGACGACGGAACATCGAGCGGCTTCCGCCTGAAAAACGGCGCCAGTCGTTTTTTTTATGAATAATGATTTGACAAGAAAGAATCCGATGCGATATTCTTTCGGAGTATAGCGGAGTCATTTGGTCTGTGTCTGCCATATTTCGGAGTTGATTCCGGGCGGCCGCAACGGTGAATGAAATTGGGAGCAGGACAAAGATGCGGTTCAACGGGCACTATAAATGCACAGTTGACAGCAGCTTGCGCATCAAGCTCCCGCCGGCCATGCTTTTTGACTTTGGTTCGGTCGGCAGCCACAGCATTGTGTTCTATTGTCTGCCGGAGGGCTGCCTGGGGATTTTCCCGGCGGTGCGGTGGGAGGATTTCTGCCAGAAGTTGGAAAGCGAGTCGGACATGGTGCTGACCGACCTGGACCTGCGCCGCCAGCGGCGTCGGATCGGGGCGATGAGTCTGACCGACGAGATCAGCAGTCAAGGCCGAATCACCATTCCGGCCAGCATGCGGGAAACCATGGGCTTCAAGGCCGGGGATGAAGTGGTTATTGTCGGCGCCCGGGACTGGGTTGAAGTCTGGAAGGCCGAAGACTGGGACGCGGAAGTCGTGGCCATCGGCGGCAAGCAGAACACGACGTCAGGGACCAAGGAGGGCTGAGGATTCGGGGCCGGCGCCCCGGCAGGCACCGAGGTTGAGTCGGGGCATCGCAGGATGCCGGAACAAACGTGCGGTCGAGAAGGGAAACGTTTGGGACGGCGGGGAATTGACGCGGAAGGCGGATTGAGCCTGGGAATGAAGTTGACGTAACCTTCAGAGGAGAGGCAAAATGGCGTATTTCTACACGGAGCGGGGAAGGCGGCTGTTCGTCCGCCTGATGTTCGGGTTGGCCTGTTGGTTCATGGTCGGGGTGGCGGTCGCAGCCGTGCGCTCTGGTTGCCGCCATGCGGTGGATACGCGGCGGTTGGCCGTCGAGCTGGTCAGCGCGCCCGGCTGGGCCAGGGCGGAGCTGCCGTCCGGCCAGGCCGTCACCCTGTTGCGCGCCTGCGCGGTCAGAACCAACTGAGGCAACGGGTGGCAGGGGAACCGTGGCCATGGAATCCGAAGGACAAGCAATAGGGATGCAAATGCCTGGTGCGGCAGCCATGTGGCGAGACGTGGAAGAGCGGCGCATGGGCCGTGCCTGGCATTTATTCTATGTCTTTGCCGCCGCGACGGCGGTTATGCTGTGCCGTTTGACCTGGCTGGCGCATCATGCCGTCGGGTTGCGGAATGCCCTGCGCGAAAACCACCGCGTTTCCCAGGAATTGTGGATTCCCGGCGTGCGCGGGCGGATTTACGCGGCGGACGGCCGGCTGTTGGCCTGGTCGGAACGCCATTATCGCCTCGCCTGGCAGGTCCCGGAGACGCTGGCCGAGGCGACTGCCACCCGGGAAGAATGCGCCCAGATCGTGGAAATCGCGTCGCTGCTGCCGCCGCTGGAGCAGCTGCCGACCTGGCTGGGCCGGAAGGTTAGCTTGGACGAGGATCTGACCCTGGCGGACGACGTGCTGCAATCCGTTCTGGCCAGGATGCCGGAATCGTTGTCGCTGCAGGGTTATTTTATCCGGCGGCATGCGCCTGAGGCGGCCGAGGCCGGGCTGCTGGGGGCGGTTGCGGTTGACGAGGAGCATGGCCTGGAATATGGCGTTTCCGGCTTTGAGAAGCGCTTTGACCAGCAGTTGAGAGGGCGGCTGGTCTGCCTGCAGGTGATTGCCGACGGGCGGCGCGCCATGGTGATGAACGGGAAGGGAAGGGGAGAGCAGGGCAATGGCAAGGATGTCTATCTTGGAAAGGTCGGGCCATGATGAGGTGACCGCGTCATGCCGGCCCCGGGTTCCATGCTGGCGAAGTTCAGGGCGGATGCAGGTCTATTGGCGTCTGGTTGCCTTGGTCTTCGTCCTCGGCGGTGGCGGATGCCTGCTGATTCAGACGGCGACTCGGGGCATTGCCTCGGAACGAAGTTTTTCGTGCCTGCAGATGATCTGGCTGCTGCTGGGGCTGTCGGTTTTGAGCGTCTGTTTCGTTTTCCCCCGTTCTTTTTATCGGCGTTGCCTTGGGTCCGTGTTGCTGCTGGCGTACGGCCTGCTTTGGGGCGTGCTGTTTTTCGGCGTGAAGGTCCAAGGCGCGAGGAGCTGGTATCGGTTCTGGTGTTTCTGTTTGCAGCCCAGCGAGTTGGCCAAGCCGGCCTTTTTACTGGCCTTTGCCTGGTTCTGGCAGCGTTTGGGGACATGCGCCGTTTGGGTCCGGTTTGCCGCGGGGGCGGCCTTTGCCGGTTTGTGGCTGCTGCCGATCATGCTGCAGCCGGACTGGGGCACGACCCTGATTTATGGTGCGACCGTGCTGGTGCTGCTGTATTGCCTGGGGATGAGTGGCCGCCATCTCGCCCTCGCCGCCGTGCCGGCGTTGCTGATGGCCGGTTGGGCATTGGTCTGTCACCCGTACGTGCGTGGCCGGTTCCTGGGATTTTTGAGCGGCTTTTGGGCCAGCATGGGGGGCGGCCCGTCGTCGGCCAACTGGCACGTCATGCAGATGCGTCAGTGCCTGGTCAAGGGTGGCTGGACCGGGGCGCTGTTTTCGGAGCCGAGCAGTTTCATCTATGTCCCCTACCGGTACAATGATTCCATTTTTGCGGCGGCGGCCGAGCTGCTTGGCGTAGCCGGGGTGCTGCCGCTGATTCTGCTCTGCCTGGGCTGGGTGGGTTACTGCTGCTACCTGGCCAACCGCCACGCCGCCCGCTGGACCTATCCAATCTATCTTGGCGCCGCGGTGATGCTGTCCGGACAGGCCTTCGTCCACCTGGCCGTCAATCTTGGCCTGATGCCGGCGACCGGCATCAACCTGCCGTTGATCAGTTATGGCGGCAGTTCGCTGCTGACGTCGCTGCTGATCATCGGCCTGGTCGAACGCTGCGCCTGGGAAGACCTCCAGGAAGAAAAAAGCCAGGGCGCAACTCAGCTGGCGGCCTGGCCGCTGCTGCCCCAGACAACCGATAACCTCCAGCCGGCCGAC
>CAYOUR010000029.1:18349-23824 GCA_964407145.1 uncultured Lentisphaeraceae bacterium | reverse complement strand
AGAATTGCGCCATGGTATGGTGTCGTCGTCCTGGCACGATGCCCGGCAAATGAGGTTGTACGGCATACGGCAGCCTGAAATCAAGCGCGTACCACCACATTTTGCACTTTGACCGCCTATTATCAATGGGTGACCGATTCCTTGACGGTGGCGCACAACCCGTCCGGCCGGTGCGTTCTCGCCCTCGTCACCAGCCGCGGCCGCGAAGATGTCTTTCTGGTGGCTGAACCGGGATGAATTGGAGGCATGACCGTGATGAGCAGGGACAATTCGGCCAATGAAACCGACATTCTGGCGGCATATCTGCGCGGAGCAGGGCGCATTGCGTGCCTGACTGGCGCGGGAATGTCGACCGAAAGCGGCATTCCCGACTATCGTTCGCCACAGGGGCTGTACCGCACCCTGACCAGCGAGGACGTCTTTGACATCCGGCAATTCCGGGCAAACCCAGAGAAGTTTTACCGGGTGATCGGCCCGCTGTACACCGCCATTGAGGACGCGGCGCCCAATGCCGGCCACCGGGCCCTGGCGGAACTGGCCTGCCGGTGCGGCAAGAAGGTAACCATCGCAACCCAGAACATCGACGGGCTGCATCAGAAGGCCGGCAGCCAAGACGTCCATGAAGTGCATGGCACCATGCGGACGCTGACTTGCCTGAGCTGCGGCACCCGCGTCGGCAGCAGCGGCTTCCGGGCGGCATTGCAAGCCGGCGAGGTGCTCCGGCATCAATGCGGCGGCATCCTCAAGCCGGACATCACCTTCTTCGGCGAAATGCTTCCGGAAATTGCTTTTATGGCCGCGCAGGCGTCAATACTCGAAGCCGACCTGGTTTTGATTCTGGGCACCTCGCTGTGCGTCTATCCGGCCGCGGCGCTGCCGTCGCTGCGCCGCTCCGGCAGTGGCCTCGTCATCATCAACCGCGATGAGACGTCCTTGGATGGCCAGGCCGGCCTGGTGATTCATGGCGCCATCGGCGACGTGCTGCCCCGGGCCGTGCAGCGACTGCCATGCAGCCACGGAGGCGGAGAGAGCTGAGACGATATGCAGCAAACAACAAAGGATTCACGATGAACAGTACGCAAAAAGCCGGCACGGCACTGGTCACCGGCGGCGCCCGCGGCATCGGCCTGGGCATCAGCACGGCCCTGGCACGGGCCGGCTTCGATCTCGCCATCATGGGCTCCCGGCCGGAAACCATGGTCGTCGAGTCTCTGGCCGCCCTGCGCCAGGCTGGCGTTGCCGTTGCTTACGCATCGTGCGACATCGCCGAACGGCCGGCCCGCGAAGAGGCGCTGGAGAAGCTCTGGCAGCAAACCGGCGGCATCAACTTCCTGGTCAACAACGCCGGCATGGCGCCGCGTGTCCGGGCGGACATCCTGGACGCCACCGAAGAGAGTTTCACCGAGGTGATGCGCACCAACCTGCAGGGGCCGTACTTTCTCACGCAGTCGTTTGCGCGGCGCCTGCTGGCGGCCCGGCAGCAGGCGCCGGAGTTTGCCGGCGCGGTGGTGAACATCTCGTCGATTTCGGCGACAGTGGCTTCGGTGAGCCGCGGCGAATACTGCCTGTCCAAGGCCGGCGTCAGCATGGCCACCCGGCTGTGGGCGGCGCGCCTCGGCGAATACGGCGTCCCGGTCTATGAGGTCCGTCCCGGGGTGATTCGGACGGACATGACCGCCGCCGTCACCGAAAAATACGACCGCCTGCTCGCCGACGGCCTGTGCCTGCAGGCCCGCTGGGGGCTGCCGGAGGACATCGGCCGGGCTGTGCTGATGCTGCTGCGCGGCGACCTGCCCTATTCCACCGGGCAGGTGATCATGATTGACGGCGGCATGACCCTGCCGCGACTGTGACCGCCGCTCCGATCAAGTCATGATGGTGCTCGGAGGTCGCCCCTGGCGTTCCCTGAGGCCTCCATGGGCCGGCCCGCGCCAATGTTGTCATGAACCAACTGTTGAGTTCCATCGGGATAAGTTCAGTCCAGGAGAATGGCCATGACCGTCATTGATGTCCATGCACACGTCCCGGCGCCAAGCCAGTGGGATGAATGCTTGCGGGAGATGCGCGACAACGGTATAGATTTGACCTTGGTCAGCTCGCTTGGAGTCAAGGGCTGGCTGCAGTTCCCCGATTCGCGGGAAATCCTCGCGGCCAATCTGCAGGCGGAGGAATTCGCCCGCGCTTCCGGCGGCATGATCCTGTGGCTGGCCTATCTGAATCCACAGAATGACGACTGGCCGGAGGAACTGGCGCGTTGCGTGGCCCGCGGTTGCCGCGGCATCAAGCTGTGGATTTCGCTGCGCCGCCCCGACACCGGCTCGCTCGACCGGGTGCCGCCTCTCTTGCAGAGGGCGCAGGAACTCGGGCTGCCGGTGTTGATTCATACTTTCCATCGCACTGACCCGTTGCTGCCGGGCGAAGTCAGTGTCGCTGAAGTCGCCGCCTGGGGGCGGCAGTTTCCGGGCTTGACCTTGATTGCGGCGCACGCCGGCTGCAACTGGCGCCAGGCCTTGGGAATACTCCATGATGTCCCCAACGTCCTGGTCGATGTCTGCGGCGGCTTGCCGGAGGCCGGCATGGTCGAAGCGCTGGCCGGCGACCTGGGCGCCGGCCGGGTGCTGTACGGCTCCGACGCCCTGGGGCGCAGCTTCGGCTCGCAGCTGGCCAAGGTGCGGCTGGCCGCCGTCGCCCAAGCCGACCAGGGGCAAATCCTCGGCCACACCGCCGCCCGGGTGTTTCGCATCACCGCCGCCGATTTGGCCCTGGCCCGGAAGACGGCTTCGGCGCTGCCCGCGACCGAATGGGCGCCGCTGCCTGACTTGACCGAAGATCACTTCCTGTTGGCCGGCGACCTGCCTTTCCGGCGCAGTCCGCTGCCACGCCTGGAGGATTTGTCCGCCGCGCTGCGCCGGCTTGGCATCCGGCGTGCGTTCTGCGCCTCCGGGCCGTCACTGTACGCCCTGGACATGATGGCGGAAAACCGCCGCTTTGCCGCCGGAGTCGCCGCCTTGGGCGGCGATTGCCTGCAGCCGCTGGCGACCCTGCTGCCCACCGCCTTCAATTGGCCGGAGGCGCTGGGGCAAGCCCGCAAAAACTGCGTCGGCGGGATCATCTTCCCCTACCTGCACGACTGGGACCTGCGCGAAGCGCGGTTCCGGGAGTTCTTCGCGGCCTGCGCCGCCGCGCATTTCCCGTTGTGGATCAATGTCAATCTGTACGACTGTCGTTTCCGGCCCCGGGGCACGGCCGTGCGCCGGACGGCGGCCGCCGAGGCGGCTGAATTCCTGGCTTCGGCGCCGGACAATGAGTATGTCATCCAGGGCGCGGCCGCGGCGGATGTCCAGGCCGGCCTGGCCTTGGGTCGCGATGATGTGCGCTATGACATCAGCCGTCTGGTTGACAACACCGGCGCCTTGCGCACGGCCATCGGCCGGCATGGCCCGGGCCGACTGGTCCTGGGCAGCGAATTCCCGGTCCGCGACTTGCGCACGAATGCCGCCTGCGCTCGCTGGACCTGCCAGCCCGAGCCGGGAAAACTCCGGTCCGATGCTTGACTTTTCCCTCGCCGGCCAATACAGTACTTTCTTACAGTGACCCGCCGCAGGAGAATTCTGTCCTGTCCTGTAATGCCATCATTCATGATTTGAAGGAGAACGTCATGCGCAAGTTGAACGTAGCGGTAATTGGTCTTGGTTGGGTGGCGGAAGCGCACATTGCGGCCTTCAATGCCACGGATAGGGCCCGGGTGACAACGGTGTGCAGTTCCCGCAATCCCTCGCCGGCTGAAGTCGAAGCACGCTATGGCGTTCCGCTGAAGGTCTATGCCGACTACAGGGACGTCCTGGCTGACCCGGATATTGACATCATTTCCCTGTGCAGCGCCAATCCGCTGCATCCGGCCCAGGCCCTGGCGGCGGTCGAGGCCGGCAAACACCTCTACATCGAAAAGCCGATCGCCCTCAACTTTGCCGACGCCAAGAAGATGCAGCAGGCGATCGCGGCGGGCAAGTCCAAGGTCTGCGTGGGCTTCGAACTGCGTTACAGCAAGCATTTCACCCTGATCATGTCGCTGTTGAACAAGGGTCTGCTGGGCGACTTGCATTATGGCGAAGCCGACTATTATCACGGCATCGCCGGCTGGTACGGCCAGTTCCGCTGGAGCAAGAAGGCCGACGGCGGCGGCAGCGCCCTGCTCAGCGCCGGCTGCCACGCCATGGATGCCCTGTTGAAGGTGATGGGCGAGCCGGTCGAGGAAGTGACCAGCTATTCGACCAAGAGCCGGGCCGAATGCTTCGCCGAATATGAATTCGACCCCTGCAGCGTCACCATCCTCAAGTTCGCCAACGGCAAGATCGGCAAGGTCGCCGCCTGCATTGACTGCCTGCAGCCGTACTATTTTCACTTCCACCTGGTCGGCAGCAAGGGCAGCCTCCTCGACAACAAAATCTACACGACCGAACTGCCCGGGCTGCTGAAGGAAAAATGGACGACGCTGGAAACCGTTCCGGTCGACTCGGGCGAGGTTCTGGATCATCCGTACCTCCCGCAATGCGAAGCTTTTGTCAACAGCATCATCACAAACACCCAGATGCCCCTGACCGGCTTTGCCGAAGCCTTTGAGACGCACCGGGTGATCTACGCCGCGGACCAGTCGGCCCGCCTGGGCCGGCCCGTCAAGATGTCGGAATTGGCTTGAGGCCGACCGCGTGAGGCCGGGGCGGCTCACGGTTGCCAGCTGGGCGCCAGGTGGCCGGCGCCCGTCCGGCGCCCGTCCGGCTCCAGGCGGAGCCGTGACTTTCCCGTAAAAGAAGAACCGGCGCGGTTGCCGGCGCTGAGCGGGTGGGTTATGGTATTGAATTCCGGCCGAACAGGCGCCGGGAAGCGGTCGTCACGGTTATCATGGGCAAGGAAAAAGGCAATGATGGAACTCACATGGGCGCGGTCGGGGCTGCCGAACAGTCTGGTTTTGCTTCTGGAAACCCTGGGCGAGGAATATCCGTTGCGGAAAGTCGACGCCGGACCCGGCTTGGTTTTTGAGCAGTCGGCGCGGCCGGAAGAACTGACGGTCCGGCGCCAGGACGGGAAATGGCTCATCCGCGCCGGTCGCGGCCACGTCTTTGCCCGGGGCGTCGGTCTGGCCCTGGCCGGCGTCGAAACCACCGAGAACATCGGCTTTGCCACGTTCGGTTTCCTGTTCGACTGCACCCGCGGCAACGTCGTCACCGTCGCGGCGTTCAAACGCTGGCTGCGGCGCCTGGCCCTGCTGGGCTACAACGTCGGCATGATCTATGTCAAGGACGCGTATCAGCTGCCCGGCGAGCCCTTTTTCGGACTGATGCGCGGAGCATATTCGCAGGAGGAAATCCGGGCGGCTTATTTGAAACTCGTAAAAAAATACCACCCGGATAAGTATACGGATCCCGATTTAAAGGAACTTGCCAACGAAAAATTGGTGGAAGTCAATGAGGCCTATGA
>CAYOUR010000029.1:0-18339 GCA_964407145.1 uncultured Lentisphaeraceae bacterium | reverse complement strand
GAAAAAGCTCGGCATCGAGATCATGGCCTCGATCCAGGCGTTGGGGCACGTCGAGCCGATCATGCAGTATTGGGCCTACCACAAGGTCAAGGACACCTCCAGCACCCTGCTGGTCGACGAGCCGGCGACCTATGCGCTGCTCGAAAAGATGATCGGCTTCTGGAGCGAGGCGCTGGGCTCACGGCGCATCCACCTGGGCATGGACGAGACGCACGACCTCGGCCGCGGCCGGTTCATGGACCTGAACGGCTACAACCGCCACCTCGCCAAAGTCTGCCAAATCTGCGACCGGCTGGGCCTCAAGCCGATCATCTGGGCGGACATGTTCTTCCGCTTCGCCAACAAGTCCCAATCCTATTATGAGCCGGGCCTGGAAATCGCCGCCGAAGTGCGCCGGATGATTCCGCCCCAGGTGCAGCTGTCCTACTGGGACTACTACAACCGCGACGCCAGGACCTATGCGGCGATGCTGACGAAGACGCGCGACCTGAACGGCTCGCGGCCCTTCATGGCCTCCGGAGTCTGGACCTGGGGGACGCTGTGGACGGATTATGAACAGACGGCGGCGACGGTCAAGCCGTGCATTGACGCCTGCCGGCAGGTCGGCGCCGACGAGCTGATCTTCACCCTGTGGGGCGATGACGGTGGCCACTGCGACATCGACTCGGCCCTGGCCGGCCTGGCCCTGGCGGCCGACTATGCCTACAAGCCGGCTGGCGGCAGCGACGGACCGGAACTGCGCCGCCTGTATCAGGCCGCCTGCGGCACGTCCTATGACCGGCAGCTCACCGCCGGAAGCCTGATCCTGACCAGCTTCAAGGAGGACGGGACCGTCCTGCGCAAGGTCAAGGAGAAAACCACCCTGTGGGACGACCCCCTGATGGGCATGGGATACTAC
The DNA here is from genome assembly GCA_964407145.1 of uncultured Lentisphaeraceae bacterium. Classification (GTDB taxonomy): domain Bacteria; phylum Verrucomicrobiota; class Lentisphaeria; order Oligosphaerales; family Oligosphaeraceae; genus JAAZKI01. Next base: position 17,441 of record CAYOUR010000029.1, on the reverse strand, counting down.
GGCCTGGACAAGGCCAGCCCCGGCATCTGGGAGGAAGTCCTGGCGCATTACCGCGGCATTCTGGCGGAACTGACCGGCCATCGCGACGACGCGGCGGCCGGGGACATCGGCCATGTCTGTCTGCTGCTCGAACTGCTGGTCGCCAAGATCGAATTCCGGCGCGACTTGCTGGCGGCCTACCAGGCCCGTGACCGGGCAGCGCTGGCGCGTCTGGCCGGCGCCGGCGTCGACCACGTCCTGGCGGCTTTCACGGCCTTTGGCGATTCGTTCCGCCGCCGGTGGTTCCTTTTCTACAAAAGCTATGGCCTGGAGCTGTTCCAAATCCGCATGGGCGCCCAGCTGGAGCGTTTCCGGGAGACTTCGCGTCGGGTCCGGGAACTGCTGGACGGCCAGGTTGACGCGATTGACGAACTTGACTATGACGGCGGCGCCGTCTTCACCCCGGTGACCTTCCTGGCCAGCGCCACCGGCTGCTTCTTTGTCTGAGACGGCGGTTGGCCGCGGCGTCGGATTGCCGATGCCGCCCGCCATTCATCGGATTCAGCCCTATTGTCCCGCAATGCCTTTTATACCAGATCACGTTCATCAGCGAGTCTTTCCCAACAAGCAAAGGAAACAAACGGACATGAGCAAAAAGTTGTGCCTTTTACTGTTCGGCGCCCTGACCGGCGCCATGGTCGTCAACGCGGCCGTGGGGCCAGGCGAGAATTTGATTCTCAACGGCAATTTGGAAGCCGAGCAGCTGGAGTTTCCGCAGTTCTGGAGCCAGAATCCCAAACGCCTGGTCAGCTACAATCCCACGGGCGGGCCCGACTCCGTCGGCGCGGTCATTTTCAGCAATCCCGAGCAGGTCAGTGGCGTGGCCACAGCCCGGCAGCATGGCCTGCGACTGGTCGCGGGCGAGACCTACAAGATGAGCGTCTGGGTCAAGACCAACGGTTTTGAAAGCGGCCATTGCGGCGTGATCGTGCACAACTCCGGCTGGATCAGCTCCCAGGGCGTGCTGGAGTTCCCCAAGACAACCGACGGCTGGCAGTACCTCGAAAACACCTTCCAGGCCGAGGCTTCCAAGGATGAATCCTACGGCGCGGCGCTGTTCGCCCAGAACTTCAAGGGCGAAATCCAGTTTGCCAAGGTAAAGCTGGAGGCGATCAGCGCCGGCGCCCTGGCCGGCAGCAGCGTGTCGCCGATTCTGGCCGAACAGAACCGGGTCAGGCTGGTGGCGTGGGAGCCCCTGCTCAATGCCATCCCGCTGGACAACCCGCGCCTGACCTTCCATCTGTTCGGCCGGCCGGGGCAGGGCGTCGACGGCGGTCAGTTCGACTGTGTCTACACGCTTGACGGCAAGCAGTTCCAGAAGTCACCCCTGCAGGCGAAGCTCAATCATGTTGACCTGAAGGGCGTTGCCGCCGGCGACCATACCCTGGAATGCGCGGTGGTTCAGCGCGACAACGGCGAAAAAGTGTTTGCCATGACCCACCTGATCACCCTCATTAACGTGCCGAAGATCGACGCCAGCAGCCATCGCCGCCTGAACAACTTCGTGACTGAAGTCCTCAGCCGTGACCTGGCCGCCCAGGCCGGCGCCCAGCAGTTCACCTTCGACAACCCGAAAAACGGCTGGGTGTTCATCGCGGTGCAGGGTGCCGGTGACGCCGCCGGACTGGCCGTCGACATCGCTGGCGTCGGCACGGTCATCACCGCCGCGACCGACCGCCAGGAGGCGTTCCGGCTTCTGCCGATGGGCCGCCACGCCGTCACCGTCACGGGCGCCGCCGGCGGCGGCAAGCTCGTGGTCCGCTCCATCATCGAAATCTTCAACTATCCCGCCTGCGCCAACAGCCAGGTGCCCCAGAATGGCAAGTACGACTGGGACTTCCACGTCAAGTACATCTTCCCGGCCGTGACCACCCTGAACGGCGGCTTCGTGCCGGACGATAAGCTCCCGGAACTGAAGCAGCGCGGCCTGCTCTGGCTGGCGAACCTGGGCACGGTCGCCCCCAAGGACGCCGATGACCTGGTCGAACGGATGATGAAGTCGGCCGGCCTGAACGACCCGAAGTATGACGGGGTCACCTGCGACGAGCAGTTCTTCAGCCAGCCGAACATACCTTTCTACACGGAGGCCATGCGGGCCTATCCGAACCCCAACAACCGCCTGATCTACACCTGGATCGTCGGCAAGCCCGGCCTGGCCGGCATTCACAGCGACTTCATCAGCGCCTCGCTGAACGTTTCGCGCGGCCGCGGCCGGCTCATCTATGAGGCGTACTGCCACAGCCGTCCCGACGAAAAGGACGCCAACGACTATCTGATGAACCGCCTGGTCGACACGATGGACAGCTTCGTCGAGTACTATCCCAACGCCGCCCCTGGCTCCGGCATGCTGTTCGGCAACTTCAACCAGATTCCGATCATCTCGCTCGACGTCAATCCCGAGGTGGACTACAAGTACTACCTCGACATGCAGGTCAATCTGGTCGCCAACCACCCGTCGTTCCGGAACCTCGGAACCACCGGCTACTGGGGCAGCTACTATGATGACGAGGAGCTTTACCGCTGGTCCTTTGCGATCATGCGCCACTACTGTGTCGAAGGCAACACCGGCATGCTGTCCGGACAGTATGGCTACCAGTACAACCCCGGACTCCTGCGCAACTGCGACTTCATCCAGGACCTGTCCGGCTGGACGGTGCAGGCGGCGGCTGATGGGGCGATTGTGAAATCGTCCTTCCCCGGCTATGGCAGCACCAGCCAGCGCCGCTGGGGCGCCGGCGGCGGCATCGGCGACACCTTCTGCCTGTTCAAGCGCCAGGACGGCAAGGCCAATGTCATCAGCCAGCAGGCCACCGGCCTGGTGCCCGGCAAGGTCTACACCCTGCAGTTCGTGACGGCCGACTACCAGGACATGCTCAACAAGCGCTTCAATCCGCGCCAGCATGGCATCACCGCGACCCTGGGCGCCGGCGCCGAAGTCATCCCCGAACAGTCCTATGTGTTCGTCGACAGTCGCAACAGCGGCCGCAAGAAGGATGACGGCCAAGCCCGCGTCAATCTGCATCACATCCGCTTCCGGGCCACAGCCGAGTCGTTTACGGTCACTTTCAGCGACGCTGACGCCACCCCCGGCGAGGAACTGGCCCTCAATTATATCATGATGAAGCCGTATTACGAATAATCCCCGGCAGGCCGCCGTTGAGCTTTATGCCGCCCCGCCGTCCGGTATGGACGGAGGGCGACCGCGGGGAAAAGAGGCCCGGCCATGCCTGGAGCGCGGCCGGGCCTGCCCAGGCATGGCTGCCCAGGCTTGGCAAATCCGTCGCCATGTCCTCTCTGATGACTATGACCAAGGAAAAGGAATGAACGTCATGAAACGGAAAATCGGACTTTTGTGCATGACTGTGATGTTGAGCGCCTGGGCGGCCCTGGCCGCCGTGGCCCCGGGGCAGAATCTCCTGATCAATGGCGAACTTGACGCCGAACAGATGGACTTCCCGCCATTCTGGACGGCCACCAACCGCGAGGTCGCCACCTATGAGCCGACGGTCGGCCCCGAATCGACCGGCGCGGTCATCCTGAAGGCGCCGGCCGGCGAAAAAGCCAGCGTGTCGGTGCGGCAGCAGGGCCTGAAGCTGGTCGCCGGCGAAACCTATAAGATCAGCGCCTGGGTCAAGACGAATGCATTCAGCAGCGGCCATTACGGCGTCATTCTCCACAACTCCGGCTGGTTCAGCTCGCAGGGCCTGCGCGAATGGCCGGAAACGACCGACGGCTGGCAGTTTCTGGAACACACCTTCAAGCTGACCGAGTCCAAGGACGGCACCTACGGCGCCGCCATCTTCGCCCAGAACTTCTCCGGCGAAGCCCAGATTGCCCGGGTCAAGGTGGAGGCCATCAGCGAGCGCGCCTTGGCCGAAAGCACGATTTCCCCGATTCTGCTGGAGCAGACGCGCCTGCGGCTGGTGCCCTGGACGCCGCTGCTGAACCGGATTCCAAAGGCGGCGCCGCAGATGACGTTCCACGCCTTCGGGCGCCTGACGCCGCAGGTCGTCGCCGAGCATGACTGCGTCTTCACCCTGGACGGCAAGGAATGGCGGAAGAGCGCCCTGCAGCCGGAGCTGAACGTGGTGGACCTGGCCGGCGTCGCCGGCGGCGACCACCGCCTGGAAGTCGCCATCGTGCACCGCGCCCGCAACGAGAAGGTCTTTTCCCTGGACCAGACCATCACGATCGTGGACCTGCCGGCCGTCGACACCAGCAGCCACCGGCCGTTCAACAACTTTGTGACCGAAGTGCTCAGCCGCGATCTGGCCCCGGCCGCCGCCGAACAGCGCTTCTCCTTTGACAATCCCCGCGACGGCTGGGTCTACGTCGCCGTGCAGGCGCCGGCAGTGGACGGCGGACTGGCCGTGCGGCTCGCCGATCTGGGCGTCGTCATCACGGCGGCCACGGACCGCGCCGAGACGTTCCGCCATCTGCCCATGGGCCGTCATGACGTCGCCGTGACCGGCGCCGCGACCGGCGGCAAGCTTGTGGTCCGCTCCATCATCGAAATCTTCAACTATCCCGCCTGCGCCAACAGCCAGGTGCCCCAGAACGGCAGCTACGGCTGGGATTTCCATGTCAAGCACGTCTTCCCGGCGGTGACGACCCTGAACGGCGGACGTATTCCGGATGAGAATCTGCCGGAATTCAAGGAGCGCGGCCTGCGCTGGCTCGCGAACCTGGGCACCACCGCCCCGAAGAGTGCGGCCGACCTGGTTGAACGCATGGAAAAGGCCGCCGGCCTGAACGACCCGAAATATGACGGGGTGACCTGCGACGAGCAATTCTTCGGACGGCCCAACCTGCTTGACTACACCGAGGCGATTCGCCAGTACGCCAACCCCAACGACCGCCTGATCTACACCTGGATTGTCGGCAAGCCCAGCATGGCCGGCATTCACAACGACTTCATCAGCGCCTCGATCAACGCCTCCCGCGGCCGCGGCCGCCTCATCTACGAGGCCTACTGCCACAGCCGTCCGGACGAAAAGGACGCCACGGACTACCTGCAGAACCGCGTTGTCGACACCATGGACAAGTTCGTCGAGTACTTCCCGGACGCGGCGGCCGGCTCCGGCATCCTCTTCGGCAACTTCAACCAGATTCCGATCATCTCCCTGGACGTCAATCCCGAGGTGGACTACAAGTACTACCTGGATATGCAGCTCAACCTGGTCGCCAACCATCCGTCGTTCAAGAACCTGGCGACGACGGGCTACTGGGGCAGCTACTACGACGACGAGGAGCTCTATCGCTGGTCGTTCCAGCTGCTCCGCCATTATTGCGTCGAAGGCAACACCACCATGCTGTCGGAAAAATACGGCTATACCTACAACCCCGGCCACTTGCGCAACTGCGACTTCCTGCAGGGGCTGGATGGCTGGGACGTGGCGGCGGCGGCCGCCGAGGCCGTCCTGCCGGCATCCTTTGCCGGCTATGGCAAGGGCGCACAGCGGCGCTGGGGCGCGGCCAGCAAAACCGGCGACACCTTCTGCCTGTTCAAGCGCCAGGACGGCCAAGCCAATGTCATCAGCCAGAAGGCCACCGGGCTGGTGCCCGGCAAGGTCTATACCCTGCAGTTCGTGACCGCCGACTACCAGGACATGCTCAACAAGCGCTTCAATCCGCGCGAGCACGGCATCAAGGCGACTCTCGGCGCCGGCGCCGAAGTCATCCCCGAGCAGTCGTATGTGTTTGTCGACCGTCGCAACAGCGGCCGCAAGAAGGATGACGGCCAGGCGCGCGTCAACCTGCACCACATCCGTTTCCGGGCCACGGCCGAGTCGTTCACGGTCACGTTCAGTGATGCCGACGCCGCCCCGGGCGAGGAGCTGGCCCTGAACTACATCATGATGAAGCCTTATTTTGAATAAAGGTGTTTGGCCCGGTCCGCGCCGGCTGTCCGTTCCGGCGCGGTCCCGGGGAGCGCTGGAGTCGACGGCGCGACCAAGTGGTTGGCTTGACGGGCTGTTCTCAGGCAAGGAGTCATCTATGCTTCCGCGTTTTCTGGCCGTGTCGTTACTGGTCAGCGCCTGGGCGGTGCTGGGACAAGTGGCCCCGGGCGAGAACCTGATTCTGAATGGCGACCTGGAAGCCGATCAGGTGGATTTCCCGCTGTTCTGGACCCGCAACAACACCGAGTGCGTTATCTACAACGCCAGCGGCGGCCCCGGCGGCCGGGCCAGCATCACCTTGCGAGCCAAGGAGGGCGAGGGCGGCGAAATCACCGCCCGGCAGCCCGGCCTGAAGCTGGTCGCCGGCGAAAAGTACAAAATCAGCGCCTGGGTGAAAACCAGGGGCTTTGCCAGCCGGCATTATGGCGTCACCGTGCATAATTCCGGCTGGAATCAGGAAATCGGCCTGACGTCCTTTCCCGAAAACAGCGACTGGCAGTATCTGGAAACGACGTTCACGATGCTCAATTCGGCGGTCAACGAGTACGGCATCGCCGTCTTCGGCGTCGACATGCGCGGCGAATTCTCCTTTGCCGGCATTCGCCTGGAACCCGTCACGCCGGCGGCGTGGATGGGCAGCCGGCCTTCCGAAGCCATGCGTGCGCAGGCGGAACCACGGCTGGTGCCATGGAAACCGCTGCTCAATAAGATACCCCTGGACGACCCGCGCCTGGAAATGCATTTCTTCGGCCGTTTCCCGGACGGCGCCGTCGCCGACCGCGATTTCGTCTATGCCGTCAATGGCGCCGCCGCAGTCCGGCGCCCCTTGGCCAAAACGGTCAACAGGGTCGATCTGGCCGGATTGCCGGCCGGCGACCATGCGCTGGCTGTCAGCATGGTCCAACGCGATTCCGGCGAAGTCCTGTTCGCCGACAAGTTCGTCATCACTCTCGCACCATCTCCTGTCATCGACACGGCCGGGCACCGGCGCCTCAACAACCTGGTCACCGAACTCCTGCACCAGCCGGTCGAGACCGCCGCGGAAGAGTCCTTCGGCTTCAGCAATCCGCGTGACGGCTGGGTCTATGTCGCCTGCCAGGGTGAAGCCGCTACACCGGAATTGCGGATTGTCCTGGACGGCGGCGATGTCGTCGTCACGGCCGCGACCGACCGTCGCGAGGCCTTCCGGCAGCTGCCGGCCGGTTCGCACCGACTGACCGTCAGCGGCGCGGCCGGCGGGCAGGTCGTCGTCCGGGCCGTGCCGGTTCTGTTCAACTATCCGCCTTGCATCAACAATCACCTGCCGGAAAACCCGCCCTACGACTGGGACTGGCAGAAAAGGCATGTGCTTTTAGGCGTCAACACCCTGAATGGCGGCGCCATTCCCGAGGAACATCGGGCCGAAGTGCGGGAACGCGGGCTGGTCTGGCTGGCCAATCTCAGCAGCACCAAATTGCCGGACGCGGACGAGCTGGTCAGGCGTTTCCAGAAGAATCCCGGCATGACGGCGCCTTATTACGACGGCGTCACCTGTGACGAGCAGTTCTTCGGCCAACCGTCCATCACGCTTTACACGGACGGCCTGCGCCAGGTTGACAACCCGTCCAACCGGCTGATCTATACCTGGATCGTCGGCAAGCCGACGCTGCCCGGTCTGCATCACGCCTTCATGAGCGCCAGCCTCAACGCGTCCCGCGGCCGCGGCATGCTGATCTACGAGGCCTACTGCCGGCCGCGGCCGACAGAGGCGGAAGCCATGACCTACCTGCAGGACTATGTCGTCGACACCATCCGGCAGTTCAACGCCTATTTCCCCGGCGCGGCCGCCGGCACCGGCATTATCTTCGGGAATTTCAACCAGATCCCGATTTTGTCTCTGGACCACGCTCCGGAAGTCGATTCGAAATATTACCTTGACCTGCAGCTGCACCTGGTCGCCAATGACCCGGCTTTTGCCGGGCTTGGGGCGACGGGCTACTGGGGCAGCTATTATGCCGACGAGGAGTACAACCGCTGGTCCTTCCGCTTGCTGCGCCACTATGGCGTCGAAGGCCGCACCGACATGCTGTCCGAGCAGCACGGCTTCAGGTACCGCCCCGGCCATCTGCGGAACTGCGACTTCGAAGAGGGTCTGCAGGCCTGGACGGTGGAAGCCGCAGCCGAAGGCTCGGTGCGCACCGAGACGTTGGCCGGCTTTGGCAAGGCCAGCCAGGGGCGCTGGGGCGGGTCGGGCCGAGCCGGCAACACCGTCTGCGTCTTGACCCGGCAAAATGGACCGGTCAACAGCGTCAGCCAGAAGGCCACCGGCCTGCTGGTCGGAAGGCTCTATACCCTCCAGTTCGTCGTCGCCGACTACCAGGACGCCGTCGCCAAAAAAATCAATCCGCGCCGGTTCGGCCTCGACGCCGCCCTTTCGGAGGGCGCGGAAGTGCTGCCGGAAAAAACCTACGTCCACGTCGACAAGCGTGTCAAAGGCCGTTATGCGCACAACGACAACGTCGCGCGCATCAACTTGCATCATATCACCTTCCGGGCCCGGCAGCCTGAGGTGACGATCACGTTCCGGGATGCTGACGCCGCTCCTGGCCAGGAACTGGCCTTCAACTACGTCATGCTGAAACCTTACTACGACGTCGAATAAAAAGAACCCATGGGGTGAAAAGCATACCTGTCCCATTGTCCTATTCACCGTCCCATGCGTCCCATGCGTCCCATACGTCCTATTCATTGTCCCATGCGTCCCATTGACCTATTCACCGTCCCATACGTCCCATACGTCCTATTTCACGGTCCCATACGTCCCATGTTTCCAGCCAGAGTTACGCATAGCATGATTGAACAAAGGAAAAGGCTGTCATTATGAAAAATCTTGCCCTGTTGGGCGCCGCGCATATTCACACTCCCGGCTTTGTGAAACGTCTGCTGGAACGCAAGGATGTGCAGGTGACGGCGGTCTGGGATCATGATCCGGGCCGAGCGGCCAAGAACGCCGCGGCCCTGAACCACGCCGCCGTCGTTGCCGAGCCATCGGCCATCTGGAACGATTCCGGCATTGACGCCGTGGTCATCTGCTCTGAGACCAACCGCCACGCCGACCTGGTCGGCGGCAGCGCCGCCGCCGGTAAGCACCTGTTCGTGGAAAAGCCGCTCGGCTTCTCCGGGACGGACGCGTTGGCCATGGCCAACGCGATCCGCCAGGCCGGCGTCATCTTCCAGACCGGCTATTTCATGCGCGGACAGCCTATTCTTCAGTTCCTGCGCCAGAAATTGCAGGAAGGGCTGTTCGGCAAGGTCACCCGCATCCGTCTGTCCAACTGCCATGCCGGCTCGCTGCGCGGTTATTTTGACTCGGACTGGAGCTGGATGGCTGACCCGGCCATGGCCGGCTGCGGCGCGTTCGGTGACCTCGGCACGCACGTGCTCGACATCCTGCTCTGGTGGTGCGGCGCCCCCGAACGCGTGACCGCCGACACCGCCGTGGCCACCGGCCGCTACGGCCAGTGCGATGAATGCGGCGAGGGCCTGCTGCGCTTCCCCGATGGCTGCATCGGCTCCCTGGCCGCCGGCTGGGTGGACGTGGCCGATCCGGTCAAGGTCCTGATCAGCGGCACCGAAGGGCACGCCTGCGTCATCAACAACCAGCTCTATCTGACCAGCGCCAAACTCCAGGGCGCCGATGGCGCGACCCCGTGGACGGACCTGCCACCCGCACTGCCGCATGCCTTTGAACTCTTTCTCGACGCCCTGAACGGTAAAGAAGTCCCCCTGGTCACCCCTGAGGAAGCGGCTTTGCGCTCCGTTGTCATGGGCGCCATGTACCAGGCCGCCCACCAGAAGCAGTGGCTTGATCTGCCCGCCGGCTGAAGCGCCGCCGAAGGCCGCGCTTGCAACGGCAACACGGTCCATTCGCCGATCATGTCCGCCCGATTCCATCGCGTCCATCGCGTCTATGTAGCAGCTTGTCCGGCGTCATGGCCTGCTTTGTTCCTGATGCTATCCGGTTCCGGCCGGCGCCTGGTCTTTCTCAGCCGTTGGTATTGCCATGTATGACACATTAACGCATCCGCCTCGGGTCGTGGTGGTCGGCTACGGCCGCTGGGGCCGCCAGTGCCACACCTATCTGATCAGCCGGACGCCTGGCCTGGTCCTGCATGGCGTGGTCAGCGCCAGCGCCGAAAAACGCTCCCAGGCGGAGCAGGACCGGCATTGCCGCACGTATGCCGCGTTCGAAGAGGCCCTGGCCGACCCGCAGGTCGACGCCATGGTTCTGGCGACCCCGAACGCGACTCATGCCAAGTTGGCGGTGGCCGCGCTGCAGGCCGGCAAGCACGTCGTCACCGACAAGGTGATGTGCCTCGACCTCGCCGAATGCAATGCCATGACTGCGGCCAGTCGCGCCAGCCGGCGGCTGCTGACCGTGTTTCAGAACCGCCGCCTGGACGGTGATTTCCTGACCGTGCAGAGCCTGCTTGCCGCCGGCCGGCTGGGTGATTTGCGTTGGGCGGAGATGTCCTGGCAGGGCTTTGGCGCCTGGGGCGGCTGGCGCGGCCAGGGCGCGCAGGGCGGCGGCAAGCTCTATGACCTCGGCGCGCATCTGATCGACCAGGCGCTGCTGCTGTTCCCCGCGCCGGTGACGGAAGTCTTCTGCCGGCGCCATTATGACTGGCCGGAAACCGACACCGAAAGCGAAGCCCTGGTCGTCATCGCCTTCCAGGATGGCCGGACCGCGGTCCTGGACATGTCCAGCCTGGCCATGATACCTAAGCCGCGGTTCTATCTGCGCGGAACCGCGGGGACCTTCATCAAGCATGGCCTGGACCCGCAGGAAAAGGCCCAGGCCGACGGCGACATCGACGCCGCCCGGGAAGACCCGGCCAATTTCGGCACTCTGAAGACCGCCGCCAGTGAAGAACGCATCCCTACCATCCTGGGACATTGGCAGGGCTATTACGAAAACCTGCGCGAGGCCCTGCTGGGCGAGGCGCCGCCGATGGTGACCCTCGACCAGGCCCGGCGCGTCATGGAAGTGATTGAAGCGGCTCGCAACCAGGGAGTCTGACATGCTGAAAGAATATGGCGAACCCGATCGCCAGCAACTGGCGTTTTCCTCTCGCCGAGGTTGGCTGAACGACCCCAATGGCCTGTTCTATTTCAACGGCGTGTACCATCTGTTCCATCAGCACAATCCCGAGAAGCCGACCTGGGGGGCGATGCACTGGAACCATGCCGTCAGCACGGACCTGGTGCATTGGCGGGAACTCGGGATGGCCCTGGCGCCGGACGAGGCGGGCGCGGTCTGGTCCGGCGGCGCCGTCGTCGATACGAACAACACATCGGGACTGGGCGAGAACAACGGTGTCCCGCCCATTTTGCTGTTCTATACTGCCGCCGGACCAGTCCACACCCAGGGCATTGCTTTCAGCACTGACGGCGGCGCGACCTTCCGCCGCTACGCCGGCAATCCGGTCATCGGGCCGCTGACGCGGGACAAGGAGCGCGATCCGGCCGTAATGTGGGACGCCGCGGCCGGAGTCTGGCGCCTGATGCTCTACCTGGGCGACACGTCGCGCGAGTTCGCCCTGTTCCAGTCCGTCGACTTGCTCGCCTGGCAGGAGACGTCGCGCCTGACCATTCCCGGCGGTCGTGAGTGCCCTGATCTGCTGACCATGACCGACGAGGCGACTGGCGCTCGCCAGGTCGTCGTCCTGGAAGCCAATGGCAATTACCTGGCCGGCGCCTTTGCCGACGGACGTTTCGTCGCCTCCGGCGGCGGCCGCTTTTTCCAGCGGCCGGCGACGGGTCGCGGCATCTATGCCGGCCAGACTTTCAAGAACACCCCGGACGGTCGCGTCGTCTACCTGGCCTGGCAGCAGGACTTCGTTCGCAACGACGTGTTTTCGCAATCCATGACCTTGCCGGTGGAATTGCGCTTGCGCCAGGGCGCGCTGCTGGCGCAGCCGTTGCCGGAACTGCAGGCGTTGCGCTGCGAAGAGGACACCGGCTGCCATGAACTTTGCTTTGCCACGGGCGCCGAAAAGCTCGACCTGACGATCTACGGCAACGACATGGCGTTTGACGGCGTGGCCGGCGAAGTGCTGGTGGGCGCCACCAGGCTGCGCTATCCGGCGTCCGGGCTGCTGCACTGGCGCCTGTTTGTCGACCGCAACACCATGACCTTGTTTGAAGGCGAAGGGCGGCTCTGGCATGGGCGCGCCATTCATCGCTGGGCAAACACGCCGTTGCTCGGCCAGTCGGAGCCGTCGAATCTCCAAGTCCATCATCTGCGATCCATCTGGCCGTGATGGCCACACCCCTTGACACCTCATGCCGTCCAGATAGTTGCATGACTCACCAACAGCGCCCTGCTGCATCAGCCCAGGAGGGAGAGGCCATGGACACGGAGCAGTGTGAAATCGTCCCCGCGACTTTTTGGCGGCGCCATTCGCCGCGCCACGCATTTTTTTGGCAACGCCATTCGCCGCGCCACGTTCTGCTGTTCAGCCTGAGCTGGCTGGTGCTGCTGGGCCTGACCCTGCCCATGTTGCTTCCTCACGCCTTGCTGATGCAGTTGAGCGCGGAGTGGCCCGAGCCGTGGACCTTCCTGGCGGTGATTGGCATGGCCCTGCTGCTGGCCATGCCTTGTGCTGCCGGATGGGCACTGCTGATTCTGGCTTTGCGAGAAATCAGTCGTGGCTATTTTGCCGTCAAAAGGCCTTTGCTGGTTCTGCTGGTCGTCACGGTTTTCAATTGTTTTTTGGGTGCCGCCTTGGTGGTGACGGCCGTCCTTTGCAAACAGAAACGCTATTGGTTTGCGGCTGCCGGTCTCGCCAGCCTGGTCTGTTTTCTCCTGGTGCTTCTGCTCAAGTTCGGTGTACTGGGATTGACCGCGACTTCGACCGGCATTTGGGCGCTGGCTTGGGTTGGCCTGCTGGCCTTGCTGGCTGCCGTTTGCGGCTGCCAGGAGCGCCGGCCCTTGCACCTCCGCTGCCTATGGCCCCTGGCGTTGGCGGTCGTCTACCTGGCCGGGCTGCAGGCATACCGCATCAAACTCGGGTATGACCTGCAGCGAGGGAGGCGGGAACTGAGCGAATTGGTCGGCCACTCCATCGAGCTGCGCGACTTTCTGGCCCGCGAGCGTCGAGGCATGCCGTTGGGCGAAGAGCCCCTGAAATCCCTGATCGCCGCCAAACCGGACAGCCAGGCACCAGACGTCACAACGGCAAGCCGGGATGAACACCTCGCCTATGTGGAAAAGCTCCGGTCGGAAACGCCGGATTCTGTCGCGGCCGTCGAAGCCTTGGTGAAAATGCCGGTCATGGGCATTCGGCTTGACGCTCCGGAAGACTGGCTGGCCGCTTCGCAACTGGCCGAACTCGCAGCCTTCCGGCAGGCGGCGCGATATTGCTGCAGCGACTTGGCGGCTCGTTGCGATGAGCGCGAGCACGTCCTGAGCCGCTGCGCCGACCTGGAACGCCTGCGTGACTGGTCGCTCTCGAGGTCGACTTTGTCAGCCAAACTGGTGGCTGTGGCCATCGAAAAAATGTACCTGCAGGCGTTGGCTCGTCCCCTGGCCGCCGGCACGCTCTCCGATGATGACTGGCGCCGACTCCTGGCGCGAAAACCTGCTTGGGGACGGGCCTTCGCCCTTGCCATGGGCGATGAAGCCGCTTATTTTCAGCGCACGGTCGAGTCTGTCCTGCAGGGCGACGACCAGCAGTTAGGGGAAAATGTGGCCGCCGCTGAAGCCATGCTCACGGTGAGGCATGGATTGCTGGAGTCATGGTGGTTGCCGCGTTCGGTCCAGAACATCATCCTGCTGCGCGATTACCGCTTTGCCCTGGGTTGGTTCAGGAACCTGCGTTATTTTTTGGACTCAGGAGGACTGACCACCAGGGAACGCGCCGATCTGGCCGAGCCCAGCCGGACTTCCCTGATGCGCCATGGCCCGCATATCCTGTCCGCCATGCTTCTGCCGGCGCTGTCGCGCCTCCACCTCAAGCACGGCGAGATTGAAGACCAGCGCCGCCTGGTCGCCATCGGCGTGGCGGCGGCGGTCTTCCGTCGACAGCATGGCCAGTGGCCGGAATCACTGGATTTTCTCCCGGAAGTGCCGCTCGATGCCGCCAACCGCCTGCCTTTCCTGTGTGAACAAGGCGAGATCATGGTTCGTGACGGCCACGGCGACAGCAAGACCATCATGGGCTTCCGGGTTTATGCCCGCAACGCTGACGGCCAGGATCCCGGTGGCGCCAAAGCCGCCGTCGCCTTCACCATCATCGACCATCAGCCCTAATGAACCACCGAGGCGCACCGATCAACACTGAGAAATAAAAATCAGTGTTCATCGGTGCGCCTCGGTGGTTTAAAATATAACGGCAAAAAGGGGCGGTTGGTGGACCGCCCCGGCTGTTCGGGACTTTACACGCTGACGGCGACTTCCTGGTCCTTTTCGCTGGATTTGTAGATGGCGTCGAGCAGGCTCATGACGATGACGCCCTGTTCGCCGGTGGCGGGGACTTCGCCTTTTCCCTGCACGGCGGCAACGAACTTGGCCATTTCGGCGGCGAACGAGTCGCGCTTGGTGTCATAGATCAGCTTGACGTCGGCCTGGTAGTCGTCCATCTCCGTCATCAGGACGGGCTCGCCGGCGCCGAGCTTGATGCCGCCCTTGTCGCCGAGGATTTCGATGTAGTTCTCCGGTTCGGCGTTGCAGGCCCAGGCCACTTCGAAGGACATGGTGGCCTGCTTGCCGAAACGCACCATGCCGGCGACATAGTCGTCAACATCGAAGGTGCCGTTGTATTTCGGCGGGCCGGCCCACATGCTGACGTAGTGGTAGTCCTTCATGGGCGACCCGAACTTGGAATACGTCTTGGCGCTGACGCGGGTCGGGTTCCAGAGCCCGGTCGTCCACATGGCCAGGTCCAGGGAGTGGACCGCGATGTCGATGAGGGCGCCGCCGCCGGACTGGGCCTTGGTGGTGAACCAGCCGCCCAGACCCGGAATGCCGCGCCGGCGAATCTGCTTGATGTTGATCTGATAGACCTCGCCAAGACGGCCCTTGGCAATGGCCTGCTGGATGACTTCCGCCTCCGGCGACTGGCGCCGGACCATGCCCATCTGCAGGATTTTGCCGGCGGCGTCGCGGGCCTTGCAGATGTCCCGGCCCAGTTTGGCGTTCAGGGCCATGGGCTTCTCCAACAGGACGTGCTTGCCGGCTTTGAACGCGTCAATCGCGATCGGGGCGTGCGAACAGTTGGGGACACAGACGCTGACCGCGTCGATCGACGCGTCAGCCAGCAGTTCCTGGTGGGTGGCGTACGTCTTGCCGACCTGATGGCGCGCCGCTTTCTCCTTCAGCCGGTCCGGCAGGATGTCGCACAGGGCGACGACTTCCGCGTCGGCGACCTTGGCATACGCGTCGGCATGGACCGACCCGATCGTGCCGGCGCCGATGATACCGATTTTGACTTTCTTGCTCATCGAGTTCTTCCTTGGCTTGTGTCTTGTTGGTGGTGATGAAAAGGTCAGCGGAAAGTCCAATGACCGAACAGATCGTGTTCGAGGAAGCCGCCGGCCATGGGCGTCCAGGCGGCGAGTTCATGGGCGCCGGAGCGCTGGCGGCACAGGTTGACCCGCAGCACCGTGCCCGCGGCCGGGGCCTTCATTTTGAGCGCTGCCCACGGAAACGCCACTTCGACGGTCCATTCCCCGTCGCCCTGGACGACGGCGCGCTGCCAGGCCGGATTGTAGGTGAGGTCGGTTTCCGGCGTATGCAACGCATCCCAGGCCACGCCGGCCGGGTTGACCATGAAATGCGTGAAGGGCAGGGTGTTGCCGCCGGTGCCAAAGAAGAACTCGACGTCATCGCCCATCCAGATGCCGGCGTCGTCATGCTGGGCGCCGCTCACGACCATTTTTTTCAGGTCGGGTTCCTGGCACCGCACGGCGATGTAGAGGGCCTGGTCGTCATAGGCGACTTTGGCGGTGGTTTCGGCGGTCAGCTTCTTGTCGGTCTCGGCCAGCGGTCCGAACGGCGCCAGGGCGGTGGCCGTTTTCCAGAATTCGTCATCCAGCTTGCCGTCGATGACCGGTGCGGCCGTCTTGGCGCGGGCGATGTCGGCCTTTTTGATTTTCAGGCGGCTGGCGATTTCGGCCTTCTGGGCGTCAAGCGCCTTCTTGATGATTGGCTCCAAGTCGAAGCCGAGCGGCTTGGCCTCGGCGAGCTTCTGTTTGGCGGAGCGGATGGCGTCGGCGCAGCCGGCGGGCACGTCCTTGTTGGTCCACCAGTTCATTTTTTCGCTGTAGCACCAGACGTATTCGTCGGTGGTGGTGAGAGCGTAGTAGACATTGTGTTCAAACCACTTCTGTTGGTCGGCCAGCTCGAGGTAGTGGCCGGGCACTTTGCGGGCGCGCAAGCCGAAGTACTGGTCGACGTAGAGAGCCTGGCCGACTTGCATCTGGTTGCGGTAGCGGTCCCAGAGCTGCGGGTCGATGAGCAGCTTGGCGCGTTGGGTGATGCGGTGGAAGACTTCGTAGTAGGGGTGCTTGTCCGTGTAATAGTAGGCGCCTTCGTTGCCGTCGATGATCTTGACCGCCGGGGTGGCGGCTTCGAGCATGCCGTTCAGAAAGGCCGGCAGCAGGCCGTAGCTCAGGCCGGAAAGCTGCGACTGGCGCTTGGCCGGGTCCATGGGAACCAGCAGCTGGGAAAAATAACTCAACTGGAAAAAAGTCAGTATGGTCAGGCCGGGGAATTCGCTTTCCACGGCGCGCATGAACTGGGCGCCGCGCTGCCGCACCATCTTTTCATATTCCGGGAAGGTCTTGGTGTCCTTGTGCTGGGTGATGCGATAGTTCCAGGGATTGAAGCCGTACGGCTCGTGGTCAAAGCAGATGCCGACCGACCGCGACAGCTTGGCCGCACGGGTGATCAGCTTGGCGTTGTGCACAATCGCCTCCCAGTGTTCATCGTTGAACCAGTCCTGGTCGGAGGCCGCCCACATCATGACAAAGTTGTCCGTGAACTTGTCCCATTGAATCGCCGCCCCGGCGGCGTAGTCAACCGCGAATTTTTCCTCGGGGATGGGCTTCTGGACCATGACCCTGCCGCCGCCGTGCAGCTTGAAGATCAGGCCGTCAAACGGCAGTTGTTCCATGGCTTTGATGTTGTCCCGGACATAGCTGGTGAAGGGCACATCCCAGCCGTACTCGATCAGTTTCTTGGGATTGGCCGGCCTGGTCGCCGCCGTGTCCTGGGCCTGAACCAGGGCCGGAACCGCTGCTAATGCAAGACCACTCAGCAATGCAAAGACAAGACGCCGTGACATGAAGTCCTCCTTGGATGAAATGACTCGTTCGAGGCAGGGAAAAACTGACAAAACAATGTACCCCGGCACTCACGAAGTGCAAGGCTGTCAGAGTGAAAATTGACATCCTGCTGTAACCGGTCGCCCATTGATGATGACAGCCAAAGGGCGAAATGTGATGGTAAGTGCTTGACTT
>CAYOUR010000028.1:11960-23919 GCA_964407145.1 uncultured Lentisphaeraceae bacterium | reverse complement strand
GAGTGTCTCTTCACGCCAAACGGAGGCAGCCAGAGCTTCCAGCTCCGGCGAGTGTGTCTTTTAACGGCAGGCCAAGGTGGTCTGGCTGCCTTCATGCGTCAGGCGATGTCTGCTTTGCCGCCGTCACCCCAGGTCGATTTTCCGGTAGGCGCGCGGGGGGACGTCGCCGGTTTGGCCGCGGAACGTCCAGTGTTGGGGTTCGGCGGTGTAGTTGGCCAGGAAGAGGGCTTTGCGGCCATCTGGCGCCTGCCAGCAGCCGTGCAGGAGGCAGGGCAGGCGTTTGGTGATGACGCGTGCCTCGGCTTCCTTGGTGAAGATCATCCGGGCCAGGAACTGGACTTCTTTTTCGGCGCAGGCCAGGCCGTCCGGAGCGAGCATCTGTCCGTCGAACAGGAAATCGCGGTGAGCGTAGTAGAATTGGGCGGTGTCCAGGATGAACTGGTAGATGGCGGCGAATTCGGGGTCGTCTTGGACAGCCGGCCGGATATGGCAGACCATGGGTTGCGCGCCCCAGACGACCGGCCGGGCCATTTCCACGAAGAACTGGTCGGGGTAGAGCTGATGCCACGGCTTTTCGTTCTGCCAGCGGTCCTGGTCAGGCCATTTCGGGTCCCATGGCGGGATGCCGTCGGGGTGGGCGTAGGTGCCGAAGGCCGCGAAGCTGCCATGATGCACCGCTGTGAACAGCGGCACGATTTCGGCGGCTCCGCCCAGGTGTTCATGCGAGGCCGAGGCGCAGATGATGCCGCCGTCGCAGAGGTCCATGTACGGCTCGCTCGTGGTTTCCGTGGTGAGTGTGTAGCCGGGATTTTCGGCCCGCAGGCGTTCGAGCAGCTGCCGGAAACCGCGGATGTGGTAGTTGCCGCCGCCCAGGTCATGGTGATGCGAGGGATTGTAGCAGGGCGTGAAGGTCGCGCAGCCGATCATGTCGAGATACTGCCCGGACAGGCCGCTGCCGGAAAGACGGCCGATCAGCTCGGAAATCTTGTTCTGATAGGCCTTGGCCTCGCCGCACATCCAGGCCAGGCGGTGGTTGTTGTAGCGGTTGAAGGCGTGCGCGTGCGGCGTGCCGTCCGGTTTTTTGACGACGCCGGCCGCGCCGCCTTCCTGCCAGTTGTCGCCGTCCATGTCCCAGCACACGCTGTTGACATAGACCTGCGTGTAGATGCCCTGGCTGGTGAGGCGCCGCACTGCCGCCTGGAAGGCCTCGACCCCATCGCGCGGCGGCCAGAAATTCGGGTAGTCGGTGTCATACGGGTTGCTGTGCCACCAGTACCAGTCGAGGGCGATCCTGGCCTGGCCGCAGTCCCGCTGCAGCCGTTCGACGGTGGGGACGACGTCCTCAATGCGGCCGCGGTTCCAGACCCACATGGCGATGCCGCGCAGCGGATTCTGGCGCGGGCGGTTGACGGCCCAGGGCTGCCGCGTCGCCCACGGCTTGTAAATCTGCGCCGCTTCATACCAGCTGCCGCGGTAGGGCTTGACGCTGCTGACGTACGGGATGCCGGCGGCGGCCGGGACTGTTTTCGGCAGCGGGCAGAGGTAGATGCCGGCATACGTGAATCCCAGCCGGTCGGCGGATACCGACATCTCCGCGTACTTGATGTTCCATTCGGGGTCGCGGCTGTCGAAGTACCAGCTCTGGCCATGCGGGTTGATGACGGCGTTGAACTGCATGGCGCGTTGCGCGTAGCGGACCGGCGCCCGGCCCCAGACCTGGTTTTTGGGGTTCAGGTAGCCCATGTCCCAGCCGCCGTAGAGAAAGCGGCCGGCGATGTCGAAGTTGTGTCGGACCACCGGAAAATGGATTTCCTCAACGGGTTGTTTGCCCTGGTAGCCGTCGTAGTGGAGGGCGCCGGCAAAGCGACCGTCGTCGGTCTGTTCCCAGGTGGCGGTGACGGTGAAGCCGTCGCCCGCGTCGGGATGGCCGGTCCAGGTGAGCGTCGCCTGCCGCTTGTCCGCCGACATGGTTCTGGCGGCCTGGCGCATGGCTCCTGGGGTGATGGTCTGCGCCGCGCCCTGGCTGTCCTTCCACGCCATTTTCCAGCCCTGGTCCGCGTGTTGCAGAAACTCCTCCAGGCTGACGAGGTCGCGCTGGCGCAGCCACTGCAGGGCGACCTGCACGGCCGAGGGCTTTTCTCCGGGGATGTTCTGGATTTCGGCCAAGGCGGCGAACAGGTGCTCGCAGGCAGTACGGTAGTCGACCCCGGCGATTTCGACCAGCAGGCGGGCGCCGCGGTCCAGGAGCTTTTTGTTGGTGCAGTCGACCCAGCTCATCCAGTTGCCGGTGATGCGTCCGAGCAGGGCCATCGCCCCGGTGGACACCGTGTTCAGCACCAGCTTCAGGGCCAGGTGCCGCATCAGGTCGAGTGCGCCGCTGCCGACGCCTGTCTTGACCTGGAAGGCGCCGGGCTGTTCGGTGTCGATCGCCAGCCGGGCCGTATGGGCGAATGGGCCGGAGGCCTGGGCGAAGGCGTCCTCCAGTTCGCCGTCCCTGCCCATGGCGACCAGCACCGCGGCGTCACGGCCGCTGTCGTGGCGCTCCTCGAGGTCTTCCAGGCCGATGGCGAACTGCAGCAGGTCCGCCGCCGCCAAGGCCGGCGGCCGTGAAGCGATTTTTTCGCCGGCGCCCATGGCGGTGTAGTCGTCTGGCGTCCAGTTCAGGCAGCGGAGCGGCCGCCGCATGCTGCGGGTCCAAGCGTCGGTCGTGGTGAGCAGCGGGTTTTTGACGAAGGTCCAGGATTGCGGGGCGGTCTTGTTGTCCCGGCGCCGGAAGGGCGGCAGCATGAACGTCGGCGAGCGTTCGGTCGTGTCAGTGAAGATGTCGAGCAGGAAGTCATTGGCAAAGTAGGTCAGCTTGCCCTGGTTGTGGTAGATGCCGGCTTCAAAGGCCATGTAGTCGGCGATGGCCTGGACATTGGCTTCGGATTCCAGCGCGTCGAGCAGGGCCGCGAAGTCGCTGGCGTAGTCGCGTTCCGGCCGGCCGCGAAGCCGGTGCAGGACGGTCTCCAGGGCGGCGCCGGCAATCAGCTGTTCCGAGGTGGTGGCTTGCATGCGCGTCGAGCCGGCCAGGGCCATGGGGCCGCAATGCAGATCCAGCACGCACACCCGCGGGTCCGTGATCGCCTGCCGGCAGCGTTCCAGACGGCTGGCCAGCAGCTCGGCTGGATTGTTGAACAGCAGGAACACGCCGGCGCCGCGGTCGGCGGCCTCCGTCACCGTGCCCAAAACCGACGACGTCTCGCCGCCTTCCGTGATCGCGACGAGCAGGTCGCCGGCTGTCATGCCGGCCTCGGCGACCTGGCGGCGTCCGAACGCCGCATAGTCTTCGAAGAATTCGACGGACCGGACCAGGGCGTAGTCGCCGCCGGTCATGATGCTTTCCACCTGGTCGGCCAGTTTTGCCGTTTCCGGGTGCTGGGCGCAGGCTGTTCGCCACATCGCTTCCAGCAGGATGCTGAGCCGGCCGGTGGCGCCGCAGCCCGAGAAGATGATGCGGCCG
Organism: uncultured Lentisphaeraceae bacterium; assembly: GCA_964407145.1. Taxonomy (GTDB): domain Bacteria; phylum Verrucomicrobiota; class Lentisphaeria; order Oligosphaerales; family Oligosphaeraceae; genus JAAZKI01. Next base: position 20,417 of record CAYOUR010000028.1, on the reverse strand, counting down.
CCGTGGCGGATGGTCATGAGGCCGGCCTCTACCAGCCGGGCGTATTCAGCCGAGGCCAGGACGCGCCGCGCCATGGCCAGCACGTTGCGGTCGACGCGCTGCAGGGTCCTCACCCCGTCCGCCGGTGAGTGCCGGAAGTCCTGTTCCAGGGTTTTGGTGAGCGGATTGGACTGTTCGGTGGGGAGGAAGCCCAGGTGGAACTGCGTTTCCCGCGTGATGAACTCTTCCGCCTGCTGACGAATATGCTCCTGCATGACGCTGTCCTTGCTGCTGGTGAACTCGGCCGCGGCCGCGCTCGCGGCCTGAGGGATGGCTTATTGGCATAAACCATCACTATAATGCCGGAACGTGTCAGCGCCAGAACTTCAGTCTGACAGCGGTTAAGCAGGGGTAATCGGTCACCCCTTGAAACAGGCGACCGTAGTGGCTTGATGTCTGTCGTGGGTTGCTCTGGTCGCCGTTGAGCCGTAAAGAGTTGCGAGGCGTATTGACGCACCTTCGGCGTTTATCTGCCCATCAGCTGCAGCAGGGCGTCGAGGATGGTGGCGGGGTGGGGCGGGCATCCGGGGATGTAGAGGTCCGGCTTGAGGATGTCTTCAAGGCCGCCGAGGCATTCGGTGCTGTCCTGGTAGATGCCGCCGGAGATGGCGCAGGCGCCGCAGGCGATGACCCAGGCCGGGCGGGGCATGGCGGCGTAGGTTTTCTGCAGGCCGGTCAGCATGTTTCGGGTGACCGGTCCGGTCACCAGCAGGCAGTCGGCGTGGCGTGGCGAGGCGGCGACGGCGATGCCGAAGCGGGAGAGGTCCCACGCCAGGGTGTTGAGGACGTTGAAGTCGAGCTCGCAGGCCGCGCAGCCGCCGGCGGAGACTTGTCGGATGGTCAGGGATCGGCCGCAGAGTTTGTGCAGTTCCGGCGGCGGCTGGCCGCGTCGGTTCGGGTCGATCAGGCCCTGGCGGTCAAAGGCGGCCAGGCGGTAATCGACCGGGGCAAAGGCGATGGCGCCAGTCGGGCAGGCCGCGGCGCATTCGCCGCAGAACAGGCAGCGGCCCGTGTCAATGGCCCGGGGGCCCTTGCTGCCGCCGCCCTTGCCGTTGGCGGCACTGTCGTTGCTGACGCTGTCCGGGTTTTCCGTGGTCAGGATGATGGCTTTGGTGGGGCAGACCTGCTGGCAGAGGTCGCAGTTATCGCGGCATTGGGCCGGATTGATGGCCGGGCGTCCCTGGAAGCCGTCGGGGAGATTGGGTGGGGCGGCCGGGAACTGGCCGGTCCGGTAGCCTTGTTTCAGGCGCGCTTTGAAGACGTTCAGCATAGGTTGGCCTGGGTAGTTTAAGGGTGACGGCCTGGCAGCTTACAGGTCATGGCCGCAGTAGGACAGATTGAAGCTCTTGTTGCAGATGGGGAAATGCGAGATTTGTTCGCCGCGCAGGGCCAGGGCGAGCCCGAACCAATTGTGGAAGGACGGGTCGACGACCTTGTAGCGCCGGAAGGCGCCGGCGTCATTGGTGACGGCGACGTGGCACATTTCGCCGCGCCAGGCCTCGACCAGGGACACGGCGATGGTGTCGGGCGGCAGCGGCGGCAGGGCCGCGGCGGCAGGCATGACGCCATTTTCCTGTCGCCACTGCGCCAGCCGTTCACGCAGCCAGGCGGCCGAGGCGGTGATTTCGCGCCGACGCACCAGGGCGCGGGCGAGCACGTCGCCGCCGGCGGCTTCGGCGCGGGCCGGGGCGGTGGCGGCGGCGCCGCCGACGGGATGCGAGAAGCGGATGTCGCGCTTCAGGCCGGAGGCGCGGGCGGCCGGGCCGACCAGGCCGATGTCGTGTGCGGCCGCCGCCGGCACCGTGCCGGTGCCTTCAAAACGGTCCAGGACGGTCGGGGCGTCGAACATCAGGTCGAGAGCGTTGTCGACATCGGCCATGACGCGTTCCAGCCAGCGGAGGATTTTTTCCGCCTTGGCCGGGGTGAGGGCAAAGCGGACGCCGCCGGGGCGGACCAGGTTGCGTCCGAAGCGGTTGCCGCAGAGTTCGGCGGTCATGTTGAGGAATTCGCCGCGCAGTCGTCCGCAGAAGGAGGCGGTGGTCAGGAAGGCCACGTCACCGGCCAGGGCGCCCAGGTCGCCGACGTGGTTGGCCAGGCGTTCCAGTTCGGCGGCGATGCCGCGCAGGAGCAGCGCGTCCGGGGCGGGGCTGAGGTCGGGGTTCAGGGCTTCGCAAAGCTGGGCGTAGGCGGTGGTGGCGGCGATGGTGGCGTCGCCGGAGGCGGTGGCGAGCATCGGCAGAGTCCGGCGGTCCGGTCCGCCCAGGAGCATTTTTTCGATGCCGCGGTGCTGGTATCCGAGGGAGATTTCGAGGGAGAAGACGTCTTCGCCCAGGCATTGGAAGCGGAAATGGCCCGGTTCGATGACGCCGGCGTGGACGGGTCCGACGGCGACTTCGTGGACGGCGTCTCCGGCCAGGGTGAAATAGCCGGTTTCGCCGACGGTGATGGCTCTGGTGGCGGCCGGTTGGTTGGCGTTGGCGGTTCCGTCGGGCATGGGCGGCTGGAAACGGATGGGCTTCAGCCAGGGATGGCCGGTGACGACCAGGCCGTACTGTTCGGCCAGTTCGCGTTCAAACCAGGCGAAGGCCGGGGCTTCCGGGGTCAGCGACGGGAAGTCGTCCTGGACAGTTGTCCTGGCCAGTTCGCAGGCATGGGTGTCGTCGTCGCTCAGGACGGCGATCAGCTCCAGGCCCTGGTTTTGGCCGCCGCCGTCGCGGCAGGCGGGCATGGCGAAGAAGGCGCTGACGCGTCGTTGCTGTCGGTTGACCCGTTCGAGGAGGGTTTCCCGGAAGGTCTGGACAGGCAGGTCTGGCACGTTTTGCCGGGGTTCGGCGGCGCCGTTGGCGATGGTCAGGGTGGTGTCGGTCATGGTCACAGCAGGTCTTTCATCCAGAGCAAGGCGATGAATCCGAGGACGAGGATGGCGATGGCGGCGGCGCCGGGGACGACGACGAGGCTGTCGGCGTCAGTCTGGGCGGTTTGGCGGATGGCGGCGGCCGGCAGGGTTTTGCCCATGGTCATGGCGAGGAAGGCGGTGGCCATGCCGGCGAAGATGATGAAGAGGAGGACGAGGATGAGGGCAGCCAGGGGCGGGGGCAGGCTGGTGACCAGCAGGTATTCGGTCACGAACAGGGGTGAGGGCGGGGTGCCGCAGATGGCGAACAGTCCGAACAGCCAGAGGCAGGCGGTGCGCGGCATGGTGGCAAACAGGGCGGTGACACTTTTGATGGCCCGGGTGTTGAAGCCGATGAGGATGTTGCCGGCCAGCAGGAAGAGCATCATCTTGGTGACGGAATGGGCGAGCACGTGGGTGGTGAGGGCGGCGGAACAGTAGCACAGCAGCAGGGCGCACAGGCCCATGTGCTCGATGCTGGAGTAGGCGAGCATGCGCTTGAAATCCTTCTGGCGGATGATCAGGAAGGCGGCGACCAGGACGGAGAGAGTCCCGAGCACGGCCAGCAGGGTCCGGCAGAAGGGCAGCACGACCTCGGGGGCCAGGCGAAGCACGCGGATGATGGCGAGCAGACAGCAGTTGAGCAGGGCGCCGGACAGCAGGGCTGAGACGGGGGCCGGGGCTTCGCTGTGGGCGTCGGGCAGCCAGGTGTGGAAGGGGGCCAGGCCCATCTTGGTGCCGAATCCGGCCAGGCAGAACACGAAGGCGATCTTGTACCAGCCGGGGTGGAAGGCGACGCCGGGGGCGATCAGGTCGGCGAAGCCGAGGCTGGCCGGCGGGCAGGGCGAGGAGTTGCCGGCATAGGCGAGCAGGAGGATGCCGAACAGCGCCAGGCCAATGCCGAGTGAGCAGAGCAGCAGGTATTTCCAGGCTGCTTCGAGGGCGCCTTCGGAGCAGTGGTAGAGGATGAGTGGGGCGCTGGCCAGAGTGGTGGCTTCGATGGCGACCCACATCAGGCCGAAGTGCGCGGCCAGGATGCTGAGGTTCATCATGCTGACAAAGGCGAGCAGGAACATGACGAACAGGTAGCGGTGCATGGTGCGGATGCCGTGGGCGCGGTGGGTGCTGTGCTCGCGCGCGGTGGGCAGCCAGAAGAAGGCATGGATGGCGACGGCCAGGAAGAGCCCGGCGGTCACCTGCAGGAAGAAGCGGGTGATGGCGTCGGCTGCGAAGACCTGACTGTCGCCGAGGCGGAGGTTGAAGAGGTCGCGGTCGGGGAAGAACAGCGCGGCGCCGGAGAGCAGGCAGAGGCAGACCCCGGCGGCGGGCAGCAGGCTGAACAAGGCCAGGTGGCGTTTGCGGAGCAGGGGGGCGAGCGCGGCAAAGAGCAGCGGGAGAAGGACCAAGAGCAGGGAAAGCATGGCTGGTTTCCAGAAAGGGTGGGTGTCGGTTGCCGGTGAAGGGGCGGGCGGGTTCGTGATGCCTGGCCGCCCGCGTGGACTGTTGGCCGGGCCCGGCCGGCCTTCAGTCGCCGAGGGCGTTGAGCGAGTGGGTGTCGATATGCTGGAAGCTGCGGTTGATGTTGAAGACGCCGATGCCCATGATGAAGACGAGGGCGAAGAGGTCGAGGAGCAGCCCGAGTTCGACCAGGAGGCCGTGGTGGATCATCATGCCGGCGCCAAAGATGCTGACGCCGTTTTCGAAGACGAGGAAGCCGATCACCTGGGTGATGGCCTTGCGGCGGGTGATGATCAGGAACAGTCCGGTGCTGATGGTGGCGAGGGCGGCGGGAATCACCAGGGGCGAGGTGCCGTTGTTGGCGGGACCGGGCAGGATGCTTCCCAGCCAGAAGGCGGCGCCGGTGAGGCTGAGGATGATGGCCAGTGACAGGGAGTAGCCGACAATCGGCTCCAGTTCGCGGCGGACGTCGGTTTTGCGCATGGTGTAGGCGAGCAGCGCGGGCAGAAGCCCGCCTTTGATGGCGAGGCTGAGGAGCGCGACGAGCAAATACTCCCAGGCGCCGCCGTCGGGGCGGTGCGGGCTGGCCAGGGGCAGCAGTCCCAGCAGGATGCCCTGGATGGCGACGAGTTTGATGCAGTGCAGGAGCCGGCTGGAGCAGGCCAGGACCAGGTTGAGGACCAGAAGGGCGCCGAGGATGAGGTTGAGGGTTTCGTTCATGGCATGTTTCTCCCGGTTCCGATGACGGTCACGGCCAGTGCGACCAGGGCGGCGCCCAGGGCTCCCAGCAGGAATTGCGGGAGCTTGAGGAAGCGGAAGCGGGCGGTGGCCGATTCGACGAGGCCGATGGCGACGCCGCCGAGCAGCGTGCCGAGGACATGGAGCGCGAACATCGTCGCCGGCGCGGCCAGGTCGCCGGGCAGGAGCATGAGCACGGCCAGTGAGGTCATGAGCCAGAGTTTGAGGGAGGCGCCGTAGAGGATGAAGGCCAGGTCGGGGCCGCTGAAGTCGAGGATCATGGCCTCGTGAATCATGGTCAGCTCGAGGTGTGTTTCCGGATCGTCGAAAGGCACCCGGCAGTTTTCGACGAGGAGGATGACGGCGGCGATGCCTGCGGCGAGGAGGACGGCGGCGACGACGGTGGGGACATTGGCGGGCAGCGGGCAGGTGAGCATGCCGGACAAGTCCAGCGAGTGGCTGGCGATGGCCAGGAAGCCGATGACGGCGAAGAAGGCGCCTTCGGCGAGGGCGGCGAACTGGACTTCGCGGCTGGCGCCCATGCCTTCGAAGCTGGAGCCGGTGTCCATGGCGCCGAGGACGAGGGCGAAGCGTCCCAGTCCGAGCAGGTAGGCGAAAAGGAAGACGTCGCCGGTGAAGGCAAAGGGGCTGTTCTGGTTGGCGAACGGCAGGAAGAGCAGTGCGGTCATGACGGCGGCGAGTGACCCGATGGGGGCCCAGGCGAGCAGGCCGCAGCTGGTCGAGGTGCGGACGCAGCCCTTGCGGAGGAGTTTGGCGAGGTTGTAGTACGGCTGCAGCAGGCTGGGACCGTGGCGGCCGGCGACGACGGCCTTGGTTTTGTTGATGACGCCGTTGAGGAGCGGTGCGAGGAGCAGGGCGGCGGTCAGCCCTGTCCACCAGAAACCGGGGTTGTTGTTCATGGCATGGTTCCGAAGAGGCCGGGTGGCGGGTTGTGGGCGGTCAGTCGCGGGAGAATGGCGAGGCCGTTGGCTGGCCGGGGTGGACGGCCGCGGCTGCGTCCTCCGTTGATGACGTGTCTGCCGGTTGGGTTGCGGGGATGGTGGTGACGGCGGCGTAGACGAGCATGGTGGCCAAGGCGACGACGACCATCAGGATGTAGAGGTGCAGGTATCCTGACTGGATGCGCCGGGTGCGGTCGGCGATGCGGCCGGTGATGGCGCTGAGGGGATGCCAGACGAAGCGGTCGGCCGGATCGGGTACATCGATGGCGACGCCGGCAGTTTCGGGAAAATAGCCTTCGACGGGCAGGGTGGCGCGGTTATGCCCTTTGGTCAAGTTGAAGAAGTCGGTCAACGGCTGGGTGAAGGCGGTGCCGGTGTACTGCATGCGGGCGGTCGGCAGGGCATAGCCGCAGTCCCAGGTGCACCTGGTTTCCAGCGGCTGTCGGCGCAGTCGCCAGTGGCGCAGGCCGGCCAGGGCGGCCGCGACGACCAGGGCGACGAGGGAGAAGTTGCGGACCGCGGCCAGGGTCTGGCGGCCGGTTGCGGTCAGGCTGGGGACCAGCGCGGTGCCGGTGAGCTCGGCTTGCTGCAGGACCCCGGGCAGGACATGTTCCCAGAGCCAGGGTGCGGTGAGGAAGATGCCGACGGCCAGAATGGTGAGGAAGACGGCCGGTGCGCGCATGACCCAAGGCGCTTCCCGGGCATTGCCGGTTGCGCTGGAACGCGGCTCGCCGAGGAAGACGGCGGCGGTCGCCTTGGCGAAGGCAGCGGCGGCCAGGCCGCCGGTCAGGGCCAGGGCGATGGCGGCCAGCACGGCGGCGGCGAGGATGAGGTTGCTGTCGCCGAGGATGCCCTGGAAGGCGGCCAGGTAGATCATGACTTCGGACAGGAAGGCGTTGCCGGGCGGCAGGCCGCTGAGCGCGGCGGCATGGCCGGCAAACGCGGTTTTGGTGGCAGGCATGCGCTTGCCGAGTCCACCCATTTTGTCGAGGGCGAGCGTTCCAGTGGCCTTGTAGACGGTTCCGGCGAGCAGGAACAGGGTGCTTTTGAGCAGGGCATGGTTCCAGAGGTGGAGGATGCCGCCGCCGAGGCCGCAGATGGCCATCGCGGTGTTGTCCTGGGCCAGCCCGAGGAAGCCCAGCCCCAGCCCGAGAAAGACAATGCCCATGTTTTCGATGGTTGAGTAGGCCAGCAGTCGTTTCAGGTTGTCCTGGGCCAGTGCGAGGAGGATTCCCCCGAGGGCGCCGGTCAGGCCGACGCCCAGGAGCAGCCAGCCGATGGCGGCCGGGGCGACGGCGGGCAGGAAGCGGAGGATGCCATAAACGCCGAGGTTGACCATGGCCGCGGACATGATGGCTGAGACCGGCGCCGGGGCGGCCGGATGGGCTTCCGGCAGCCAGACATGCAGCAGGGGGAATCCGGCCTTGAGGCCGAAGCCGAGAAGGCCGCAGGCCAAGGCGGCGCAGGCTTGGGCAGGGAGGCCGTCGGCTTGGAGCACGAACATCAGGATCAGGAAGACGGCGCCGGCATGGCAGGCGAGGAGGTAGACCCAGGCGGCGTGGCGGACTCTGCCTTCCTGGTAGTCGAAGGCGACCAGGGCGAAGCTCATGACGCCCATCAGCTCCCAGGTCAGCAGCAGTTCGACATAGGTGGCGGCGGCGGTGACCAGCGCCATGGCGAGGACGGTTGTATTGAAGAAGAACCAATAGACGCCCTGGCGGTGTTCGTCATGGCCCTTCAGGTAGCCGAGGGAGTGGCAGGCCGCGGCCAGGCCGACGACGGCGATTGGCAGCAGGAAGAAGGCGGACAAGGCGTCGAGGCGCCATTCCAGGCCCAGAAAGGCGAAGCGGACGTGCTCTGTCCAGCCGGCCAGATGTCCGGCGGCCAGGACGGCGCCAGTCGTAGCGCCGAGCATGGCGCTGCCGGCGCCGATGGCGCGGGCGGTGGCCGGCCGTCGCCGCAGCGCCCAAGACCAGGCCGCTCCGAAGAAGAGCAGGAAGAACATGGCGGCAAACAGCGAAAAGCTGAACATGGTTGAGAACGGCACAATGCATCTCCCGGGCAGGTGACGGGGAAAACGGGCGGGCGTAAGGCCGCGCCGGCGGGTGAAATTCGCGGGGGGGGCAGGAAATACAGATTTGTTTAATATATCCCCGCCTGGCGGGTTTGTTCTGGTTTGTGTGGTTAAGATGATGAATTTCATGGACTGAATGATGAATGGGAAGGTAGCCAGACCAAGATGGTCTGGCTACCTTCCAGCCCTGGCGGCTCTTGTGTATTTTTAGCTCCGTGGCCCGGGAAGGTAGCCAGGGCTTCCAGCCCTGGCGGGCGCCTCCGTGTACGAGAGCTGCCAGACCAAGATGGTCT
>CAYOUR010000028.1:5624-11860 GCA_964407145.1 uncultured Lentisphaeraceae bacterium | reverse complement strand
CCGTGTACGAGAGCTGCCAGACCAAGATGGTCTGGCTACCTTCCAGCCCTGGCGGGCGCCTCCGTGTACGAGAGCTGCCAGACCAAGATGGTCTGGCTACCTTCTCGCCCTGGCGTTGGCTTGGTCGCGGGGCAACCGTTTGGCAAAACGGTTCCAGTGAATTACATTATGATTTCTTACCAAGTTCCCGAGTCGTATGGCGGGGGCTAGGACAGGACAAATCCGTTCGACATCAGGCAAAGGAGGCAGGGGATGAAACACATGGCCGGCGTGATCATGTTGGCGCTGCTCGTCTGCGGCTGCTCGTCGACTCGTTTTCTGCACACGCCGTTTCTGGAGAGCCAGGTGACCGGCGACGCGGCGAATCTTGTGGGCGAATGGGAAGGCGTCAATCTGATGGACAAGTCGCGCGTGCGCCTGACCATCACTCTCGAATCAGCCGACGCCGATGTGAATGAGGCCGGGATAGTGATTCATGGCACGGTCACGCGAGACGGGAAATCGGAGAAGGTCATCCCCCTGGCCGCGCAGGCCTTCAAGGTCGGCGACGAGAGTTTCGTGGCCGTGCATGCGCGGACCGGCGACGAGGCCTTTTGGACGGCCTGCGGGTACGGCGGCAGCAGCGCCTTCCTGGTCAGGCCCTATATCTATGTCGTGCAGATCGCGCCTTTCCAGGAGGACATGATTGTCCGCCTGGTCAATTTCTTCCCGTCCGGGGACGGTGAGGCCGGCCCGCTGTCCGCGTCGATTCGGACGGCGGCTGACGACCGGCGCCTGGTACTCAATCCGACGGCGGAAATCCAGGCGGCGCTGTGGGAGAAGAAGTACGAGTTGGAGAATTATCTGCAAATCCGGCGGGTCAAGCCGGAATGAGCAGCGTCAGGCCGTCGGGATTCGTTCAGCAGGCAGTGGAGAGCAGACATGGACTATGCGTCGCAGTTGAGACATCTGGTCAGAAAGAACGAATTCTTCGTCGGCTTTGACAGTGACGGTTGTGTTTTTGACACGATGGAGATCAAGCAGAAGGAGTGTTTCTGTCCGGCGTTCATCAAGCATTTTGGCTTGCAGGCGGCGAGCAAGTACGCCCGTGAGGTCTGGCAGTTTGTCAATTTGTATTCGAAGACGCGTGGATGCAACCGCTACTTTGCGATTCAGCACGCGTTTCGTCTGATCAGCGAATGGGACGTGTTTGCGGCCCGCGGGATTCGTCTGGGCGGGATGGCTTCTTTGGACGCCTGGCTGCAGGTGGAGAACAAGCTCGGGCTGCCGGCGTTGCGGGCGAAGGTCGAGTCGAGCCATGACGCCGACTTGGCGCGGGTGTTGGCGTGGTCGGTCGAAGTCGACAGCCGGATCAAGGACATGGTGCATGGCATCCCGCCGTTTCCCGGGGTCAAGGAGAGCCTGGCGAAGCTGGGCGGGCGGGCCGACATGATCGTCGTCAGCCAGACGCCGGTGGAGGCTTTGCAGCGCGAGTGGTCCGAGCATGGGGTTGACGGCGCCATGAACTACATGGCCGGCCAGGAGGCCGGCACCAAGGCCGACCACATCCGGCTGGCGGCGGTCGGCAAGTATCCGGGCAGTCACATTTTGATGGTCGGCGATGCCCTGGGCGACCTCAAGGCGGCGCAGGCCAACGAGGCGCTGTTCTATCCGATCATTCCCGGCCAGGAGGAGAAGTCCTGGCAGCGTTTCCACCAGGAGGCGGTCGGGAAGTTTTTGGCGGGGTCGTTCGCCGGCGCGTACCAGTCGGGCTTGATTGCCGAGTTTGACCGGGCGCTGCCGTCGTGTTTCAGTTTCAGGCTTTAAGCTGCAAGGCCATCAGGCATAGTGCAAGAGTACCAGCAACGAGAACCAACGAAGGAGAATGGAACAATGAGCAAAGCAGACATTGGCCTCATCGGCCTGGCCGTCATGGGTGAGAACCTGATTTTGAACATGGAGAGCAAGGGTTTCACGGTGGCGTGCTACAACCGCACGGTGAGCAAGGTCGACGACTTTTTGAACGACCGGGCCAAGGGCAAGAAGATCATCGGCGCGCGCAGCCTGGAGGAGCTCATTGCCAGCCTCAAGCGTCCACGCAAGGTCATGTTGATGGTGAAGGCCGGCCAGGCGGTTGACGACTTTATCGAGAAGCTGATTCCGGTGCTGGAGCCGGGCGACATCATCATTGACGGCGGCAACAGTCATTTTCCTGACACGACGCGCCGGACGCAGTATTTGGAGAGCAAGGGGCTGCTGTACATCGGCACCGGCGTGTCCGGCGGCGAGGAGGGCGCCCTGACCGGCCCGAGCATGATGCCGGGCGGGTCGCCGGCGGCCTGGCCGCACGTGAAGGAGATTTTCCAGAAGATCTGCGCCCATACCGAGGCGGGCGAGCCGTGCTGTGACTGGGTCGGGGAAAACGGCGCCGGCCATTTTGTGAAGATGGTTCACAACGGCATTGAATACGGCGACATGCAGATGATCTGCGAGACCTACCACATGATGAAGGCGATTGGCCTGACCAATGAGGAGATGCACAAGGTCTTCAGCGACTGGAATGACGGCGAGCTGGATTCGTATCTGATTGAGATCACGCGCGACATCCTCGGCTACAAGAACGAAGAGGGTCAGGATGTCGTCGAGCTGATTCTGGACACGGCCGGCCAGAAGGGCACGGGCAAGTGGACGGCGATAGCGGCTTTGGATGCGGGCATGCCGTTGACCCTGATCGGCGAAGCCGTTTTTGCCCGCTGTTTGTCCGCCATCAAGGATGAACGCGTCGTGGCCAGCGGCATCTTGAAGGGCGTGGTCGCGTCGTTTAAGGGCGACCGGGCGCAGCTGATCGACGATTTGCGCCAGGCGCTTTATGCGGCGAAGGTCGTATCGTACGCGCAGGGCTATCAACTGATGATGGCCGCGGCCAAGGAATACGGCTGGAAGTTGAATTACGGCGGCATTGCCCTCATGTGGCGTGGCGGTTGCATCATCCGTTCGGTGTTCCTGGGCCGGATCAAGGACGCCTTTGACCGTCAGCCCGACCTCAAGAATCTGCTTTTGGACCCGTTCTTCAAGGATGTCATGGACAAGTCTCAGGCGTCCTGGCGTCGGGTGGCGGTGACGGCGTTGCAGATTGGCATACCGATGCCGTGCATCACGTCGGCGCTGAGCTACTTTGACGGTTACCGCTGCGACCGCCTGCCGGCCAACCTGCTGCAGGCCCAGCGCGACTACTTCGGCGCCCACACGTACGAGCGCGTTGACAAGCCGCGCGGTGAATTCTATCACACCAACTGGACTGGTCGCGGCGGCAACACCACGGCCAACACGTACATCGCGTAAGCCACGCGGCCGCGTTTGCGGCTGAGACAGGCAGGCGCCAGGGACGATGATTGCGTCCCTGGCGCCTGTTTCGTGTTTATCCATGCGGCCGGCTGGCGCCGGTATGGAGCTATCCGCGGCCGGCTGTCCGGCTGTCCCGCCGGCGGTTCGGTCAGCTGATGCCGAAGTCGTGGAGTTTGCGGTGAAGTGTCCGGCGGCTGATGTTGAGCTTTTGCGCGGCCTGGGAGCGGTTGCCTTTGCATTCGGCCAGGGCCTGGAGGATGAGCGCGCGTTCATTGGCCTTGATGTCCAGGTTGTTTTCGGCGGTGGCCAGCTGTTCGGCCGCTTCACGGGCCGGCTTATGGAATTGTTCGCTGACGGCCTGGCGGATGTTGGCCGGGACGTCATTCAGGGTCAGGGTGGCGCCGCGGGCGAAGACCACCATGCGTTCCACGCAGTTGCGCAGTTCCCGGACATTCCCGGGCCAGGCATGGGCCACCAGCACTTTGACGGCGTCAGGGGTGATGCCGTCGACGCGTTTGCTGTTTTCGGCGGTGGTGCGTTTCAGGAAATGGTTGAGCAGCGGCGGGATGTCCCCCTGGCGTTCGCGCAAGGGTGGCAGCACGAGGTTGACGACGTTGAGCCGGTAGTAGAGGTCTTCGCGGAAAGTCCCCTCGGCCACCATGGCTTTCAGGTCGCGGTTCGTCGCCGCCAGCAGGCGGACGTCGACCTTGATGGTGGCCGCGCCGCCGACCCGTTCGAAGGTGTGGGTGTCCAGGACGCGGAGCAGCTTGACCTGGGTTGAAGGCGTGATTTCGCCGATTTCGTCCAGGAAGAGGGTACCGCCGTCGGCGTGCTCGAATCGGCCGATGGTGCGTTCGCTGGCGCCGGTGAAGGCGCCTTTTTCGTGGCCGAACAGCTCGCTTTCAAGGAGATTTTCGTTGAGGGCGGCGCAATGCAGGGCGATGAAGGGTTTTTTGGCCCGGCTGCTGAGCTGGTGGATGGCACGGGCGAAGACTTCCTTGCCGGTGCCGCTTTCGCCGGTCAGCAGGACGGTGGTGCGGGTGTCGGCGATTTGGCGGACGGTGTCGAAGATGTCCTGCATGGCCTTGGAGCTGCCGATGATGTTGTCGAGGCCCTGCTGCTGCCCGAGCTCCTGTCGGAGGGTTTCGTTTTCCCGGCGCAGCCGTTGTGTTTCCAGGCCGCGTTCGATCATCATTTCCAGGTTGTCGAGGTTGACGGGCTTGGTCAGGTAGTCATAGGCGCCGTTTTTCATGGCTTCGACGGCGGTCTGGACCGAGCCGTAGGCGGTGAGCATGATGATGAGCGGGTGGTTTTCCCAGGAGGCCACTTCGCGGGTGAAATCCATGCCGTCGAGTCCGGGCATGCGCAGGTCGGTGAGCACGATGTCGACTTTCTTGTCCTTGAGCAGGGCGAGTCCTCGCAGGCCGTCTTCAGCCAGGAGGATGGAGTATTTGTCCTCCAGGGCGAGCTTGATGCCCTCGCGGGTGTTGCGTTCGTCGTCGATGATCAGGATGGTCGGTTTCATAGCGGGGAAATGGGCCCGGCAGCGGCCGGAAGGTGGCGGAAGGTGGTTGTGGCGGGAGCGGGTTCAGGGGGAAAGGGCGGGCGGGGCGGGCGTCAGCCGGGGGGAGTGTGGTCAGGGTGCGGGTTCGTTTGGCTGGTGGCGGAGAGTTGCCTGGCGATGCGGGCGTGTCTGGGCAGGCTGATGGTGAAGGCGGCGCCATGGCCGGCGTGGCCTTCGATGGTCAGTTCGCCGCCATGGGCGCGGACGATGCGGTCGACGATCAGCAGGCCAAGGCCCGTGCCGCTTGACTTGGTGGTGAAGTAAGGCTCCAAGATGCGGCGCAGGTCTTCTTCGGAGATGCCTTTGCCGGTGTCGATGAATTTCAGGTTGACATAGACGTCGTTGACGGCGCAGTTGATGTGCAGCAGTCCGCCGTCCGGCATGGCTTGGAGGGCGTTTTTGATGAGGTTGTAGAAGGCCTGGGTCAGTTGGTCGCCGTCGCCCAGGAGGGTCGGGATGGAGTCGGGGAAGGCGATGTCGACCTGGATGTCCTTGTCTTCGATTTCGGTGCGCATGAAGCCGATGGCGTCCTGGAGCAGTCGTTTCAGGTCGATGGGGAGCATTTGCGGCGGTGTTGGCCGGACGGCGTTGAGGAAGTTCTTGACGATGCTGTCGAGCCGTTTGACTTCCTGCTGGGCGACGGCGAGGTGCTCATCGGCGGCGTCGGCGATTTGGGCGGGGGTCTGGGCCTTGGCAATGGCTCGTTGCAGGAGCTGCAGGTGGATGCTGAGGCTGTTGAGTGGATTGCCGAGTTCGTGGGCCACGCCGGCGGCGAGTTGGGTGATGGCCTTGACCTTTTGGGTTTCGACCTTTTGTTCGGCGGCTTGGAAGTTCTCGGTCAGGTCGTGGAAGATGAGTGTGGCCAGGGGCAGGCCGTTTTTGCTCAGGTCGGGGCGTTCGGCCACGGGCAGGAGGTAGAAGCTGAGGAAGCGGTGTTCCGGATAGAACACCTCGATTTCGCGGCGGGAGTAGGTGCCCCAGGATTCCGGGTCGGTGTCGCGCAGTTCCTCCCAGGCCAGCTGCTTGAAGTAAGTGCCGATGAATTTGCCGATGGCATCCTGCTCAATGCCGAGCAGCATGCAGGCGGCATGGTTGATGAAGCGGATTTTCAGGTCGTTGTCAATGACGATGATGCCTTCACGGATGGTATTGAAGACATTTTCGAAAAAGCCTTTTTCCTTGATCAGCCGGAGCAGGTAGGCCTGCAGGCTGGCGGGGTCGAGGCGGTCCAGGCGTTCCAGGAGGCGGTCGTAGAATTTGCTGTTCTGCTGGTCCATGGCTGCGTTCGGAAAAATGGTTTGCTAGGCGTCGCGGGAAGTGCCGTCGCCGTCATTGTCGCCGTCATCGC
>CAYOUR010000028.1:0-5524 GCA_964407145.1 uncultured Lentisphaeraceae bacterium | reverse complement strand
CGTCGTCGTCGTCGCCGCCATCGAAGTCTGGCGGGTCGTCCTGGTTTTCCGCGGGGTTATGGTTGGCATTGGCGCCGGGGTGGTGGCGTTTGCGGTAGGTCCCGACGGCCAGATAGAGGATGCTGATGCCGAAGGTCCACCAGAGGAACGGGAACCGGTAGTTGCGATGGGCGATGGCGAAGACGGTGAACATGGTCAGCAGGATGAACAGGAGCAGCTTCATGGTCTTCGGCATTCCGGGCCAGATGCTTTGTCCGAAATGGCGGTAGGGGATGTTGGAGATCATCAAGACGGAAGTGACGACGACCATGGCGGCGGCGATCAGGCCGGAGGCCGTCGAAGGGAATTGTCGGGACAGGAGCACGGTGGAGCCGGCCAGCAGGGCGCCGGCGGGCGAGGGCAGTCCCTGGAAGACGCCTTTGGGCATGGTCCTGGTTGGATGCAGGAAGCGGTAGAGCCGGTAGATGAGGCAGGCGATGTAGAGGACAGCCACGGCCAGGGCGGCACTGTGCGGGATGGCGGTGTCCGGGCGGGACAGGCTGAAGAAGATCAGGCAGCCGATGGCGAGGCCGAAACTGGTGGCGTCGGCGACGTCGTCGAAGAAGGCGCCGCGTTTGGTGGAGCCGTATTTGCGGGCCATGCGGCCGTCGAAGAGGTCGAAGAATTGTCCCAGGAAGACGAGGACGAAGCTGAGGAGGCAGTTGTCCTGGAAGGCGTACCAGATGGCGCCGAGACCGCAGAGGAAGTTGGCCAGGGTGAAGGAGTTGGCGTACCAGATGTCGGGGATGACCTTGCAGTAGCAGGAGAGGAAGGCGAGGATGACGCAGGCGAAGGCGAAGACGTTGACGAACGGGGTGGTGATGATCCAGCTGGGGTCGATCTGATTGAGGGCGATGGCGGAGAGGAGGATGGTGACCAGGGCGGTTTTGGTCTTGCCGAAGAGGTTGGCGGCCTTTTTGCGGGAGACCAGGCGGGACAACTGGCCAAGGCTGTCGATGACCAGGAAGGCGATGACCAGGGCGGGCTGGATCGGCGTGGAGATATTGCTGCCGAAGGCGAAGTAGGCCAGGGCCGGGAAGTACATGCACTTGTCGCTGAACGGGTCGAGCCATTTGCCGGTTTCGGTGGCCAGGTGGCAATGCCGGGCGATGGTGCCGTCTGTCAGATCGGTGATCATCCAGAAGGCGAACCAGAGGATGGCGGCCGGCCAGTGGCCGCGCGCTGCCAGCCAGATGCTGACGGCGCCCATGGGGATGCGTATCAGGGAAATGCCGTTGGGGTGCAGGATGGGCAGGCGGCGGATGATGCGTCGGCCGAGCGGATGCCTGACGGCCGTGGTGATGATCAGGCGTTCAAGGCCGAGCATCGCCAGCACGATGAAGATCAGTAGCCAGATGTTGTTCATGGGGGGATGGGGAGAAGGGCGGAAAGTGGTGGGGGCGATGGGGTGGTGTCCTGACCGGCGCGTCTGGTCAGGCGGCGAGGCGTGCCGGTCGGCGTCGTCGCGTTCACGGCGGCAGGCAAGGGTCGGGGTGAGGGCGTTGTTGGGGGGGCAGCTGGCGTGGTCGCGGCAGACGGCCGTCTGGTGGTCTTGTCGGGGCGCTGGTCTGGGGCTGGGTCATGCGGGTGTGGCGGACGGGCTCACGGCCGTCTGGCTGACTGGCCGTGAGCCCGAAAGGATGCTTGCCGGTTCGGTCAGATGGTTTTGACCTTGCCGTCGAGGGCTGAGGCGTAGGCCTGTTCCGTCAGGCGCATGATGCGGATGGCATTGTCGCCATTGTTGAGTTCGGGTTCGGTGCCTTTGAGGATGCAGTCGGCGAATTGGGCGCATTCGGCCGTGTAGGGATTGACGGCGGGGAAGTCGATGGGCCGGAATTCGCGCACCACGTCCTTGGTCTGCTTGGCGTCATAGCCGCCGCTGCCCAGGCCGAAGATGCCTTCGGCCGTGCCGGCCTGGCTTTGGCCGATGGTGCCTTCCGTGAAGATGCTGCCGGCGGAGCCGTAGATTTCGAGGCGGGTGCGGGAGGCCTCGTCCGGCACGCAGAAGAAGGCGTCGACGGTGGCGTGGGCGCCGTTGTCGAATTCGAGCAGGGTGGTGGAGGAGTCTTCGGACTTGTAGTTCTGGACCTGGTTGCCGGTGAAGGCGACCAGTTTGCGGATGGGTCCGACAAAGTACTCAAGCAGGTCATACAGGTGGGTGGCCATGTCGATCAGTGAGCCGCCGCCGCCTTTGGCCGGGTCTTGGCGCCAGGCGCCGGGGATGGGCGGATACCAGCAGGAAAGCTGGGCGCGCATGTAGACCACCTTGCCGATTTTGCCGCTGGCGATGATGTCGCGGATCGCCTGGTGGGCGCCGTGGAATTTCATCATGTAGCCTTCCTGCAGGAGCACGCCGGCCTTTTGGCAGGCGGCGACGGCCTGGGCGGCCTGTTCGGAATTCATGGTCAGGGGCTTTTCGCAGAGAATGTGCTTGCCGGCTTTGGCCGCGGCGAGGATTTGCTCCAGGTGGAGGCTGACCGGGGAGGCGATGTAGACGGCCTGGATGTCGGGGTCGGCCAGCAGGTCTTCGGCCTTGTCATAGGCCTTGGGAACCTTGAATTCAGCGGCGATGTCTTTGATGTTGACCACGTCCATGACGGCGGCCAGCTCGATGTTGTCCGCCTGCAGCATGCCGGGAATGGTGCGGCGCCGGGCTATGCCGCCCGCGCCGAGAACGCCGAATTTGACTTTTTGCATGGGTGTTTCCTTCGGATGGGGGTGGTTGGCCGGCGCCGGCCTGGGCGCCGGCGGCGTGCCGGTGGCGCGCCGCCGGACGCGGTCGGGGGGCTTATTTCGCGTAGGCCTTGATGACTTTCACCAGGGCGGCCGCGATCTGCTCCATGTCCTCGGCCGTGAAGGTCGGGAAGGCGAAGCAGGTGAAGGTGCTCGTTTCGTGCCAGCGGGCGTTGGGCACTTCGACGTTGCTGTAGTCGACGCTGGACGGCGTGGTGTATTCCTTGGAGTTGAAGGGGAAGCCGGTGCGGCCAAAGCCGTTCTGCTTGGTGTAGGCGCCTTCGGTGTGGCACTGGGGCCAGAAGACCTTCCAGCAGGGGGCGCCTTCGGCACCGGCGGCCTTGATGAACTGGCCGATGTCGCAGGTCATCTTGTCCATGTCGAGGGAGAAGGCCATGACGAACCAGCCGTTGCGGCGTTCGGGGGTGTCGATCGGCATGTACTTGATCTGGGGCAGGTCGCGGAGGGCGTCCATGAGGATTTTGGCGTTGCGGCGCCGGGCAGGCATGTTCCAGCTTTCCATGCGGTTGAGTTCGGCGATGCCGATGGCGGACTGCATTTCGGTCATGCGGTAATTCCAGCCCACGCGGTTGTGGATGTAGGGCAGTTTCTGTTCGAGGGCGAGCAGGTTGAGGCGTTCCTTGACGTCGTAGCCGTGGTCGCGGAAACTGCGGGCGGCCCAGGCCAGGTCCTCATCGTCGGTGGTCACCATGCCGCCTTCGCCGCCGGTGGTGAAGGTCTTGTTCTGGCAGAAGCTGCAGGCGTTGATGTGGCCGAGCGTGCCGGTCTTGCGGCCTTTGTATTCGCCGCCGAAGGCTTCGGCATTGTCTTCAATCACGAACAGGTTGTACTTTTTGGCGAAGGCGTTGATCTTGTCCATGTCGCAGATGTTGCCGTACAGGTGGACGGGGATGATGGCCTTGGTGCGGGGGGTGATCAGTTTTTCCGCGGATTCGACGCTGATGCAGTGGTCGTCGATGTTGACGTCGGCGAAGCGCGGGATGGCGCCGGCCTGGACGACCGAGAAGCCGGTGGCGATGAAGGTGTAGCTGGGGACGATGACTTCATCGCCGGGGCCGACGCCGAGGGCGGCCAGGGCGACGTGCAGGGCCGAGGTGCCGGAGTTGACGCTGATGGCGAATTTGCTGCCTTGCCATTCCGCGAACTTCTTTTCGAACTCCATGCCTTTGGGGCCAGTCCAGTAATTGACCTTGCCGGATTTGAGCACGTCCACCACCGCGTTGATGGCTTCGTCGTTGAATTTGGGCCAGCCGACCAGTTTGTTGGTTACGGTTTTGGGGCCGCCGTCGATTGCCAGTTTCGTCATGGTTTTTTCTCCTGATGCTGCTTGGGGGTTGGCGCCGCCCATCGAGGTGCGGCGGTGGTCTGGTCCCCTGGTCAGCCGGACCGGGGGAGGGGGGACAAGGCTAAGGCTAATTGTGTTCGGTGACTTCGAAGATGTCGGCCATGGCGGCGGCCGCGGCGCCGAGGGCGGCGGCGGTGTCGGGGGCGAAGGCCGAGGTCTTGACGGTGACGGACTGGCGTGACCAGGGCAGGGCGGCCTCCGCCAGGCCGCGTTCCATTTCGGGGAAGACCAGGGATTCGAAGTTGGTGAGGTTGCCGGAGAGGACGATGAGGGGCGGGCAGAGGATGTTGATGAGCGGAGCCAGGCCCAGTCCCAGGGCGAAACCGGCCCGGCCGAGAATGGCCTCGGCGGCCGGGCAGAGCGGCCCGACTTCAGCCAGAGTCTGCGCGTCGCCGCCTTGGCATTTGGCGATTTCCCGGCAGATGACGCGTTCGGAGATATAGGCCTCCAGGCAGCCGCGGTGCCCGCATCGGCAGACTTTGCCGCCGGGTCGGATGATATTGTGACCGATTTCTCCCAGGTTGGTTCCATTATGCAGGCGCCGGTCGGCGACGATGCCGGCGCCAATGCCGATGCCGAGGTCGACGCAGGCGAAGCTGTTGAGATTGCGGCCCAAGCCGAACCACTTTTCAGCCAGGGCCTTGGCCCGTGACGCTTCTTCCAGGATGAGTGGGCTCGGATTGCAACTGTTGATCAGCTGCCGCAGGTCGACGCCGTCGAGGGCGGGGATGTTGACGGACCGGATCATGCAGCCGGTGGCGTTGTCAAGGATGCCGGGGACGGCCAGCCCGGTGGCTGCCAGCCGCGTGCCGGCAATGCCGCGCAGGCTGTGGAAAACGTCGGTCAGGGCCTGGCCGATCTGTTTCAGGCTGCTCGCAAACGAATAGGACGTCTCGCGGCGCGAGATGATTTCACCGTATAGGTTGATCAGCAGGCCGACGACCTTGGTCTCGGAAATATGGATGCCTAGATGACAGTGCCGGTCACGGTTCAGGCCCAGGACAATCTGCGGACGGCCGCGATGCGGGTGCCGTACGCCGGTTTCCACCAGCCAGCCATCCTGCAGCAGCTCATTCGCCAAATTCGTCACGCTCTTGCGGTCCAGCCCCAGCAGGTCCGCAACCGCCGCACGATGCAGGTCGTCATCCCGGCGCACGACGTCCAGGATTCTGGCCATGTTCAGACGTTTAAGTAATCCCTGGTTGGCCATTGACTGCTCTGCACCTCCGGCGCGGTCGCCTTGGTTACGTCACTTCTTCACATGAACTGCTTACACTATAATGGAAGATTTCTATTATGCCAGCGGCAGCGGGAATTTTTTTCCGCGTTGGGTAATCGGTCACCCATTGATAATGACGGTCAACGTGCGAACTGTGGTGATAGGCG
>CAYOUR010000027.1:22706-24173 GCA_964407145.1 uncultured Lentisphaeraceae bacterium | reverse complement strand
CCCGGGGTTATGTTTGTCCCGCCCTCCGGGCGGTCATATGCAGTCCAGCCTTCAGCCTGCCGTGGGTAGTCCCGCCTTCAGGCTGCCGTAGGTCGTCCAGCCTCATTTGACGGGCATCATGCAAGGACGACGGCACCATACCATGGCGCAATTCTCAATAGGTGACCGGTTACGGGTCGGCTGCCAGTCGGCAAGGGCGCAGTGGGGAGCGGACGGACGGACGTGGAGCGTGGACTTGGACTTGGACTTGGTCAGGGTTGACGATCGTCCTGCTGTTTGAGGGCATTGATGTCGCTTTGCAGTTTCTTCAAGGTTGCCGCGATTTCCGGCAATTTATTGATAAACATAGCTTGGCGCGCGAATTCGCGGCGGTCGATGGCAGGCATGCCGATGAGGGCGGCTTTAGGAGGAGTGTCTTTGGTAATTCCGGCTTTGGCCATGGCGATGGTTCCATCGCCGATGGTCACATGCCCGACGACGCCGGCTTGTCCAGCCAGGACGACGCCATTGCCGAGGGTGGCTGAGCCGGCGATGCCCACCTGTGCGACGATCATGCAGGCCTTGCCGGTGGTGACGTTGTGTCCGATCTGGACCAGGTTGTCGATTTTGGTTCCATCGCCGATGCGGGTCACGCCGAAGCGGGCTCGGTCGACGCATGAGTTGGCTCCGATTTCGACATCGGCGCCGATTTCGACGATGCCGACCTGTGGGATTTTATGATGTCCGGTCTGGTCCGAGTCGTAACCGAAGCCATCGGCGCCGATGACGACACCGGGATGAAGGATGGTTCGCGGTCCGACCAGGCATCTTTCGCGGACGGTCACGTGGGGATAGAAAACGCAGTCAGAGCCGATGACGGCCTGTTCGCCGATAAAGGTTCCGGCCATGACGACGGCACGTTCGCCGATGACGGCCTCGGCGGCGACGACGACACAAGGTCCGATATGGGCCGAAGCGGCGACGCGGGCGGTTCTGTCAACGACGGCCGTCGGGTGGATGCCGGCGTGGCGTGCTGGCGGTGGGGGGATAAAAAGGCTGACCAAGGCAGAAAAAGCCTTTGAGGGTTCCTGGCATCTGATCCATGCCTTGCCCTCGGGCGGCGGTTCGGGGAAATCGATCGCGACCAGCACAAGGGGTGCTCTGGTGGTTTTCAGGAGGTGTCGGTATTTGTCGCTGGCCAGGAAGGAGACATCCGTGGGGCCGGCCTCTGCCAGGGACGCAACGCCGGTGATGGCGTCAACCGGGCAAGCGCCTTCCAGACGGCCACTGATCTTAGCAGCGAGAGCGGAGGGTGTGCTGATGGCTGGCTGTGACATAGAGGGCATTCCTTGCTTGAGAAGTACTCGCGGGTCGACGATCGTCCGCGGCGGAATTATGAATGGGAGGGTTTGCTAGTGGAGGACGCGGTGAAAACGATCAATCTGAAGCCTGGACGACATGCGGCAGGCTAAAGCCTGGACGACATAC